>JAPKBZ010000068.1 GCA_028823175.1 Myxococcota bacterium
GGCACGTCAGACAACGGCACGTCAGGCAAGGGCACGTCAGACAAGGCCACGTCAGGCACGGCCAAGTCAGGCTCAGGCAAAGTCGAAATAGACGGAGCAGGCTTCCCGACGGTTTTTTGAACCGAATTCTCGGTCAACCGGACGCCAACCGGTTCTTCTACGCAATAGCTTCTCACAGGCAACTCGGATTCTCCCGGGTAGCCCTCCCCAAGGCACGTCGATTTCCCCCCGACAATTATTCAAGTGGGCGGTTTTGCTCATGGGTGGCGCTTTTTTTTCCGGTTCGACGGAATTTTCTCCAGACCTCATCCAAGCCGGGTCCCTCTAAAACCGCCCCGGGTTCGCCCAACACGCAGGAGGACGCGGGCTATCCTGCTCGTGCGCCGACTCCCAAGCCCCTCCAACAATAATTCCAGCGAGGACCTCCCAGTTTGGCCCCTAGTTCCCTGCGCAAGGCATTCCTCCTAGCTCTGCCCCTGCTCGCGGCAGCTCTCGCCAACAAGGCTCTGGGCGACGCCGCATGGCAACCCTTCACAGCCGGGGACGCGAGTTTTCGGGTCGACATGCCGGGCTCACCCGAGGTCGATACCCGCGAGCGCTGGTTTCCGGCGAGCCGTTTCGTCAGCACTGTCTACAAGGTCCGACGGGGAGCAGACGCCTTCGGCGTCAACCACACCGACCTGCCCGGCGCAGTGCTCTTCGTCACCAGTAATCGATATATTCTGAAGAGCGCCCGAGATGGCTTCCTTGAGAGTTCCAGAGCCACCGAAATCAGTTTCACGAAAAGCGAACTCGATGGGCACCCCGCTCAGGAACTCATCTACAACATCCCCGCCTACGACAACAACCCCGCCCAGCGCGGCACAGCCAAGCTGCTCTTCGTGGGAAAACGCTTATTCATTTTCTACACAGAAATGAATGTCTCGGCCGATCCAAAGCAGACCGTTGAAGAGGTGCAGCGCTTCTTTCTCTCGGTCGAATTGCCACCCGAGAACTAAGAGCCGGGCGGCTCCAACTCAGCTCGACGGGGGACGCATATCCCGGGGAAGGCCGTATCCACGCTCACCGATGATATTGAGCTGAATATTGCTGGCACCGCCAGCGATCGAAGGGCCCATCGAAAAAATATACGCCTCGACCCAACCGGTCGCCGTGACTTTCCGTCCCCAACCCGCCACATCCTCCGAGGCCGGCGCCAGCATCCCTTCGGCCCCAAGCAGGTCATACGCGCATTTCTGGATCCTCTGCATGGTATCCGTCGAGTAGAGTTTTCCCATCATCATGGGTCGCATGGCCTTGAGGGGTTCTCCTCGAACCCCGGCCGTAAACTGCAGCATGGACGAGGTCTCTCCGGTACGCACGTAGCCCTCGATTTCGACCAATCGCTGCCTGAGGGCGCGATCCTCTAGGGCGGGACGCCCATTGATCTCGACGCGACGGGCGAGATCGAGCAGATCGTTGAATGTGTCTCGCATCATGTTCGGATTAGCGATGAGGTTCCGCTCGTGCACCAGGGTGGCGCGGGAAACGGCCCAGCCCTCCCCCGGCTTTCCCACGAGATTCTCGGCAGGGACTCGAGCGTCGTTGAAGAAAATCTCGTTGAACTCCATTCCCCCGGTCATTTCCTTGAGCGGGCGAACTTCGACCCCGGGAGTTTTCATGTCGACGAGCAGGTAGCTGATTCCAGCGTGCTTTGAGGCGCTGGGATCCGTCCGGAAAAGACCGAACATCCAATCGGCCTCCCGCGCGTTGCTCGTCCAGATCTTCTGCCCGGAGAGCACATAGTCATCGCCGTCGAGGGTCGCGCGGCATTGCAGCGAAGCCAGATCACTCCCCGAGCCCGGCTCGCTATATCCCTGGCACCAGCGTTCCTCATCGGCAAGGGCCTTCGGGATGAAGCGCTTCTTCTGGGCCTCGGTCCCGAACTCCAACAGGGTGGGAACCAGCAGACCGGCCCCCTGACTGGTGAGATCCCCGGGTGCTCTCGCCGCATAGAATTCTTGCCGCACGATGGCGTCCTTCAACGCATCGGGTTCCTGACCCGCTCCGCCGTATTCCGTGGGCACATTGCGGCAAACAAAGCCCGCCTCGATGCCCCGCTTTCGAAAACTTCCAGCCGCGCCCGGCCGATCGGCCTCTTCACCTGTCAGGGGCCAGCCCTTGAGGAAACGGCGAACTTCCTCACGATAAACTTGGTATTGCTCCGTATATTCGAGATCCATCTGCCTACCCTACCAGCCAGCCAAGACAGCGCAGCGATCGCGCAGAGCCGCGGGCGTTCCCAAAAAACCTCGATCGAACATCAGGCGCTTGAAGCCCATCTGGACATCGCACTCCCAGGTAAAACCCAACCCCCCGTGCAGTTCGACGACTGCCCGGGCCGCGCTCAGCGCCCGATCCGTAATATGAGACTTCGCCAACGCGGCCGCGCGCGGGCCATCCTCCGGCAGGTGCTCCACCGCGTACGCCCCGTACCAGTAGAGCGCTCGACTGGGTTCGATATCGAGCGCCAGGCGAGCGATCTGATGCTTCACTGCCTGAAATTGCGCAATCTTCTGGCCGAATTGCTCGCGGGTCTTGGCGTATTCGACGGCGAGGTCGATCAGGTGCGAGGCCGCGCCGAACGCATCGGCCGCAAGCATCGCCAGGCCCGCATCCGAAACGGCCCTAGCCACGTCCCCCCCTGTCTCAAGGGGAGAACTCGGGGCCTCGTCAAACTCGACTCGAAATACCGGACGGCTGCGATCGATCCCATCGAGGTTTTCGACATTGACCCCTTCGGCTCCGGTCTCCACCAGTACCAAGCCACCCCCCGCGACGCCCACCACAAGGAGATCGGCGACGTCAGCATTGGGCACGAAACTTTTACTGCCCGAGACGCGGTCCCCCGCGACTCCACACTGCCACTGCTCGGGGACCCATTCGCCTTCGGCTTCGCAGAGCGCAATCGAGGCGATTTTTTCTCCGGCAGCGAGGCTCGGCAGCCAAAGCGATTTCTGCTCTTCACTGCCCCCCTGGATGAGGGCGAGGGAAGCCATCACGTGGCCGAAGAAGGGGACCGGCGCACCGCTCTCTCCCAGGATTTCGCAGACGAGCGCTAGATCCAGAACTTCCATGCCGGCGCCGCCATACTCCGCCGGAATATTCAAACCCACGAACCCCATCTCGGCGAGCCCACTCCACAAAGCGGCGTCGTGGCCGGCGCCCGCATCGAAAATTTCTCGCGAGCGAGAAGCCGGGCACTCTTTGCTCAAGAATCCCCTGAGAGTTTCCTGGAGGAGTTCCTGCTCCTCGCTCAGCCCAAAATCCATCCACGACTCCATCTACAATTGGCGAAACTGGACCCCAGGGGCTCCGACCCACCGTCCCTCGGGAACATTGGCGGGCTAGGTTAGCCCCGAATCCCTTGTGTGGGGGCAATTTTTGGGCGTGACTCCCCGCTCAAAACCGCGTACACACCAGTACGCATGTTCTACACCCATCGTCGAGGAAATGCCTGAATGTTTTTGATGCGCTTCGATATGAGAGCCCCGACTTTTGGATCGGCCAAGGCGGCGGAACTCTACGCCTGCGCGCTCGAGATGGCCGAGTGGGGAGAGCGTAAGGGCTGCGCCCAACTCGTGATCTCAGAGCATCACGGCAGCGAGGATGGCTACCTCCCCTCTCCCCTGCTGCTAGCCAGTGCCATGGCGGGTCGCACGCGCACGGTGCCGATCCAAATCGCAGCGCTCATTGTGCCCCTGCACGACCCCATTCGCCTGGCAGAGGACATGGCCGTCCTTGACGTCGTCAGCGGCGGGCGGCTCTCCTACGTGTTGGCCGTCGGCTATCGCCGCGAGGAATACGCCATGTTCGGCCGATCTTTCCCCGATAGGGGACGGCGCATGGAGGCCGCCATCGAAGCCTTACGGAACGCCTGGAGCGGGGAGCCCTTCGAGTTCGAGGGGCGCCCCTGTCACGTCACGCCCACCCCGCTCAACGAGAACGGCCCCGCCCTCTTCATGGGGGGCAACACCGCGGTGGTCGCCCGGCGGGCAGCCCGCTTTGGCCTGGGCATGATTGCGGGCGGCATCAACCGAGACCTCGAGTCGGTCTACCTGGAGGCCTGCCAAGAACAGGGCCGACCTCCGGGCCTCTTCGTCAACCCGGAGCCCGGGTCGATTACGGCGGGCTTCGTGAGCGAGGATCCCGACCGGGCATGGGCCGAAATGGGGCCCCATCTCCTTCACGACGCCCGCATGTACGGACGCTGGATGGGCGAAGAAGCGGCTCGCAAAACCGGGCAATGGGCAAACTCCGTCGAAGAACTACGCGCGGCCAATGGCATCTACCGCATCCTCACACCCGAGCAAGCGGCCGAGCGCATCCGATCCAGCGGAATCTGGGTCACCCATCCGCTCTGCGGAGGGCTGCCTCCGGAGCTTGCCTGGCCGAGCCTGGAATTACTGGTCGACCGTGTCCTGCCCCTCTGCGCCTCTCCGGCATCGGGTACGGCTTGAGCGAGCTTCCTCTTTCACGGAATCAACGCTCTGCCCAGCCCATCTTCGCCCGAAAATCATCTCCGATCTGGATAAAGATCCCCTCCGACTCGGCGAGCAACTCATCGCCATGCCACATCTCACCCCGGGCATAGACCTTGCGACCATCGGTTCCCGCGGTTCGGCCCTCCATCCGAATCTCCTCAAAGAGCGGAGTCGGACGGTTATAACGGACCTTCAGCGTTCCCGTCATCGCACCCACCCCGTTGACGACATTGACGACCCCGAGAAGTTCGTCCATCACCCCGGCCACGACCCCGCCGTGGACATGGTTGGGCGGCCCACAATATTGAGCTCCGAATCGGGCACGGCCGTGAACAACTCCCTCTTCGACACTGAACTCGACGGGCGGAGCGATGGGGTTCCCCCGACCCACGATCGGGCTATAGGGGAAGAGCGCCATCGGATCAGTCGTCTCCTCGAATTTCCCGAGGCCTCCCAACAGGTCCGCCTGGGCATAGGGTCCGCCGTGGACATGGGGTTCGAGAAGAGCCAGGGCGCTGGCCACTGCATCACCTGCCCGGGCGAGTGTCTCCGCGGGCGCTGTACTCAAGCGCAACGCCTCGATCAATGTGCGCGCCTGCCGACAAAGCGCCTGCTGTTCTTCATCTCGCTGATCCTGCGGGTCAACCCTACCGGACATGCGCCTTCCTTTTCTACCTTGTTCGCCCCAGCGAGATTCGCATGGAGCCGACGTCGCCCCATCGGAATCCCCTCCGAGGTTCCGTGGACCCATCGTCACTGAATTCCTGGTCGGCTATGAGAGCACCGCAGAACCCGGCTTGCAAGCCTGCCCCCACCGAAGCCTTGCGGGCCTCCGCTCACCTCTTTGGCAAATAGGCCGTGAGCGCGCTATCGCCTCGGGGTGTTCGGTACCCTCGAGGCCAACCTGTAGGAGACAGAATGACGAATCTATTGGGAGAACCGGCCTACGTGGGCCGGTTTTGCGGAAGCAACACCTACGAGGTCACCCCAGAGGTGGTCGCTTTCTACAGCGATGCTCTCGGCGATGACCACGCCAATTACGCAAAGTGGGCCCCTCCGCTCCTGCACCATTCCGAGTGTTACGAGTTCGTGGGTGAGTGGTACCTCAAAAATATTTTCGGAAACCTGCATGCCCAGCAGGATTGGGAACTCTTTTCTCCGATCCGCGTCGGCAGTCGAATTCGTTCGGTCTCGACCATCACCGAACGCTATGAGAAGCGCGGACGCCTCTACATCGTCAATGAGACCGATCTCTTCGACGCGGACGACTCCCGCCTCCTGGTCCGAGGACGCACCCACCAATCGTTCCTCCCGGAGAAGAAGGAGGGGGAAGACGATGGTAATTTCGTCGTCGACAAGAATACTTCCAACCAAAAACAAAAAAAGGAGCGTCCCCCCTTCCCCGTCGCCCAGGGTCCCGACCTTCCCTCGTTCGAAAAGGTCATCGACGAACGAAGATGCTGGATGTTCTCGGGCCCCGAGCCCAACTACCACACGAGTCGCGAGCATGCTCTCAAGCTCGGCTTCCCGAATATCGTCGTCCAGGGAATGATGTCGACCTGCTTCGTTTCCCAGGTCATGCACGAGAGCTTTGCCGAAGGCTGGCTAGCCGGTGGCAAGATGGCGCTCAAATTGACCAACGTGCTCTGGGTCGACGAGGAGATCGTCGCTCGGGGAAAAATCCGCGACGAGGTCAGCGAGGGCTCAGCAACCCGAGTTCACTGCGATGTCTGGGTCGACAAGAAGGACGGGACACGGATCGCCCTGGGGACCGCCAGCGCCCTGCGCACCTAAGCCGAAAGGCCGAAAAGCCGATCCGACCCCTGGCTGGGAACCCGGCTCTCGGCGCCTCGGGCCCAACTCACTTCAAAGCGCGGCCAGGGCCGGACGAACCTTTTGGCAAAGAAGCTCCAGATGGCGTTGGACCAGGTCATCGGACATACCCGAGACACTGAGCCAGAAATAGGCTTCATGGGCCGGGAGCCCCTTGCACTGCTCGACAATGCGATCCACCAGGGCCTCGGGGGTGAGGATCTCAGTCGCCCGGAATGCCTTTCCCCCCGCGTCGCCGTCGCGCAACATCTCGGGGGTAATCGCGCGAACGGCACGTCCGGCGGCGGCCTCGCGATACGTGTTCAACTGGTGCGCGATATGGGGCAACAGCTCCTCTCGGACCGAGTCCGGGTCCTCATGAACCACAGCGCTCACGAGGCCCGCCATTCGGGCCTCGGACGGATCGTGCCCGCCCTCGATGAGGCCGTCTCGATAGGGTTCGAAGCTGCTCCGCCCAAGGGTCAACAGACCGGTCCCCAATCGCCCCGCCCTCGCGGCCCCTTGCGGCCCTTGGTAGCCAAGCCAGATCGGCAACGGCGCCTGCACGGGGGGCGGCGCGAGTTCTCCTCCGCCCATGAGTGCCCGAATCTGCCGCACCCGGTCGTCGGTCGTGGTGTAGCGCCTGGCCAGATCCGCCCCGTAGGCTTCGAATTCCCGAGCCACATAGCCCGCCCCTAGGCCCAGATCCAGGCGCCCTCCGGAAAGGCAGTCCACCACCGCCGCCTCTTCGGCGATCTGGAGCGCCGACCGCAGGGGCGCCAACAGAATGGCCGTCCCGATCCTCATTCTCCGAGTTCGCGCGGCCACCGCCCCAGCAAAGGTCAGCGGTTGAGGAAGGTAGCCATCCTCGAAAAAATGATGCTCCGAGAGCCATACCGAATCGGCCCCCAGCCTCTCGGCTTCCTCGATCCATTCGAGACTCCGCGCGTAGTGTTCGCTCCACGGCCTTCGCCACTCCGGCGGATTGCGTAGATCCAGGTAGACCCCAAGCCGCATCCTTCAGAAGACCCCGCCGATGGTGTCCTCGAATTCCCAGAAGGCCCGAAGCGAAGCCAGCTTGCCTTGGGGATTCAGGCAGTAGACCGCGACGAGTTCCGTTCGGGAAATCGCACCGCCCACCCGGGTCGTAATGGTGCCGACGTTCGCGCACTCGCTCCCGCACGCGAAGCTCTGCCGAATATGAAAGCGGAGCTCGGCAGGACCGATCACCTTGTCATAGAAGGCTGTAATCGCCTCAATCCCGCGATGGCCCAGACCTTCCGGATCCAAGGGCGAAACGCCGACGGGATCCTGGATCACCCCATCCTCAGCCCAGAGGCCGAGCCACCCTTCCCTGTCTCCGGTTTCGACGCAGCTCATCGAACGCATCGCCATATCCCTGGCTGGATGGGCACGAGCGTCTTCGAGCACCTTGATCGACATCGGGCCCTCCTTTCGAAGCTACCTTACAGCCTCCCAAAAAAAGGCTAGGGGATACAAACCTCGGGCAATGGGTGGCCGTAGAGGTTCGATGCGTTTTCGTGGGTGATCATACGAATCTCCTCCACCGGCAGATCGCCGATCACATCATGAATCACGCGCTGAGTGTCGGGCCAGGTTCCATCGCCGTGCGGGTAATCCGACTCGAAGAGAATATTCTCAACGCCCATGGTGTGGCGGGTGCAGACCGTCGAGGGGTCGTCGATCATGCAGAACCAGAAATTGCGACGCAGGACTTCGCTGGGGCTGCAATCCTTGGACGGCCAGCCCTGACCGTAACCCGAGCGGGCCATCAAGTTGTCGAGTCGGTCGATCAACATCGCAACCCAGCCGATTCCGCCCTCGGACATCGCAATCTTCAGATCCGGGTAGCGAGCGGGCCAACCACTCCAGAGCCATTCCGAAGCCGCAGCCATGGCGACCTGGGCAAAAAGAGTCCCGCCGAGCTCGAGCATCGGGGCGCCCGGAGGCATATCCGGGAAGCCCGAAGAACCCACATGGAGATTCAGGACAGTCCCCGTTTCCGCGCAGGCGCGAATGATCGGCTCCCAACTCGCATCAAAGACCGGCGGCAACCCCTGGCGATGGGGTTGCTCGGGGATGGTCACCGCCTTGAAGCCCCGGGCCGCATTGCGCCGGATCTCCTCAGCGCCCACCACGGGATCGCTCACATAGGTGATGCCCAAGGGAACGATGCGATCGGGATAGGGCGAATACCACTCCTCGAAGAGCCAGTCATTCCAGGCGCGTGTACAGGCGATGCCCAGCTCGCGGTCATCGATAAGGCTGAAGAGCGTCCCTCCAAAGCCCGTGACCCCCGACGGAAAATTCACCGAAGCGTGAATGCCTCCGATATCCATATCCTTGATTCGATCGTCGATTCGATAACAACCCGGGCGAACCTCGTCGAAACGCGCCGGCTCTACTCGGTGATCCTCCTTCGGCCGCCCGGCAACGCACATAAACCCAACCTGAAAATAGGGCTGGCCATCCATCACCCAAACCTCGTGGCCCTCCTCGGTCTCAACCACCCGCGGACCTCGCTCCTGCAGCTTGGCGGGCAGCCTCCCCTCGAATGTCTCCGGCGGCTCCATCAGGTGGTCGTCCACGGAGATCAGGGTATAACGCGTCTCCCGGGGCTCGGGATCGGGCAGAAGAGGCTTCGTGACCGGTCTCTTGATTCCCAACCTGACTACATCCACCGCGCTGCTCTCCTTCGCTAACAGGCCAACCTAAATCTCAACTCACTCTAGCCCAACTCATCCGCATTCGACTCAGGAGTCGGCGAGTCGACTTGCCCGCCGGGTAGCCTCCGCAAGATGTCGGGGCTCCACATTGCCTCCAGACAGGAGCACCCCGGAGCGCCCCTCTGCCTCCCGAAGAGCCAGGGCCAGGGAGGCGGCGCCCGAGGGCTCAAGCACCAGGCGAAGGGTGTACAAGGCCCACGCCATCGCATCCAGCATCTCATCGTCCGAAACCAACTCGACCCGACTCACCCACCTTTTCACCACGGGCCAGGTCTTCTTCCCCGGCCGGCGGACGCGCAACCCGTCGGCGATGGATCTCGGAGGCGAGATCCCGCACCGGGTGCCGGCCGCGAGGGAAGCCCGGGTATCGCCCCCGTCTTCGGGCTCGCAGCCCACGATTTCGGCGCCGGGATCCAGGGCTGCCAAAACAACGGCACAGCCCGCCATCAATCCGCCCCCGCTGATCGGGGCATAGAAACGATCCAGGGAGCCGGCATCCTCGAAGAGCTCCAGGGCGCTGGTCCCCTGCCCCGCGGCAATCTCCACATCGTCGTAGGGTTCTACCAGAGCCCAGCCCCGCTCCGCCGCCAGTTCCCGGGCCCGCGCTGCAAGCGCGTCGCTATCCGGCTCCTCAGCGATGACCTCGGCTCCGCAGGCCTCGGTCCGCTGGCGCTTGAGAGGCGAGGCATTTCGAGGCATCACGATCACCGCCGGCAGCCCGAAGAGCCTCGCCGCCCAGGCCACCGCCTGGGCATGATTTCCGGACGAATGGGCCACAACACCCGGGCAGTCCGCACCGAGAAGCGAAAGCTTGTTGACCGCTCCACGCAGCTTGAACGCCCCGGTCGGCTGCAGGGATTCGGGCTTCAGGACCAGGGTGCAACCCGCTCCCCTCGCAATGGAGAGTGCCGGCGTGCGCACGATATAGGGCCGGATCCTCTCCGCCGCCTGACGAACGCGCTCTAGGGTGAGCTCAGCAAGCACTGCGGCCGACCTCGCGCGCCCCTCCTGAGAGGCGAGTCACCTTGCCGAGAAAACCCACGCCGCCGAACCCATGACCAGCCGGTCATCGGTCAGGAAGGGGAAAATCGCTTGGGCAACTGCGTCCCTGAGCCGCCCGCGCAAGTCCTCATCGGCCTCCCGCATGGCCGCACCCGCCGGCCCCATCTGCAGCGAGAAATCCACGAGCTCGCTCCGGGTCATTCCCTCACCGATCGTGAGCCCTGTCTCCAGGGACTCGTACTCAACCCCCGAAAAACCTGAGGCTTCAAGGATCCCCTTGGTCCGCTCGGCGTCGGCAAAGGCGAAAGGACCCGGCGCATGAGGCGTCGGGGGCTTTTGCATGTCCACAAGTTTTGCCACGGCCGCGCCGGGCACCGCCATCCAGGGGTTCTTCCCGATTTCTTGCCAGCAAACGAAAGTCATGGAGCCACCGGGGGCCAGCACCCGGCGCAAGTTGCGAAAAGCGGCCTCGGGATCGGCGAAGAACATCACCCCAAAGCGCGAAAAGATTCGATCGTAGGCTCCCTCGCCCAGGTCCACGGTCTGCCCGTCGGCTTGAGTAAAATGGAGCTGCGGGAGACCGACGGCATGCGAACGCGCTTCGGCGAGCATCGGATCGGAGAGATCGACCCCGTGCACCTCACCCTCGGCCCCCACCCGCTGGGCGAGATCGATGCTCGTATGCCCACACCCGCAACCGACATCGAGAACGCGCTGGCCCGGTTCAACCCCGGCACGGTCCATCGCCGCACGCCCGATGGGCTCGATCTGGCTGTTGATGGCCTGGGAGAGCTGCACCCATTTCGGCCCGGCCACCTCATTCCAGTACGCGGCTTGCTGGGCGTTCGGGTCTTCCTGCGCCGCTCCAACCTCTGCCACCGGCTCTCCCCCTTGGTGTATGTCCCCGAGATCCCTGGGACCCGTTCTTCCGCGAAGCGCCAAACATGGCAAAGATCCCAACGGAATGCCTCCTTGCCGCTCCCCTCCAAGAGATGGCAAGATCGCTCGGCCCCGACCTGTCCTACCCTGGGCTTCATCCAAGACCGAAGGAACCCCAATCCATGAGCCTGCTCGCCCCCCTCCTCGAAGTGCAGGAACTCGACCTCGAGGCAGATCGCCGCAAACTCGAACGAGAGAACCTCCCCGAGCGCGATGCTCTCAAGGCCTGCGGGGCAGAGATAACGAACAACGATCAACTCCAAGCCAAGTCCAGAACCGAACTCGAGAAGCTCGCTCGCGACGAGAGACAAGTGGCCGGTCAGGTTTCAACCGTCGCCGCCGACGCCGAGGGAGTCGAGGGCCGCCTCTACTCGGGCGAAGTGACGGCGCCCAAGGAGCTCGAAGCCCTCCAGGAAGAACTGCGTTTGACCCGGGGGAAGCAAAATGTCCTCGAAGAGGCCGAGCTCGAAATCATGGAGGCCATCGAGGCCCAGGAGTCCAAACTCGCCAAGCTGGCCGAGGCCCGAACCGAAACCGAGCGCCGCGGTGAAGAGGTCGCCGACACGATTCGAATGGAGGAAGCAAGAATCGATGCCGAACTCGAAGCCCTCGCGGGCAAGCGCCGGAAGCCCGTCACCGCGCTCCCCGCTGGTTTCATCGAGACCTACTCGGCGCTTCGTGAAAAACCCCGACTCGCCGGGCGCGCCTCCGCCGCCCTCGTCGGCGGACTCTGTCAGGGCTGTCGGGTCAGCCTGCCGCGCATGGATCTGAGCCGAATTCTGGCCGAACCCGAGGAGGCGCAAGTCGAGTGCCCCCACTGCGCCCGGCTTCTGGTCCGCTAAAGACTTCGGGTCATCCTCCCCGCTCGGGCCGATCCCGTGCGATCAGGCACAGGAAATCGAGAGCCAGGGTGGCCGCAGCCAGCGAGGTGATCCCCGCGTGGTCGTAAGCAGGAGCCACTTCCACCAGATCCATTCCGACGAACTCGATGACGGTCAGCCCCGCGAGAACCTGCCGCGCGAAACGAGTCGAAAAGCCACCCACCACCGGAGTCCCTGTGCCCGGGGCGTAGGCCGGATCGAGGCAATCGACATCAAAAGTCAGGTAGGCAGGCCCGGGCCCCACTACTTCCTCAACCCGGCGACTCACCGCATCCGCACCCGCATCTAGGGCCCAATCCGCGTCGAGAATCTCGATTCCATGATCCTCCGCGTTATATGTCCGAACGCCGATTTGGACCGAACGGCTCGGATCAATCAGCCCCTCGTTGAGCGCGTGATAGAACATATTTCCGTGACCGAGTTCGGGCTCGTCCGACCAGCTATCCGAGTGGGCATCGAAATGCACCAGGGAGAGCGGCCCATGGACCGCCGCGTGAGCACGCAGCAGGGGAAGCGAGACCAGATGCTCCCCCCCAAGGCTCAGCAGCGATGCGCCCCCGGCGAGCACCGCCCGAGCGAAGGATTCGGTCTCCCGCAGCATCGAGTCCACGTAGCCCGGGCTGAAGCTGATATCCCCGGCATCAACCAGAGCCAGGCGGTCGAAGGGATCAAAGCCCCAGGGCCAGTGCTCTCCGTACGCCAACTGCAACGAAGCCGCCCGGATACCGCGCGGACCAAATCGCGCGCCGGGCCGGTTGGAGGTCGTGAGATCACACGGGATTCCGCAAAGCACCACGTCGGCCGCCTCGAAATCTCGGGAGGAGGGTTGGCGCATAAAATTTGCGATTCCTGAATACGCGGGTTCCCACCCGCTCTCCGGGGACTCGGCTGTCCCGGAGATCTCTTCGCTCCCGGCCTTGCGGGGACTTGTGGCACTCGCCGAAGCCGAATCCTCGGCGCCCTCTTGATTTGCCTGGACCACTCGGATCGCCCTCCGCCCTTCGGATCGAGCCCTCGGGGTTTCCCTTCAAGCCACGCTAAACTCGCTACCAAGGTCCAAGACTTAGCACGCACCGATAAAACTTTCTCATGGCGATCGAAGGATTCCGAGACGGCCGCCAATGCCCCTTCGAAAACCTGTCTTCCTTCACTTCAATCTTCAGAAGCCAACTCCCCCCCAGCTCCCATGCCCCGAAGGAGACCGACCTGGCCACTTCGCCGACGAGTGAAACCCCATCCCAAGGCCTTGCCCGCTTCGTGGCCGACCTTCCAAATCTGGTCACCTTCTCGGGCCTGCTCGCGGGCCTGGGCGCCACAGGGCTCGCCGCCCAGGCTCGTTTCGGCCCAGCTCTGGCCCTTGCCCTTCTCGCCATCTTGATCGATCAACTCGACGGCCGCCTCGCCCAGGCACGTCCGCATCGCGACGCGGCGATACAAGCCTTTGGCGCGCACCTCGACTGCTACGCCGATTTCGTCTCCAAGGGCGTGTTTCCCGCACTCATGCTGCTGGTCCTCTCTGATTTCGGCTTCCTGGCCTGGGCCGTCGCCGGGATCCATCTCGCGGTCATCGCCTTTCGCTACAGCTACGAATTCGTCCCCGGGGCCTCGCCACGCGGACTTTCCCCCGATTACAGCGTGCTCGCTTTTAGCCTGCTCTTCCTCGTCCATCCGCTGGGCCAGGATCTTCTCTCCCCCGCCCTGCTCGGCGGGTTCATGCTCTTCATGTCCGTGCTCAACCTCGCCCCCTTCCGGCCACCCAAATTGGCAGGAAGCGGGCTTGCCGCCTTTGTCGGTATCGCCCTCGGACTCATCGTCCTGCTGCTGGCTACGGGCTGAGGGGCAAGGCACGCTCCTCCAAGGGGAGTCCCATCGATCCCGGACAGAAATCCTTCCCCTCGCTTATGTCGGCCCCCTCGCCAGTGTCGTACTCTCTCTCCTCGCTCGCCCAGCCAGGAGATGAGACAAGCTATGTCCGAAAGCCATTCCTTTCGCTCGATTCCCGAGATTACGCGAACCTTCGCCAAGACCCAGGGCGAGAAAGCGGCACTGATCGCGGGTGACCGATCTATTACCTACGCTGAACTCGACAGCCATTCGAACCGAATCGCCCAGGCCTTGATCGCCGCAGGCGTCGAACCCGGCGACCGCGTGGCCTTCATCGATAAGAACGTCCCGGAATATTACGAACTCCTCTTTGGCGCGGCCAAAGTCCGGGCGGCAACCGTCGCTGTCAATTGGCGCCTGACCCCGCCCGAGATGACCTACATCCTCAACCACGCCAAGGCTAAGGTCCTCCTCGTCGGAAAAGAATTTGCCGATCACGCGAGACAACTCGAACTCGACTCGGCTCCTGTCATCCTGGTCGCCGAAGGCCCCGAAGACGGCTGGCAGGGCTTCGCCGACTGGTATGCGGGACACGAGGCCACTGACCCCATGCTCCCCTCTGAGTGGAACGATACCTGCTACCAGCTCTACACGTCGGGGACCACGGGCCTGCCCAAGGGCGTCGAGCTCACGAATCGAAACTTCTTCGGGATGCTGGGCTCGATCTCCAAGGCCTGGAGCTTCGATGCCGAGAGCGTGAACCTCGTGGCCATGCCCCTCTTTCATATCGCGGGGAGTGGATGGGGCTTTGCCGGCGCTTTCAACGGGGGCACCAATGTCCTGCTGCGCGACGTCAACCCCGCTGAGATTCTTAAGCTGGTCCAAAAACACCGAATTACCAACGCACTCCTGGTCCCAGCCGTCTTCCAATTCCTGCTCGCTACCCCTGGAATCGAGAGCACAGATTTCTCGTCCCTGCGCAGTATCGTGTACGGCGCCTCGCCCATCACCGAGGATGTGCTGGTGGGCATCATGCAGGCGACCGGACGTCCGGTGCTCCAGGTCTATGGCCTCACAGAGACCACCGGGGCGATTACCTTGCTGAGCTACGAGGACCACGATCCCGGCGGTCCGCGTGCCCACCTGCTTCGCTCTGCGGGTCGTCCCATCGAGGGGGTCGAGATTCGAATCGTAGACACCCAAACCGGTGAAGATCGACCCGATGGCGAGGTTGGCGAAATCTGGACGCGCAGTGCCCAGAACCTCAAGGCCTATTTCGCCGACGCGAACGCCACCACCGAAGCCTACCCTGAGGGACGGGATGCCGAAGGGCTGGGCTGGTTCCGAACGGGCGACGCGGGCTACATGAAAGAGGGCTACCTCTACATTCACGACAGGGTCAAGGACATGATTGTCTCTGGAGGCGAGAATATCTACCCGGCCGAAATCGAGAACGTGCTGATGGACAACCCCTCGATCGCTGACGCCGCCGTGATCGGCGTTCCCGACGAGAAGTGGGGCGAAACCGTTAAAGCCATTCTGGTCATGAAGGACGAAAACGCCACCGATGATTCCGAACTCGGCGCGTGGTGCCGCGAGCGCCTGGCCGGCTACAAGTGTCCCACCAGCTTCGATCGGGTTGAGGCAATCCCTCGCAACCCCAGCGGAAAAATTCTCAAGACCGAACTGCGCAAGCCCTATTGGCAGGGGCGCGAACGGATGGTGAACTGAGAGAAAACGCCTGGGCCCAGAAGGCTCGGTCCCAGAAACGTTAGTCGAAGAGGCCCGCGTGGCGGGCGCGCACCAGAACCTCGATGGCGTCCACGCCCCGAATGGCGCCCCTGATTTCCTCGGCGAAGGCCTCCCGGCGCGCAGCCAGATTATCCGTCCCGGGCGCGAGCAACCCGCGATTCGCGGCCAACTTGAGCGCCGTCGCGAAGAGGACCTTGGAAATCGACTCTCTACGCTTCACGTGTTGCTGGAGCGCATATTGGGTTCCCAAGGAAAGACAACGTTCGAGAAACTCGGACTCTTCAATGACCGCCTGGGGATCGCTTAGGCAGAGCGCATCCGCCACCACACGGTAGGCCTCCAGGAAGGGCCGGAGGATACGGTGGGCGCTCAGAGGGCGAACCTCCTGAAGAAAGGCCAGGACCGCTTCCGGGCCTTTTTCGAGTTGATCCTCCCAGTGCTCCCCCTGGCTTTCGTGCAGGGACATCTCCCGGCGAAGGTCCTCGCGGAAGGCCTCTTTTTCCTCGAAAAAGAATTCAAATTTCAGCAAGTCTCGGAGAAGCATGGCCTCGTCCCAGAAGACCTGAGTGCGGTCCCCCTCGACAAGTTCAGCGGCCCGCACCAGGGCCAACTCGGCGATGGCCCCATCGACGAAATAGTGGATCACCGCATTGCGATAATAAGCGGCCACCAGATGCTGATCCTCGGCGATGCGATAAACAGTTTCGGCCCCCCCCTTGAAGCGCGTCAGCAGGCCGCTCCTATTGAGCGCTTGGAGAGTCTCCTCGACTCCCTCCGCCGTTCGAAGATTCAAGGGTTCGGTGGTCGCCAGACCGCGACGCTCGACGTAGTCCACCAGGTTTGCCAGGGCGACGACGGTCTCCTTGGCCGAAAGCGAGCGTTCGCCTCGGCCGAGCAAAGCCAGACACACCAGTGAAATAGGCGTAATCGGTGTGGCCGCATTGATTCGAACGCAGCACTCGAAGGCGAGCTTCTGGAGCGCCAGATCCTGTTCGTCCGGGCGGGGTTCCGCTCCAGGAGTTGGGCTCCCCAGGGTCGCGGCAAGAGAGAGAGGCTCGCCGAAATCAACGGAGATACGGCCGTAGCTCCGTCCGAGGCGCCGAATCAGGCGAAGAAACCAGGCGAAGCCCTCTTTTTGTTTGGCTCCGCCGCGCTGTTCCGAGGCATAGTCGCCGACATCCGAAATCTGGTCATACCCGATGGAAACGGGAATCAGAAAAACATCCTCGCTCCGCCCACGCAAGTAGGCGTCCACCACATAGGCGAGGAGACCGAAGCGCGGGGGCAACAGCTTGCCGGAGCGCGAGCGCCCCCCTTCGATGTACCACTCAAGGGGGAAACGCTTCTCGATCAGGTAGTCGATATAGTGCCGCAGGACGACCTTGTAGATCGGCAGATCCTTGAAACTGCGTCGAATAAAGAAGGTGCCGCTGCGTCGAATCAGCGGGCCCACCGGGAAAAAATTCATATTGATCCCACCGGCGGTATGATTGGGCGGCAGGCCGTGCTCATGCAATAGAATCTGCAGCGCAGGATGATCCAGATTTGATTTATGGCTGGGCAGAAAGACCACCGGGTACTGCGCGGAAAGCTCGCGTAGCCGGTCCATAGCGGCCGGGTCGAAGCGAATCAGCTCGTCATAACCCCGACGGGTCAATTGGCGCCACAACTGGACGACCAGATCGATAACAAAGGGACTATGGGTGGCCGCAATCTCCTTGAGATAGCGACTGGCCTCGCGAGTCACCTGCCCCTCGTCCTTGCCCAACTCACCCGCCAGGCGAGCCAACTCTCCCCGCAAGGATGGACGCGACAGCACCTCTTCGTGAACGAAGCGCGGCACCTTGTAGCGAGCCCCTCGCAGCCGACGCTCGCCGCGCTCCAGCGCCAGGGCGGCCTGGCGAGCGACAAAATCGGCCAGGCCCTGGGTCGCTCCCGCAGCCGCCTGATCCGGGCTACGCCAGCGCGCCTTCAGCTCCGATGCTGTCGCGGGTTCTCCCACGACGATCCGCCAGCGATCCCGGTGAGTGGCGTAAACCCAGCGCGCGCGCAGGCGCCCTGGGTCGCGGGGGTCACCTAGGGTCAGCAGATCCGAAAGGCGGGCCCTTCGGCGACCGTCACGCACCGCAGGAAACCAGGCCACACGAAGGGGCGCCAGGATCAAGTCATCGCCCGCCGCCAGGGTTGACTCCAGTCTCGGATCGACTCGTCCCCTTGAGCGGCGGGAGGAGGGAATCTTGAGAATAGTGACCGGCTCCCCATCGACTGCGGCCCCCGGATCCTTCTCCGCGATCCAGCGTCGAAGCAACTTCTCCTCGAAGCCGGTCGCGACGTCGAGCAGGAAGACCACACGCCCGCGGCGGCCCTCCCCTGGCCAGCGAGTTTCCTGGGTCAAAACCGGAGCAGTGTCCGCTTTCAGCGCCGTCGCGCTTCCCCCTTCCCCCATCGAACTCCCCGTCAGCTCCCCAGTACCCGAAGGTATTGCTCGCGAACCGCTTCAACCTCGACATCCAGCCCCTCGACGGTCCAACTCGATGTATCCACCGGGGGCAGTACGACCACTTCCACCGTCGCGGGCCGAACCACGAGCGCATTCTTGGGCAGCGCGTCGAGAACATTGCGAAAGACCACAGGGACGATGGGCACGCCGGCCTGCATGGCCATATGGAACGCGCCCTTCTTGAATCGACCCAATCGCGGAGTCAGCGATCGCGTTCCCTCGGGCGCTATGGCCAGGGACAGACCCTCATTCAGGGCCTGAACCGCCGGCTCCAGAGCCTCAATGGCACTGGCCGTATTAAATCGATCAATGAAGACGACCCCGCTCGCCGCCAGGAGCGGGCCAAAAATTGGGTTATTGAGCAGTTCCTGCTTGCTCACCCCCGTCACATCTCGGCGGACCAGCTTGGCCATCAACACGAGATCCAACCCGCTCTGGTGATTAAAAATGAAGACCGCCGGGCGCTCGGCCCAGAGGTTTTCCTCACCCTCGACGCGCAGATCCACGCCGGACAGCGAGGTCGCCAGATCTCCCCACAGACTCGCCGCCGTGTTGATCGCTTCCCGCCGGCTCCCGCTCACCAGCCCGGCGACCAGCCCAGCCCCCAACGAGGGCGCCAAGCTCGCGTATGCGAGTGCCGTACGCGCCCACTCGCCGGGCCCGGGCGTCCCGCGGCTCGTAAATCGGCTGACCGGCCAGTGTCGCTCTTTGGCGATCTGCGCCAGGCCACGGTTGGGGTTCAGCGGCCGCGGTCGACCGACAATCTCGAGCAGCGGAAGATCCTCGTCACTGTCTGTATAGAAATAGCTCTGGCCAAGATCCACATCGCTCTCTTTGGCAATTCGACGAGCCGCCACCGCCTTGCCCTCATTCCAGCACGTTGGATGGACCACCTTCCCCGTGAACACCCCGTCCTCAACCTCGAGCTGCGTGCAAAGGACCTGGTCAATATTCATTTCACGAGCCAGGGGTTCGGCCTGGTAGCGGGTCGCCGAGGAGATGATGGCCACGGTATGCCCCATGGCCTGATGGGCCTCGACGAGCGCCCTCGACTCCGGGTAAATCTGGGTCGCCAGATGTTTGGCAAAGACCTCTTCGCCGATCTCCAGCAGGGCCTCCTCGGCCATGCCCCGATACGCCGCGGCCGAAGCCGACATCATGCCCGAGAAGCCCGTGCGGCCCAGACTGAAACTCAGGGCGCCCAACAACGAATCGGAGATTTCCTTCGGAGCCATGCGGCCCGAGACGAGCCGCTCAAAGAAGAACGAAGCCGCAGAAAATCCCGCCAGCAGGGTTCGGTCGAGGTCGAAGAACGCGCCGACCTTGGGGCCGCTCGGACCCTCTCGGATCTCTTTTGTCAATCGCTGGTGTCGGCTCACGCTCCACCTTTCCCTTGGCCTATTATTCTACCAGCAGATACAAAGACTTGCCTCATTTGCCTAGGGTAAGTTCAGAACACTTTTACCTGTCCACCAGCCCGCCGGCCTTCGTGGTCGTGAGGCCCTTGGGCTTCGCGGAAAGCTCCCCTCAATGGCTCAGTCGGCGGCTTCGGCCCACGGCTCGCGGTCTTCTTCGCCCCCGCCGAAGGCGTCGGGATCGAGCAAGATCGAACCCAGAGAGGCGTGAACCTCGGGGCCGAGTGGCCAGGCCTCGAGCGCCTCGAGCAAGTTTGCGACGCGTTCGGAATGGCCAGCCGCCAGATCCTTCTCCTCGTGGGGGTCGTCGTAGATCTGATAGAGCTCCGGCACCGGATCACTGAACGGGCCGGCCGAAACCAGCACGAGTTTCCAGGGAGGCCGAATCAACGCAACCCCGGTCATCCCCTGAACCCTGTAGTCCCCTACCCCGGCCATCCCATCGGCTGATGTGTCGCTCTCCAAGATCGCTGACAAACGCCCCGAGCCATCGAGGCCCGCCGGAATCGCAGCGGCCCTTCCCGCGGCCTGAAGGAGCGTGGGCAGCACATCTCGGGCCGTCACGAACGTCTCGCTGATTCCCGGGGCCAGATGTCCGGGCCACCGAATCACCGACGGGACCCGAATGCCGCCCTCGTAGACCGAGCCCTTGCCCGCCCGTAGAGGAGCATTATCACTGGCCCCATCCAGAGTATTCGTGCGCAAGAACTCGAGGGCCTTGCCGGGCAGCGGCTCGCCCAACACCGAAGTCAGAAACTCGACGACGCCGAGCAAACCCGGAGGCCCTGCGCTCGGGTTGAGCCCGCCGTTATCGCTGAAGAACCAGACCAGGGTGTTGCCCGTGAGCCCCTCCGATTCGAGTTTCGCGAGAATGCGTCCGATCGCCGTATCCAACTCGGCCACCATGCCCGCGTGAAGTCGTCGCAGGGATCCCAAGTTCTCAGGGTACGCATTGAGGGCCGACTCGGGAGCCTCGTTCGGAAGATGCGGAGCGTTGAAAGACGCGAAGAGAAAGAGGGGACGCTCGCGGTCGCGAGCGTCGAGCAGGCGTACGGCTTCATCCGCGATCAAACGCGTCGAGTACCCCTCTTCGCGAACCGTCACCCCATTGCGCTGCCAATCGTGCCCGCCGCCGTGATTATGATCCCAATAGCCGATCCCCCCGGTCACGTGGCCGTAGAAATGCTCGAAGCCCCGGGCCTGGGGGAAATAGCGCTTCTCCCGGTGGCCCAAATGCCATTTGCCCACCATCAGCGACTGATAACCGGCCGCGCCCAGATACTGGGGCAATATTTTCTCGCCGATGGGAAGCCCCATAGGATCAAGCTTGGAGATCGGCTGAACCACCCCCAGCCGGGCGGATGATTTGCCGGTCATCAACTCCGCCCGGGTCGGGCTGCAAATGGGTTGGACGTAGAAGCGTTCGAGGGCAACGCCCTCCTGGGCCAGGCGGTCGATATTCGGCGTCATAATCTCGCTGCCGTGGAAGCCGACATCTCGCCAGCCCAGATCGTCCGCCATGATGAGAACGATATTCGGAGGCTCGGCGAAGGCCGAGGACACCGCCACAAGTCCAAAAAAACATACCAGTCCGGCCAGTAGCGGGGGCTTGGACGACCGCATCCACCCCACGGCCTCAGACCAGCCCAGCATACGAGCCCCCGTCGAGTTGCAGATTCTGGCCCGAGATATAACCCGCCTGGGCACTGCACAGGAAGGCGCAGGCATCCCCGAACTCTCCCGGCTCGCCCAGTCTCTGGGCGGCGATCGAGCGCTTCATTTCCTCGTAGGCTTCCTCCACACTCACCCCTCCCAGCTTCGACCGCAACTCAGCCATGCCGCGCTGGCGATCCGTATCGATGCGTTCGGGAAGCAAGTTATTGAGGGTCACATTCGCGTGAGCCACCTGGCGAGAGAGAGCCTTGCTCACCGAAGTCAAGCCGCTGCGCGCACCAGTGGAGAGGCCCATGGGGGCAAGCGGCGTCTTGACCATCGCCGAAGTGATGTTGATGATTCGGCCGAAGCGGCGCTCCACCATCCCATCTAGCACCTCTCGAATCAGCAGAACGGGGGCCAGCATATTCGCGTCGAGGGCCGCGATCCAGGCGTCGCGGTCCCAGTCCTGGAAGCGCCCGGGGGGCGGCCCTCCGTTGTTGTTCACGAGAATATCGGGCTCAGCGCAGGCGGCGAGCAGTTCGTCCCGAGTCGCTTCGAGTTCTATGTCTCCCACCACGATCTCCACACGCACCTTGTGGGCCGATCGGATCGCCTCGGCAGTGGCTTCGAGGGATTCCCGGTTCCGCCCATTGAGGACAACGTTCACGCCCTCGCGAGCCAGGGATTCGGCGCAAGCCCGCCCCAACCCGCGACTCGAGGCGCAAACGATCGCATTTCGACCAGCAATTCCCAGATCCATTCAGCTCTCCCGTTTATCTATCCCGGTTTATCT
>JAPKBZ010000069.1 GCA_028823175.1 Myxococcota bacterium
ACGCGAGTAAACGACGCGAGTAAACAACGCGAGTAAACAACGCGAGTAAATAAGGGGTACCAAGGATGATGTTAAGAAAATTAACCGGTCTGTTTTCGATCGCTGCGGTGTGCATTCTGCTCGCCGGGTCCAGTTCGGCCGCCGTGCTCATTCCCGGTGGCAGCTCGTTCAAGATCAACCTTGCTGCTTTACCGACCATCGAGATCACGGGCGGTTACGGTGCGGGTGCCGGCGCGACGCTGACGAACGGTGCGGGTTCCGGCCACGATGTCACGACCGGAGGTGGTCTCTTCCAGGGGACTGGGATTACCGCAGGAACGTCGATGCTGACGGGCGTTGCGCTGCTCCAAAACATGACGATGACGGCGACCAACGTGTCTGCGGCCTACGCCTCGAATTTCGGTCCGACGTCGAATCCCTGGGGCGGAAATCTGCTGACGACCAACCCCAACTGGACGGCCGGATCCGGAGTGATCTGCGCAAGCCCCTGCCTCGGCGGCACCGGCATAGGCGGCGGCGCTTATAATGGCCAGGTCGTCCTGTCCACCGCAGTCGGTAATGTGTCCTTCACGCTCGACACGATCGGTGTTGGCGGCACGGAGACCGTGCTCATCGCGGGCTTGCCCCTCGTTGCGACGGGTGGTCCCTGGGTGACGGGCAAGGTTCAGGTCACGGGCATTACGACCAACGTGATTTCGGTTCCGGCTCGCGGCGGAGCAACCGGCGTGGCGGTGGAAATGTTCCTGACCGCCGTCGAGGGGGCAGGCGCGAAGGTGATCTCCACCATGGGCGGATTCACCAGCACCGGCACGGGCTTGAACCTGGAACGGCACACCGTGAACTTCGGCGGGACGCAGAACCTGGCCTCGACCGCGGTGGGTGGCGCTGTGACGATGATCTCGCCGATTCGTGTGAACACGGGTCCTCTGGGGCAGGGAGTTATCCCCGGTGTCTGGCGCCAGACCTTCAAGTTCGTCCCCGAGCCCGGCACGGTTCTGTTGCTGGTTTCGGGAGCGGCGGGCCTCGTTGCCCTGGGCCGCAAGCGCATGAAGAGCTGATCTTCAGTAGCGCTGAACTAAGAAATCGGGCGGCCACTCGCATAGAGTGGCCGCCTTTTCTTTGTTGGAGCCTTTGGAGTCTTTGTCGGAGCGGGGCGCCGCGCGCAGGAGGGCTCTTGGACAGCAGGGTGCCCTTTCGTGGACGCTCCCGGGTCCCTGCCGTTGCTGCGGGCGCCGGGAGCTGGTATCCGAGTGACTCCCTAATGGCCGCAGGTGGATTCTGCCCTAGGCTCAGTCTCGAGCGCATTTCGAGTTTATGAAGGAGGTCGTCAGCCGGTGCTTTTCCGCAAGCTCATCGATTCGCCGTGGCTCTATTTCGGCCTGGCGGCAGTCGTGCTCCTGGCGGCGGTTTTCTCGCAGTTCGAGCGCGTCGATGTCGAGGTGCCGAGAGGTGAAGTCAGTGACATCGCCGAGCTCTCCGAGCGCAGGGATCTCAACGTGCTCTTCATCCTCATTGATACCTTGCGTGCGGATCGTGTGGGGGCGTATGGGTACGAACGGGCCACGACGCCCAATATCGATGCATTGGCCGCTCGCGGCATTCGGTTCGAGCAGGTCGAGTCGCAGTCGAGCTGGACCAAGGCCTCTATGGCGTCCCTGTGGACAGGGCTTTTGCCCGCACAAACGGGTGTCCTGCGTTTTTCCCACGCGCTCCCTGAAGAGGTGAAGCTTCCCTCCGAAATTTTCCAGGAGGCCGGCTTCCGCACCGCTGGGGTCTGGCGGAACGGCTGGATCGCGAGCAATTTCGGCTTCGATCGCGGCTTCGATGTATACACCCGCCCGATGCCCAATAATCCGTCCAATAACCTTCGCCGCAACAGCCCTTCGAGCCATAGGCTGGAGGGGACGGATCTGGACGCCACCCAGGCGGGGGTCGAATTTCTGACTGGCAGCCGGGATCAGCCTTTCTTTCTTTATCTCCACTATATGGATGTTCACCAGTACCTCTACAGCGATACGTCGCCCGTTTATGGCAGTTCTTTTTCGGATATCTATGACAGCGCCCTGCATTGGGTCGATCAGAACGTGGGTGCGCTGGTTGCGGCGCTGAAGGGCGAAGGGCTTCTCGATAACACAGTGATCATCATCGCCTCGGATCACGGTGAAGCGTTCTTCGAGCACGGGGACGAAGGCCACGGCCGCACTCTGTACTGGGAAGTTCAAGGTGTTCCTCTGATCGTGGCTCTGCCCATCGCGATCGACGGGGGAATCGTCGTTGAGGAGCCCGTGGCTAATATCGACATTTGGCCGACGATTTTGGATCTCGTCGGCTTGCCGGGTTTGACCGGTGCCGAAGGTCGGTCTCTTTTACCCCTGGTTCTTGCCTCGGGCGAAGGAGCCGGGAGTGAGCGAGAGGAGTTGCAGGGGAGAACTCTATTCGCGCAGTTGGACCGTGCCTGGGGGCGGGATAGTCAAGACGCCGATGAGATTCTCTCGCTTCGAAAAGAGCCTTACCGCTTCATCTATTCTCGAAAATTTCCCGAGGAGTCGAAACTCTTCGATCATTCATCTGACCCAGTCGAGTTGGACGATCTCAGCGGCTCTGCTCCCGAGATGGTTGCCCGTTTCGAGCGGGAAGCCGAGGATCTCTTCGAACGAGCGCAACCGGAGTGGGAAGTTCGAGAGATCGAGTTGGACGAGATGATGCGTGCCCAACTGCGCGCACTCGGCTACGACGTTTCGCCCCCTGACCCGTTCGAGGAGGCCAAGCGCAGGGCAGCAGGCAAGAGCACCGAGGCGCAAGAGGAAAGCGGCCCCTGAGCGCGGTCCGTTTTGGGTGATTTTAGCCGTCACTGGCGAAGCGGCGTTGAAAGCCGCCCCGTCTCTGGTTTCGCTTCAGGGCCAGGTCGATCAGTCGATCCAGGAGTTCGGGCATGGAGAGGCCTGTGGCCTGCCAGAGTTGTGCGTACATCGAAGCGTCGGTGAAGCCAGGCAAGCTGTTCAGTTCGTTGATGTAGATCTCATCGGAAACTCGGTCGATCAGGAAATCCACTCGGGCCATCCCGGCCGCATCCAGGGCACGGAAGGCTTTCGTCGCCATTTCGCGTAGGCTGGCGCTCCGCTCGTCGGAGAGCGGGGCAGGAATCAGCAGGTCGGTTGAGCTGTCCAGGTATTTCGCCTGGTAGTCGTAGAACTCGTGGCTGGGCTTTATTTCGCCTGGGACCGAGGCCTCGGGGACGTCGTCGCCGAGGACCGCGACCTCGATTTCTCGGGCATCCAGGCCGCGTTCGACGATCAATTTGTCGTCGTGGCGCAGGGCTTCGCCCAGGGCCGCCGCCAGGGACTCCCGGTCCTTGACCTTGCTAATGCCGACGGAAGAACCCGAGTTCGCGGGCTTGACGAAGACGGGGTAGCCGAGCTGCACACCGACGGCGTTCTCGGCGGCCTCCCGCTGGTCGTCCTTGAGTTCGTGCTGACGAAAAGTCAGCCAGGGCACGACGGGAAGCCCTGCCTGGGCAAGCAGTTTTTTGGCGATGTCCTTGTCCATTTGAGCGGCTGAACTCAGAACTCCCGAACCCACATAAGGGATTTCCTTGAGTTCGAGCAGGCCCTGAAGGGTGCCATCCTCGCCGTTTCTCCCGTGTATGATCGGAAAGATCACATCCAGGGCAATGGCCGGTTGACTGGGGTCGGCCACGGGGAGGAGGGTCGCCAAACCGGGGACCGGCGCGAGTGAGACCTCCATCCCCTTCTCCGACTCTTTCGCCGAGAAGGCATCGGGTTCGCGCAGGTACCAATGCCCCGAATAGTCGACTTCGACCAGCGAGATGTCGTAGCGGTCGCGGTCCAGGGCCTGAAAAATTGAGCGAGCAGAAGAGATCGAGACCTCGTGCTCGACCGAGCGCCCCCCGTAGAGAAGCCCAATACGAAGCTTCATGATGCATCTCTCATTTCGGGGAGCATAGCCGAATCTGGGCTGGAGAAGGGTTCTGGGGGGGGTTCTGGATGCGCCTTGACCCGATCTCGGGGGCCTCTTACTCTGGGGGTATGTCCAGTCTCCCCCCCCAGATGCAGGAAAAAGAAAAAGCGCTCCTCGAGGATTTACGCGGTCGAGGCAGCCTCATGGTGGCTTTTTCCGGAGGCGTTGATTCGAGTTATCTGGCGTGGGCAGCGCACCGGGCCCTGGGGACGAAGAGCCTGGCGGTGACCGCGGTCTCGCCCTCCTATCCCGCAAGCCATCGGGCCATGGCCGAGCAGATCGTGAGGGATTTTGATCTTCCCCACCGTTTCGTCTCGACGCGGGAAATGGAGAGTGTCGAATATCGCCGAAACGCTCCCGACCGCTGCTATCACTGCAAGAGCGAGCTCTTTTCCCGGATGGACAGCCTGCTCGACGAGCTGGGCTTCGAAGCTCTCGCCTACGGGATCAATCTCGATGACAAGGGCGATTTCAGGCCGGGTCATCGGGCCGCTGAAGAACACAGGGTTCTCGCTCCGTTGCTCGCCGCAGGGCTCTCCAAACACGAAATTCGCGCACTCTCACGCCAGGCGGGCTTGCCGTGTTGGTCCTTGCCGGCTTCGGCCTGTCTTGCCTCGAGGCTTCCCTATGGGACCGAAGTCACTCCCGAACGTCTCGCCCAGGTGGATCGCGGCGAGACCCTGCTTCGCGAACTCGGCTTTCGCCAGGTTCGACTGCGCCACCACGGCGAGATCGCCCGGATCGAAGTCGACCCTGCGGAGGTGGAAGGCGGCGTGTCCCCGGAGCTGATGCAGCGAATGGTCGATGTCATCAAGCCCCTGGGTTTCAAGTGGGTTTGCCTCGACCTGGAAGGCTACCGCCTGGGTTCGCTGAATGAGGGACTCTCGAGCCAAGTGCGCCTGGAGTTCGACCCCACTGCCGACGTGGCGAACTAGTCCCGACGCCCCCAATCCCGCAGAGCTCTCCCGCAGCCTCTGTAGAAGAAAATTCGAGGTTCGCCATGTGGAACGTGATCGAGTGTACAGGCCACCCGAGGGATTTGGGCTCCGGGCAGGGGCTGGCCGTGAGAAGCGCGATTCGCCAGCAGATGAAAAAAGCCGGGCTCGATGCCCGCCGTCGCCGTTGGCCCAAGCTCGCGGCCTTTACCAGCGGTCCGGTTCGTGGCTCGGGAAGCGGCCGAGAGATGATTCGGCATTTCACCCATCTGGCCGAGCGAGCGGACGGTCTGGCCCGGGGGGCCGGAGTCCCCGTTGATTCCCTCCTAGAACTCCAGCACCCGGCGTATTCCGAAGCGGACGAAGCCCAGGCAGCCTGTGTCCTCGATGGCGGCAGCGGCTCGAATTTGGTTCGAACGCTTGCCGGGGGCGCATGGCTGGTGCGTCGCAGTCGCCCAGAGGTCGGCTTCGCCTCCCTCGAGCTGACCGAACCGTGGTGCGTGTCCTCGGTCGCGGGGATTAATGAGGCGGGTCTGGCGGTGTGCATGGCGCCAAGCGGTGAAATTGCGTCGCCCAGGGAGTCCGCTGCGTCTTCGCAATTCTTCGTTCAGGAATGCCTGCAGCGCTTCGAGGAAATCGAAGCCGGGATCGATTGGTGCCTCAATCGGCCCGCGAAGGGGCAGGGAACGCTTTTGCTCGCGGATGCCGCCGGGCGTCTTGGGGCTGTTCATTTTGGCGCCGCAGGTCCTGAACCGGAACGCAGCGACGGCTCGCCGATTCTGGCGGGTCTTCCCGGCCCAGCGATGCAGGCATTCGAATCCTGGGCGGCATCGCCCGCGACCGGGCGCGTGCCCTTGAGCGGGTCGGTGATGGTTCGACTCGACTGCGGGGGAAGGCGCCTCGAGCTCAAGGACGGCTCGAGCAGCGAGCGGATTCTAGCCCTTGAAATCGCCCCCTCGGAAGACCCGGAACCGGGGGACCTCGGCTCCTAGCTTCGTCGGCTCCCTTTATGCCTACGCCTCGAGTATGCCTACGCCTCGAGATGCTTCGAGACGCCCTGGGGCCGGCTGCTCGGGAATCATCGGACGACCGGCGGCGGGGGCTCAGCGGGCTGGCTGGGATCAGGGGACCCGAGCGCGCCGGCTGCGCCCGCGAGTGAGCGCTTGCAGACCGGCTCGCGCGAGTAGGTAGAGCGCCGAGCCGAAGAAGAAGAGATAGCAGGCGTTGCGTAGGCCGATCAGGGCGCTCGGCCAGGTTGCCTGGCCGACAAAATCCCATTCCCCGATGAGAAGGGGGCCTCCGCAGAGCCAGGCGTAGAGCCCGTAGATGTACATGGAGGCGACGATTTGGGCCAGGGTGGCCAGGCGAAAGCCCAGAAATGGCCAGAGGGGCAGCGCCCAGGCGAGGTATTGAAAGGCCCAGAAATTGGTGAGGCCGTAGAGAATAAAATAGCTTCCCGCGATGCCGGCGAGAACCGCTTCGAGGTCCTTTCGGGGTGTGCGAAGCAGAGCGTAGGCGGCGATGGGGCCCAGGGCGATGAGGCTATTCCACTCGTAGTAGCCCGCGCGGAAGCGCCGGAACCAGTCCAAGGCGGCGGGCGAGAGGTCCGCGGCTTCCGGGTAGAAGATTTGTAGGCCCCAGATCGGCATGCCCGAGGTGGTCTGGATCACGAGCCCCCGATAGAGGAAAACCGCGCGGACCACGGCCTCGGGATCTTGGAGTAGCCAGGGCAGGTAGCCGAGTAGGGCGACTCCGCCGAAGGCGGCGCCGAAGCGGAAGCGTGCGCGCCAGGTCGGCGCGGCGAGCAGGAGGACGGGCAGCGCTAGTAAACCGGGGATCTTGACCCAGAGCGAAAGACCCAGCAGCGCCCCCGCCCAGGCAGATTTCCCTCGGCACAGGCAGAGTGACGAAGCGAGCAGGAAGAAGGCCAGAGCGGAGTCTGTATTCCCGTGATAGGAAGAGAAGATTACGCTGAGGGGACAGACCCAGTACAGGCTTGTGAGTGCATAGCGGGCCCGGCGCAGATTTTGACTTTGGGCTTGGCCGAGAGCGCTAAAGAGCAGGAGAGCGGTCAACGCGTCGAGTAACGCGAAGGGCATCCGAAAGAGAAAAGCGAAGCTCAACCCCGTCGCGCCGGCGAGGGCGTTCAAGCCGCTGGCGGCGATTCCCAGGGTGGGGGGGTGGTTGAAGATGAAGCGGCCGCCGCGGTAGTACTCGATCAGGCCCCGCTCGTCGACGGTGTGGGCGTGGGCTTGCCAGATCTCGACGTCCAGGGTGCCCGGGGTCGCGTAGGCAAAGAAGAGTCGGAGCGCCGCGCCCAGCGCGAGGGCGCAGTAGAACCACGCTCCGGGTGAGCGCAGCCCGCGCAGTCCGCCGCCCAGGGAGCGAATTTCAGATTCTAGGCTGACTCGCCCGAGTGCCATGAGTCGCCCCTCTACCCCTCCTCGCTGGGTTCAGGCCCCGACTGGATGCGCCGGAAAGACTCAGGGAGGGCTATCGGCGCCCCCGGCCGCCGCTTCGGCGTCGGCCACCGCCACCGCCACCGCTGCCACCGCTGCCACCACCGCCACCACGCTGGCCTCCGCGACCCCCTCCGCCACCGCCTCTTCGCGAGCCGCCCGGCTTGCGGTTCTCGCTCGTGGCGGCAGCGTCGGTTTGGTTCTCCGGGGCGTCCGGGGCGATGGTGGTCTCCGGGCGGTGCTCGGACAGGTATGCGGCGCAGATGCCCGCCAGATCTCGGCGTCCTTCGTGGCTCGTGGCCATTTCCTCGACCACGGGGATGAGTCGGTTGACCTCAAAGTCGGCCTGGGCCGGAGTCAGGCCGCGCATCTCGTGCTCCACCTTGACCTGGATGCGCTCTCGGATTCGATTGAGCATATCTTTTTCGGTGGGGGGTTTGCGCTCGGCGACTTCGATCTTGTTGACGTTCTGCATGTGCTTGAAATTGCCGATATCCAGGCCCGAAACCAACGATATGGCGATTCCTGCCTTTCCGGCTCGCCCGGTTCTGCCGGTTCGGTGGACGTAGACTTCGGGTGCGTCAGCGGTCGCGTAGCTGATGACATGAGAGAGGTCGCTGATATCGATCCCCCTGGCCGCCACATCGGTGGCCACGAGAAAACGCAACTCGCCCGATTTGATTCGCCTGAGTGCTCGCTCCCGGGCCGCCTGGGCGAGGTCCCCAGAGATCTGGTCCGCGTTGAAGCCCCGCTTGCTGAGGTAGCCCGTGATGAAGCGAACATCCGCCTTGGTGTTGCAGAAGATGATCGCGCTCTCCGGGTCTTCGAACTCAAGGACACGGGCGAGCAGGGCTTCCTTCTCGTTGGCACTGCAGACGTAGTAGAAATGCTCGATCTGTTGGGGAGCGCTCAGGCCATCATCGATGGCCACGAATTCGGCATCGTTGAGAAAGAAGCGGGAGAGTGAGCGAACCTTCTCGGGAATCGTCGCGGAGAAGAGATGGGACTGGCGGGATTCGGGCAGGTAGGAGGCAATCTCTCGCATGTCGGGCCAGAAGCCCAGGGAGAGCATCTCGTCGGCCTCGTCGAGCACGAGGGTCGCGACATCGCGCAAGTCCATGCGCCCGTTGCCCAGGTGGTCGAGGATTCGGCCGGGGGTTCCCACGATGATGTGTACCCCCGCCTCCAGGGCGTCTACCTGCTCCGTGTAGCCGGTTCCTCCGTAGACGGGGAGGACGATGACGCCGCGATGTCGGCCCAGGGTGGTCAACTCGACGGCGACTTGATTCGCGAGTTCCCGGGTGGGCAGCATGACGAGAGCCTGGATGCCCGCGATAGAGGTATCGATCCCCTCAACCAGGGGAATCCCGAAGGCTCCGGTCTTGCCCGAGCCCGTCTGGGCCTGGACGATTAGATCTCCGCCGCCGCGCATCAGGGGAATGGCCCTGGCCTGGACAGGGGTGGGCGTCTGCCAACCCAATTCCCGGATAGAGGTTTGAATGTCTTCGGCGACTTCGGAAAAAAGTTCAGAAAGTTCAGAGGTTTCAGTCATATAGGTGACGTAGCCTAGGCCCCGGCAGGGGGCTTGGCAAATGCCCCGGGTGTGGGCTCGATTTGTCGGATCCGCGCCCGTTCCGGCCTTGGATCCGGGCGCGCGTGCTAGCTTTGTACGCCATGTCGAGGATTACCCGCGAAGACGTAGAGCGCACCGCCGACCTGGCTCGGCTGTCGCTCTCGAACGATGAAATCGAATCCATGACCCACGACCTGGGCCAGATTCTGGACCATGTCGAGCAGCTTCAGGCCCTCGATACCCAGGGAATTGAGCCCACCGCCCACGCGATTCCCCTGGCGACTCCCCTACGCGCCGACAAGGCGAGCCCGGGAATCGATCCGGACCTGGCTCTGGCCAACGCGCCCTCGTCGGACGCCTACGCCTTCGTTGTCCCCAAGGTGATCGAGGCGGAGGAGGGATGAAGCTCCAGAGCCTGGAGGAGCAGCGGGCGGCCCTGGATGCTTCGGAGGTCTCCTCCGTCGAATTGGTCGAGTTGGCCCTGACCAGGGCCGAGGGCACGGGCACGGACCTGGGAGCCATCGTGGGCCTGCGCGCCGAAGCCGCCCTCGCCGCCGCCGCCGGCTCCGATGCTCGCCGCCGTGCCGGGGAAATCCGCTCGCCTCTGGAGGGCGCGCCCGTGGTGCTCAAGGACAACATGGTCCAGAAGGGCGAACCCACGACCTGTGCCTCGCGAATTCTCGAGTCCTTTGTATCGCCCTACGACGGCGCGATGGCCGAAAAGCTCGAGGCCGCGGGGGCAATCATCCTCGGTCGTGCGAATATGGACGAATTCGCCATGGGGTCGACCACCGAGAATTCGATCTTTGGTCCCGCCCGCAATCCGTGGGATACGAGTCGCACCACCGGGGGCTCGTCGGGTGGGTCGGCGGTGGCCGTTTCGGCGGGGATCACCGGGTTCGCGCTGGGCAGCGATACCGGCGGCTCGATTCGCCAGCCGGCCTCATTCTGCGGTGTCGTGGGTATGAAGCCGAGTTATGGCCGGGTCTCGCGTTGGGGTCTGGTCGCCTTTGCGTCGTCGCTGGATCAGATCGGTCCCTTCACCCACAGCGCCCGGGAGGCCGCCTGGGTTCTGGAGGCCATTGCGGGCCACGATGCACGAGATTCGACCTCTCTTCCCGAACCCGCCCCCGCGCTGGAATCTGCGCTGACCGGCGACGTCAAGGGGCTGCGGATCGGCCTGCCCAGGGAATATTTTGTCGACGAAGGTGCGGACCCAGGCGTGGTTGAAGCGGTGCGGGGGGCCGTGAGCGAACTCGAATCGGCGGGAGCGAAGGTCGTGGAGGTGGCCTTGCCCCATACGCCCTACGTGGTCTCCACCTACTATTTGGTGGCCACTGCCGAAGCCTCGAGCAACCTCGCGCGCTTCGATGGGGTTCGTTACGGGCGCCGGGCGGAGAACGTGCAAGACCTGGACGAGATGTACAAGCGGTCGCGCTCAGAAGGCTTCGGCCGCGAAGTGAAACGAAGAATTCTGCTGGGTACGTATGTGCTTTCGGCGGGTTATTTCGACGCGTACTACCGGAAGGCACAGCAGGTGCGGACGCTGGTCCGCGGGGATTTCGACCGCGCGTTCGAAGCCTGCGATGTGATCATTGGGCCGACCTACCCCGAAGTAGCCTTCCCCATCGGGGCGCGAATGGACGACCCCGTGAGCCTCTACCTCGGCGATATCTACACCGTCTCCGCCAACCTTGCGGGATTGCCCGGCATCTCGGTTCCGTGCGGGCAACACCAGGGGATGCCGGTCGGTATGCAGGTTCTGGGGCGCCCGCTCGACGAGGCGACCCTTCTCAGGGTCGCCGATGCTTTTCAGCGCCGCACCGACCACCACGAGCACAGACCGCCCGGGAGCGCCTGATGCTTGAGCGAAGAGGAACGCATGTCCGATAACCCCTTGGATCGCTATGAACCCGTCATTGGACTCGAGGTCCACACCCACCTTAAGACCGAGTCAAAACTCTTCAGCCCGGCGCCTGTGCGCTACGGGGGCGCGCCGAACCACGATGTGCACCCGATCGATCTCGGTATGCCCGGTGTTCTTCCCGTTCTGAACGAGAAGGTGATTGGCCTGGCCATTCGACTCGGCCTGGCGACCCACAGCACGGTGAACACGCGCTCGGTGTTTGCGCGAAAGAACTATTTTTACCCCGATCTGCCCAAGGGCTACCAGATTTCTCAATACGAGGAGCCCGTGGTGAGCAATGGTTGGATCGAAGTCGAAGTTCCCGTCAAGGGTTCGGGAAAAAAGCGAGGAGCCGAGACCGTCACCAAGCGCATCGGGGTGACCCGCGCTCACCTCGAGGAGGATGCGGGGAAGTCGATTCACGACGTGGCGCTCTCGGGCAGTGAGGGGACCCATATCGACCTCAATCGAGCGGGGGTTCCGCTGCTCGAAATCGTCTCGGAACCCGATCTTCGTTCGGCCGCCGAGGCAAGCGCCTACCTTCGGGCACTGCGCTCGATCCTTCGTTATATCGAGGTCTCCGATGCCGACATGGAGAAGGGGCAGTTTCGTTGCGATGCGAACGTCTCCCTGCGTCCCTGGGGCCGTTCGCAATTCGGTACCCGTACGGAGATCAAGAACCTCAACTCCTTTGCCAACGTCGAGGGGGCCATCGAGGCAGAGATCGTTCGCCAGTCGGAGATTCTCGACGACGGTGGAGAAATTCAGCAGGCGACCATGGGCTTCGATGTGGAGCGTCGAAAGACTCGGGTTTTGCGCCTGAAAGAAAACGCTGATGACTATCGCTATTTCGACGATCCGGATTTGATTCCCCTGATGATCGACGAGGAACTGATCGAAGCCATTCGTGCGGACCTCCCCGAACTCCCCGAGCAGAAACGCGAGCGCTTCGAACAGGAATACGGACTGGCTGGAGAAACCACGGCGATCCTGGTGGCGAGCCGGCGCCTGGCGGATTTCTTCGAACACTGCGCCCGGGCGTGCAACGCGCCCAAAGCCGCCGCGAACTGGATTGCCCGAGATCTGCGCCAGGAACTGAACGAAAGGAATCTCGAGGTTGACGAGACACGCCTCGAACCCGATGCCCTGGCCAGCTTGATTCGACTTGTGGAGGAGGGTCGCCTCACGACCAAGAATGCCAGGGAATTGCTGCCCGAGTTGGTGGAGGAGGGCGGAGATCCCCAGGCGATGATGGAAGAGAGAGGGCTTGAGGCGGTTTCTGATACCGGCATGATCGATGAGTGGGTGACGGCGGTCATTAGCGGCAACGCCGCGGCGGTGGAGAGTGTACGTGGGGGCGATGACAAGCCTCTGAACTTTCTCATGGGCCAGGTGATGAAGGCCGCGGGAGGCAAGGCTGCCCCGGGCGAGGTCCGTAAGCGACTGATGGAGATGATCCGCGGTGACGGTTAGCGAGGATTCTTCGTGGTTCACTCTTCGTTGGAATGCTGGCCGGGTGGAATTATTGGACCAGCGACTGCTGCCCAGCGAGGAGCGCTACCTGCTTCTCGGGGAGGTCGAGGAATTGGCGGTGGCCATCGAGGGGTTGGCGGTTCGGGGTGCGCCGGCCATTGGTTGCGCGGCTGCCATGGGGGTCGCCCTGGGAGCGGAGACGAGCGAGGCCGAAGACGCGTCCGGACTGATTGCCGACCTTGAAGCGCGCGTGATTCCGCGCCTGGCCAGCACCCGGCCGACAGCGGTGAATCTCTTCTGGGCTTTGAACCGGATGCGCGAAACCCTTGGGCGGCTCGCTGCCGCCCCGGGCGCGGACGCCCGAACGATTCGTTCTGGACTTGTGGCGGAAGCCGAGAAGATTCTCGAGGAGGACAAGGCAACCTGCCGAGAGATTGGAAGGGCCGGTGTCGAGCTTGTGCCCGAAGAGGCCCGGGTATTGACCCACTGCAACGCGGGAGCCCTGGCCACAGGGGGGTATGGGACCGCTCTGGGAGTGATTCGGGCGGCGGTGGAAGCGGGCCGGCGGGTTCGAGTCCTGGCGGATGAGACCCGCCCCCTCCTCCAGGGAGCGCGCCTGACCGCTTGGGAGCTGTCTCGAGACGAGATTCCGGTGGAGGTCTGCACGGACAGTATGGCGGGGCACCTGATGCAGCAGGGGGAGGTCGATCTGGTGATCGTCGGCGCCGATCGGATCGCGGCCAACGGCGACGTGGCCAACAAGATTGGGACGTATGGGCTCGCTGTGTTGGCCCGGGCCCACGATATCCCCTTCTACGTCGCCGCTCCGCTCTCGACCATCGATTTGGAGGTCCCCGATGGGGCATCGATCCCCATCGAGATCCGGGGAAGGGACGAGGTGGCCCGGATCGGGGAGCGTACGATCCTGCCCGACCGGGTGGGCGTGCGCCAGCCGGCATTCGATGTGACCCCGGCGCGTCTGGTGACCGCCCTGGTCACCGAGAAGGGGCTGGTTCGCCCTCTCCGGGAAGAGTCGATCAGGAATCTTTTCGCTCCTTCCGACTAAAATCTTCCTGCGTTGCAGGAGAGGTCCGGGGCCGTCAAACTGGGACTTCCCTGGAGACGAATCCTTTCAGGGGCCGACGCCGAATTGACGGCTATCTCGACGAAGCAATGAGGGGAGCAAGGGTATGGGTGACGACGCCGCCCTGGGAGTGACCGGCGAAACGATTTGGCTGGATGGTGAATGGTTGCCCTGGGATGAAGCCCGGGTTCACGTTCTGACCCACAGCCTGCATTACGGTCTTGGCGTGTTCGAAGGCATTCGTTGCTATCGAACGGCCGACGATCGATCGGCGATTTTCCGCCTGCCCGAACACGTTCGTCGTCTCTACGATTCGGCCCATATCAATCTGCTCAATATTCCCTTCGAGTCCGAGGTGGTAAGCGACGCGATTCTTGAATCTGTGCGCAGAAATAATCTGACCGAAGGCTATATCCGCCCGTTGGTTTTTATCGGTGACGGAGCGATGGGCTTAAACCCGGGAGACAACGCGGTTCGTGTTTCCGTGATTGCCTGGGCGTGGGGCAAGTACCTGGGCGAAGAGGGGATGGCCCAGGGAATTCGAGCGAAGGTTTCCAGCTTCGCCCGGCATCATGTCAACGCGAAAATGACCAATGGAAAAACTTGCGGTGATTACGTCAACTCGATCCTCGCCAAGCGCGAAGCCCTGCTCGATGGCTACGACGAGGCCGTGATGTTGGATACCCAGGGTCTGGTGTCGGAGTGTTCGGGCGAGAATATTTTCATCGTTCGCGATGGCAAGATCCGTACGCCTGCGCTGGGAACGATCCTCGATGGCATCACCCGGGCAACGGTGATCGAGATCGCCCGCGATCTCGGAATGGAAATAGAAGAGACGGGCATCACCCGGGATGACCTCTATATCGCCGACGAGATCTTCTTGACGGGCACCGCCGCCGAGGTCACACCCATTCGCGAAATCGATCATCGCCTGATCGGTGAAGGCAAACGCGGTCCCATCACGGAGCAATTGCAGAGCGCGTTTTTCGATGTCGTCGAGGGCCGCGACGACCGCTATGCGAGTTGGCTGAGTTACCTCTAGATCCCCGCCCGAGCCGGCAACCTCGAGGGGGGCTGCGCTCGTCCCTCGTCCCTCGCCCTCATTGGCAAGGCTCGAAACTCAACGAAAGAAAATCGAGAAAGGCCTTGATCTGTTGAAGAATTCAATACGTCTAATCGTTCTGGTGGCGGCCATCAGCGCGCTCCCGGGGGGGGTCCAGGCCCAGACCTATGCTGATTCGAGGGGCTTCTACGGACAGTTCTCCGCCCCGATCGGCTGGACTAATATGGCCAGTCCCACGGAGAACGGGATCGCCGACGGCACGATGATCGGCTTCTCTTTCACCGCCGGCTATCGCTTCAATGCCTGGGTCGGTGCCGACGTCGAAGTCATGTGGCTGGGTGCTGGAGACGTCATCAAGGGGGGTGCTGTCACGGCCGACTCCTCCATTCTTTCGGTGGGTGCGGCAGCCAAATTTTATCCTTTCGTGTTGACATCGCGGAGCATCCCGACCTGGATCCAGCCCTATTTGACCTTCGGTATAGGCAGTGGAATTGCGCAGCAGACTCAGGCCGGGAACAACGAATTCGGCTCTTCCCTCAGCGAAACCGTTTTCCTCTTCCGCTTCGGTGCGGGGATGGAGGTGATGATCAGCAAGCATTGGGGGACATTCATGGATCTCAATTATTATGCGAGTAATAGTCGCTCGATCGAGGGGATTGGAATGATGCGTCTGGGAGTCATGTGCCATTTCTAGGCCAGAGCACTTGAACGGTCTGCCCAGTCGAGAGCACTTCTCGGAGATTGGGCTGAGTTCTCGGGACAATCCTTCTCAGGTCAATCATGGGAGGCGAGAAGTGGAATTTTCTCACAAGGAGTTTTAGGATGAGTGAGCTGCTGCAGCGTTCGGTGACCGAGTTGCGATCCGATCTGGATGCTCGGAAGATCTCGGCAGAAGAGTTGATGCGTGCGACCCTCTCGCGCATCGAGGCCACTCAATCCCGCCTCAATTGTTTTACCAGTCTCCGCGATGAGGAGCTGTTGATCTCCGAGGCGCGCAATGCAGACGCCCGAATCGCTCGAGGAGACACTCGACTTCTCGAAGGTATCCCCCTCGGAGTGAAAGATCTTGAAGACGTCGAGGGTGAGGTGACCAGCTACGGCTCCGTGCCCTTCAAGGACAACCGTGCTCTTCGCGACTCGATCCAAGTCGAGCGGTTGCGGGCAGCCGGAGCCATCGTGGTGGGCAAGACCAATACCCCGGAGTTCGGGTATACGGCGATCTCGAAGAACCTGCTCTTTGGAGCCTCGTGCAACCCTTGGGATCTCGATCGCACGCCGGGGGGTTCGAGCGGAGGCTCGTCGGCCGGGATCGCCGGAGGCGTGATCTCCCTGGCGACGGCCAGCGATGGCGGTGGCTCGGTGCGAATTCCGGCCTCGGTGACCGGCTGCTTCGGGCTGAAGGGCAGCTACGGGCGCATCCCCACGGGCCCCCACGACCTCTGGGTGATGGACGATACGTCGGTTCACGGCCCCCTGACCCGCAGCGTGGCCGATGCCGCCCTGCATCTGGACGCGGTGGCGGGGCCTCACCCGCTCGATCCCAACTCCCTGCCATCTCAGGGGATTTCCTACCGCGAGAGTCTCGAAGACATGCCCTCGGGGCTGCGCGCCGGCTTCTCTCCGGATCTGGGCTACGCCGTGGTCCAGTCGGATCTGGCCGAGGTCGTGGAGAAGGCCGCGGGCCTGATGCCCGAACTCGGAATTTCCCTCGAAGGGGTGGAAGGCGGTCTGCCGGAACCGGGGGGGGCTTGGGGCTTCAGCGGTTCCTGGGAACTCCTCGCTCGGCTGCACACCTACTTGCCCGAACACGAGGAGGACTTCGGTCGTTCGTTCATCGAGGGCGTGAAAGCGGGCGCGCGCATGACCCCTGAACGCTGGGGCCAGATGCGCCAACTGCGCTCGATCACCAACGCCTGGTTGGCGGACGTCTTCGAGCGCTACGACATCCTGCTCACCCCCACCGTTCCCTACGATCCGCCGCCGGCCCGGGGGCCCTTTCTCGCCGAACTCGAAGGGCGCCGTCAGCCCGCGTCCAATTTTGGATCGTTTACGATGCCCTTTAACCTTTCGTGGCATCCGGCAGCGACGGTCCGCGCTGGTCTGAGTGCGAAGGGTCTTCCCGTCGGACTGCAGATCGTCGGGCCGCGTCATCGAGATGATTTGGTTCTCCAGGTGGCCCGGGCCTTCGAACGCCACACGGGTTGCTTCGATACCTGGCCGACGGTCTGAGCGGCCCGTGAAGTCTCTGAACGATTTGCAGACCCCCGCCTTGATTCTGGCACCCGAAGCTCTGGAGGCCAACCTCGCGAGCATGTCTCGTGCTCTGCCTGGGGAGAGACTGCGGCCCCACGTCAAGGCCCATAAATGCACTGCTCTGGCGAAGCGCCAGCAGGCGGCGGGGCATAGGCTTTTTTGTTGCGCCACAATTCGCGAGATGGAAGGGATGGCGGCGGCCGGACTGGGTCAAGATCTGCTGCTCGCGAACGAAGTTCTCGATGCCCGCCGACTCGGCGTTCTCGATGCTCGCGTGACCGTGGCAGTTGATTCCGAGGAAACCATTACCGCCGCGGCCCGGGGAGGCGTGGGCGAGGTTCTCATCGACGTGAACGTCGGCCTGCCGCGCTGTGGGTGCCCTCCCGAGGGAGCGGGGAAGCTCGCCGACTCCGCCCGCCGCCAGGGTCTGGGTGTGCGCGGAGTGATGGGGTACGAGGGACATATCATGGGAGTCGCCGACCGGACAAAACGCGAAGAGGCCTGTGAGGCCAGTATGCAGATCCTGTTGCGGGCCCACGAGCAGGTCGGGGGCGAATTGGTTTCAGCCGGTGGTACCGGAACCTGGGATTGCAACCGATGGGCAAGTGAGATTCAGGCCGGTTCCTACGCTCTGATGGACACCGCCTACAAGGAACTCGAATTCCCCTTCCAACAGGCCTTCTGGGTTCTGGCCACGGTGATCTCCCTGGGAGATGGCTTCGCGGTCGCCGACTGCGGGCTCAAGGCCCTGGGGATGGATCACGGCAACCCGACCATCGAGGGCGCCCGGGTTTGGTTCTGTTCGGATGAGCACATCACCTTCGCTCCCGAAGAGCCCTTGAAGCTCGGGGACCGGATCCGTGTGATCCCGGCGCATGTCGACCCCACAGTGGCCTACCACGAGCGCTTTCACCTCGTCGAAGGGGAGTCTGTCATCGATGACTGGTCGGTGGATTTGCGCGGCTGGTAGCGCGGCTGGGGCGCAGCGGCATCAAGAGGCCGAGCCCGGGGCGGGCAGTTCGATCTTCGGATTTTCCGGGTGGGCTCGGAAGAGGATCACGGTGTGGCCCACCAGGCCGCAGAGTTGGCCCCCGGTCTTCTGGGCAAGGAGTTCGGCGTCGGCCTTCTTGTCCGTGGGCTGCTGTAATTTCACCTTGACGAGTTCATGGCTTTCCAGGGCATCGCGGAGCGCTCGGATTACCGCTTCGGAAACGCCGGCTTCGCCCACCTGAACCAGGGCCTTGAGCGGGTTGGCGAGGCCACGCAAGTATCTACGCTGTCTGCCGGTCAAATCACCCGAATTCGTATCCTCAACGGCTTCCATACTAGTTTCCTTCCGCCGGAATTAGGGTCCGGTCAGTCTCTCGAATTTGGAACTTATGATTCTCGGCCGGCCGCCCGAAAAAGGGGATGCTACCCGGCTTCGCAAGGGGATCCCAGTTCGTGGAGGGATCGGCCCGGGAGGCTCGGCGAGTTCACCCATTTCCGGTTCCGGCACGGTTCGGAATCGAAGGCAGGCCCCATTATGGAAGACCGAAAACTTCCGCTCCTCGGCCGCATCGCGGTCCAGCTCAAGATGATCGATCTCGACCAGCTCAACGAGGTGGTCCGAGCCCAGGAGCTTCGCCCGGAGAGCAGCTTGGGCGAGGTCATGGTCGACACGGGATTGATTGTCGCCAAGGATTTGGCTCGGCTGGTCGCGGTTCAGAAGGACCTGATCGCCAAACACGAGGCCCGTAAAGCCGCCGCTCGGAAGAGCCAGGGCCCTCCGGTGACGCCCGAAGCCGGCGTCAAAGGGGGCCCCAGCAAAGCGGCAGCAACGTCGTCCGGGCCTCCGCCGGCGCCCGGGGCTGGGCCCGAGCCCGTCGCCCAGACTTCGGTCAGCGAATCCGCTGCGGATGGATCGGGAACCCTCGGGCTGGCGCTGACTTCGCCCGGAGACGCCGATCTCGAGATGCTTCACCGCGTACTGGCCTCGGGGCAGAAGCGTGGGGCCAGCGATATCCATCTCCATGCCGGGGGCGGCCTGCGGTTTCGCATCCACGGCGTGCTGTCGGAACCCGAGAGCGCGGAGTTTCCTCCCGAGACCGTGGAGCGTCTGGTCGCCACCTCCCTCGCCCCCGCCGAGCAGGCGGTGTTGCGGCGGACGGGCGAAATCGATTTTTGCTTCGATCTGCCGGGGGTGGGGCGATTTCGGGCGAATGCCTATCGCCAGCAGCGGGGTTTCGACGTGGTCTTTCGCTCGATCTCGGCTCGTCCCCCCACCCTGGACGAATTGGGTCTGCCGAGCGAACTCGCTCGCTTCACGAATTATCACCAGGGCATGGTGCTGGTGACGGGGCCCGCGGGCTGCGGGAAGTCCACCACTTTGGCCGCCATGGTCAACCTCATCAACCAGGAGCGCGAAGAGCATATCCTGACTGTGGAGGACCCCATCGAGGTCATCCATCCGTCCCAGCGTTGCCTCGTCAACCAGCGCCACGCGGGGAAGCACACCGACAGTTTTGCCCGGGCGCTGCGCGGGGCCCTGCGAGAAGATCCGGACGTGATCGTGATCGGCGAGCTCCGTGATCTGGAAACGATCTCCCTGGCGATGACTGCGGCAGAGACCGGCCACTTCGTGTTGGCTTCCCTGCATACGAACAACGCGGTACGAACCATCAACCGCATGATCGGTGCCTTCCCGCCGGGTGAGCAGGGTCAGGTGCGGACCATGCTCTCCGAATCCCTGCGGGCGGTGATCTCCCAGCGTCTCGTGCCCAAGGCCGATGGCGAGGGCCGGGTGCCCGCCTTGGAGGTTCTAGTGATCAACAAGGCCATCGGGAATCTGGTTCGCGAAGAAAAGACGGTCCAGATTCGTTCGTCGATCCAAACAGGCAAGGCTCACGGCATGTATCTCCTCGAGCAATCGCTCAACGACCTCGTCGCCGAGGGCACCATCACACGCGAGGCGGCACTCGGGCTCGCCGAAGAAAAGAAGCTGATTACCGCGGGCGCCTGAGGGCACTGCATTCAGCGGGAGAAAATCACGTGGCAGAACTCGATCGATTGCTCGGATACCTCAAAGAGAATGACGGATCCGACCTGCATCTCGCGGCGGGGCTGAAGCCCCGCTTTCGCCAGAAGGGAAAAATCCGAGTTCTCGAAGCGGAGGCTGTCCTGACCGACGCTGGCCTTCGTAAAATGTTGGAGGAGCTTGCTTCCACCAGGGATTGGGGGGAATTCGAGGAGACCCACGATCTGGATTTCGCCTATGGCATCGAGGGGCTGGCCCGGTTTCGGGCGAATTATTTTGTTCAGAGTCAGGGCGCAGCTGCCGTCTTCCGGATCATTCCCGAAGAGATCATCTCGGTCGAAAAGTTGGGACTTGCGCCGGCGATCGCGGACTTGGCTGATCTCGGCCAGGGACTTGTACTCGTCACCGGCCCCACGGGCTCGGGAAAGTCGACCACCCTGGCGGCCATCGTCGACAAGCTCAATCGGAATTACGCAAAGCACGTAGTGACCATCGAGGACCCCGTGGAGTTCGTCCACCAGAATCGCATGTCGACCTTCTCCCATCGGGAAGTTGGCCTGCACACCCTGGGCTTTGGGCCGGCCCTGCGTTCGGCGATTCGCCAGGATGCCGATGTAATCCTGGTGGGGGAGATGCGCGAGCGCGAAACGATCTCTCTCGCGATTACGGCGGCAGAAATGGGCATGCTGGTCTTTGGGACTCTGCACACGAATAGTGCGGCGAAGACCATCGATCGCATCATCGACGCCTTTCCCGCGGACGAGCAGAATATGATTCGGCTCAGCCTCTCTGAATCCCTGGTCGGGATCGTCTCTCAATTGCTCTTGCCCACGGCCGACGGCAAGGGCAGGGTGGCCGCCAACGAAATTCTGCTGCGAACCTCCGGTTTACCCAATATCATCCGTGATGGAAACACGCCCATGCTGGCTTCGACCATCCAGTCTGGAAAATCTGAGGGTATGCAGGCCATGGACGATGTGCTTTTTCAACTTGCCAAGGACGGAATCATTCACGGACGCGACGCGTACATGAAGGCGGGCGATAAGCCCCGCTTCGAAGCATTCGTGGAAGATGCAGGCAGCTGAGTTCTCGCCTTGTTTTTGGGGTGAAAATTGTGGGGGTTGGGTTGAGCAAGGATCCGGATGAGTCTCTTGGCAGTCTGCGGCACTTGCTCGACATCATGGCTCGCCTGCGCGACCCCGACGAGGGCTGCCCCTGGGATCGTGAGCAGGACTTCGAGAGCATCGCCCCCTATACGATCGAAGAGGCCTATGAGGTCGACGACGCGATTCGTCGCGGCGACATGGACGATCTCCAAGGGGAACTTGGCGATCTTCTGCTCCAGGTGGTCTATCACGCCCAGATGGCCTCGGAGGCGGGGGCCTTTGATTTTGAAGATGTTGTTCGAGGCATCTCGGAAAAATTGGTACGCCGCCATCCCCACGTTTTTGGCCAGGCCCGGGCGGCGAGCCCTGAAGAGGTCCGGCGCAGTTGGGAAGAGACGAAGGCGCTCGAGCGAAGCGAGCGGGCGTCGCGCAGGGCTCTGCCCGACGATCCCTTCGAAGGGGTGCCGTCGGCGCTGCCCGCGCTGATGCGGGCCGCCAAGCTCCAGGGCAGGGTGCTGGCGGAGTTCGCCGAGACAGATGCCCGGCAGGCGCTCTTGCGAGCGGTGGAAGATCTTCCCTCCAGCGAGACGAGGGAAGCGAGCGCAGGACTGGGCGACGTTCTCTTTGCGGCGGTGGCAGTGGCCCGGCCCCTGCGGGTCGATCCCGAACGGGCGCTCCGGGACGCGAGTGACCGCTTCGTCCGCGAGTTTCGCTCCGCTCCGGCGAGCTCGAAATCCGCGGGCCCGGAAGCGGGC
>JAPKBZ010000070.1 GCA_028823175.1 Myxococcota bacterium
CCGGCTCTCCGTCGCTCAGTCAAGGCGAGGGAAGCACTCCACCCTTGTGAAGTCGGCCGCAAATAGCCTAAAATTGGATTTCCTCTCGACCGCCCTTCAAGAGGCCTCTGGCCTCCTCCTCGGTTTTTGAGGAATATCAATCGTTCTTACCTCCTTAAACCGACCCGGCCATTTTTGGCCTCATACCGGAGACCCGCTCGATGCCCGACTCAACCTCGAAAGCCCTCCCCGACCAGCTCTGGCGCCCGCTCACCCAGCACCGAAATCTGCAGGGCAAGGACAGCCATTTCATAGTTGAAGCCAAGGGTTGCTACCTCACCGATCAGGACGGCAAGAGCTACCTCGATACCCTGGCCGGACTCTGGTGCGTCAATGTGGGCTATGGACGCCAGGAACTCGCCGACGTCGCCCAGGCTCAGATGTCCCGGCTGCCCTACCTCAACCCAACCCTGACCGCCGAACCCACCGCGACCTTCGCCAATACCCTCCAGGAACTACTCGGCTTCGAGGGCCATGTTTATTTTTCTTCGAGCGGATCCGAGGCCAACGAGACCGCCTTCAAGATGGTGCGTCAGCATCACCTCCAGGCGGGCACGAGCGGTCAGCGCCGCTTCAAGATAATCTCGCGCTACCGCGCGTACCATGGCAACACCATGGGGGCTCTCGCCGCCACGGGCCAGGCCGAACGAAAGATCGGTTACGAACCCGGCCCGCCGGGCTTCGTCCACGTGATGCCGCCCTACCCCTACCGCGCTCACCCTAAGCTGACCCTCGAAGAGCACGGTGAGGAATGCGCTCACCAGATCGAAGAAACGATCATCTACGAGGGCTCGGACACCGTGGCCGCAGTCATCATGGAGCCGATTATTTCCGGCGGTGGTGTCCTGATTCCGCCGGACAACTACCTGCCTCGAGTCCGCGAAATCTGCGACCGCTACGGGGTATTGCTGATCTTTGATGAGGTCGTCTCGGGCTTCGGCCGAACCGGGAGTCTATTCGGACATTCCCATTTCGATACGCTTCCCGACATCATCACTTTCGCCAAGGGCTTGGCGAGCGGCTATATGCCCATCGGGGCGACGGTGGCCCGGGAAGAAATTTTCGAGTCTTTTCTCGGCGAACCGGGCGACATCTCTCATTTCCGCCAGGTCAATACCTTTGGTGGGCATCCCGTCGCGACGGCCGTCGCCCAGAAGGCGGTCACCATCACCCTCGAGGAAGACCTCACGGGCAACGCCCGGGATGTAGGCGAATACCTCCGCGGGCAACTTCAAAGCGCCCTCGGCGAACACCCCCACGTAGGCGATATCCGAGGCATGGGCCTGCTCAATGCCGTTGAGTTGGTCGAGGACAAAGAGTCGAAGACACCGCTTCGGGAAGCTGGCGTGACCGGGTTGATCGCCCACGCTTTCGAAAATGGAGTGCTTCTGGGCCGCAACGGCAACACCATCCCCGGGCGCTGCAATATTCTGCTCATCAGCCCGCCGCTTATCCTCAACAGGATGGACGCCGACAAGATCGTAGAAGCCGTCGTCGCGGGTCTCGGAGCGATCTCCGAATAGAAACCGAGTCCCGGATTCCTTCCCGGGAACGGGGCAGTGACTGGCGCCGCACCCGGACCCGATCCGTGCGAGGAAGAAGTCGGCTAGGCCTTCGCCCGGCTCAGTCTCGCCTACTGGATTTCGAGTAATTCGACCTCGAAATGAAGGGTGGATCCGGGCGGAATTCGGGGCGGCAAGCCCCGGAGCCCATAGGCGATCTCGGACGGGCAGACGAGCTTGGCCTTGCCCCCGACCTTCATCATCTGAAGGGCCTCGGTCCAGCACGGGGTGACACTGCTCAGCACGAACGATGCCGGACTCCGGCGCTGGACACTGCTATCGAAGACCCGTCCGTCCGGAAAAGTCCCGTGAAAATGCATCTTGACCTTGTCCGTAGCCGCAGGCGAGGCCCCATCCCCTTCCTCGATCTGCGTGATGATCAACCCGGAGGGCATGGTCTGGGCTTCTGCCTCGGGCGCGGGCGCATCTTCGCTCGAGCAGCCGACGACAATGCCGAGAAGAAGTACGAGGAAAAGCGGGGCCAGGAACAGAGCATCGCTCGCTCGAAGACGGATTATTTTCATGGGTAAGAGTCTAGCAGAGACGCTCTTTTCCCACGCGTGCACCCCTCAACCGAAGCGGGTATGGCTGCAAGCTCGACGAAGCTCCGCCCCGGTGCGGGTCGACAAGTGGCTGGACTCGGATGCGCGGTCTAGAGACTTAGGCCCACAGGAGACTGGAAGCGATCATGATCATGCCCACCACTGACCCTGCCCATGCGAGAGGACGAATCCAGGGGATCCCGCCGAGGTAGATCAGCGCGTGGATAACCCGCGCGACCACGAAGAGTTCGGCGCCCGCCGCGGTCGTCGAGTTGGACACGCCTGCGGCCTGGACAACGAGAACGAGGGGCACGAAGAGCACCATATTCTCGATCATATTGGCTTGGAGACGCCGCGCGCGCTGGATGAAGGCCGTCGGCTCGGGGAGACCATCCCGACTCCCGGCCTGGGTGGCCAGACCGTTCTGCAGAATCTGGAAGAACGCAGGAATCATGATCAGTACGAAGGTGAGAACGACGGAGTACACGACCATGGTGAGTTCAGTATTCATATTTCCCCCTTTATCTCGACGTCCATCCCGGGATTTCGGTTCACTGCGAACGAGACAGAGCGAGGCGTTATCCCGCCCCTTGAGTTTCAGATTTGACCGTAGCGCAGACTGCCTCGGCATAGGCCTTCACGCAGGCCTCCACTTCGAAATCCTGAGCTCGCTCGCGAGCGGCGCGGCCCAGGGACTGCCGGCTCGATCCATCTCCGAGCAGTTCGAGGAGGGTCGACGCCATAGCCCGGATATCGTCCACGGGAACCAAGCGACCGATCTGCTCGCCCCGACCGAGGATTTCCGCCGGACCCGTGGGGCAGTCGGTGGAGACACAGGGCAGGCCCAGGGCGATGGCTTCGAGCAGGGAATTGGGCATGCCCTCGGAACGCGAAGCGAGCACGTACACATCGGCGTCTTCGAGAAGCGGGAGCGGGTCGGAGATGAAACCGGGAAAATCGCAACGATCTTGAATCCCGAGAGACTGGGCCAGGGCCTTGAGTTCAGCGAGTTGCTCGCCCTCACCCAGGATCTTCAGGCGGGCCTCGGGGAATTGGAGGTGCACCCGGGCCAGGGCCCGAATCAGGGTTTCCCAGCCCTTCTCGGCAATGAGCCGACCGTGCCCCATGATCACCGGCGCCTGGGCGCTGATGAACTGCGAACGATCTCTTGGGGCAAAGCGCGTCTGGATTTCCCGAGCAGGGACGGGGTTCGCGATCGCCTGAACCGACGGAGACCCTCGCCCGATGAAATGGCGGACCTGCTCGGCGTTCGCCTTGGTATTGCAGATGATCAGGTTGGCCCGGCGATAACACCAGCGGCCCAGGGGGCGGACCACGCTGATCCGAAGCAGCCAACCCAACCCGCGCGAGGTATCGAGGGCTGTGCGGGTTCGAATATTGGCTCTTTCGTTGGCGACCATGGGAAGGCGCAGGCGCCCGGGCAGTAGGGCGTTGGCCAGGCCCGCGAGAATATTCGCATCGAGTTGAAAGGGGAAGAGGACGGCCGGCCGCTTCACTCGGTAGAGGATACGACGAAGCTCGAGAACCTGGCCCAGGCCGAGAAGTCCTCGGCGCTCCGGGGAGCGCAACACCAAAACATTACGACCGTCCGCTACCGGCTCAGCCGGCGGAAGCTGAGCCACCTGGACGAGATCGAAGCCGTGAATATCACGCAAACCAGAGGAGATGCTCCAGTAGGCTTTCTGGGCTCCGGCGACCCGGTCGACGGTTCCTACGACACCGACCAGGGCAATACCTCGACCGTTAGCGGGCGGATCCGTTTCGCCCCCCCCGGACTCAGTCAAGACGGCGTCATCCGGCCCGCTCGGCCTCCGCCGCTTCAGAAGCCACTGAAACGAGCCACCTCATCGAGAGCGGCGCGCTCGGTCCAAAGCCCATTGATCGCCGAATCCCCTCGGGCATACCCAAGCGCGAGGCCACAGAAAACCAATTCGCTCTCGGGCAGGCCGAGAACTTCGCGGATCGTTCCGCCCCAGAGCGACCACGCCTCCTGGGGGCAACTATGCAAGCCCTTCTCCCGGGCGAGCAACATCAGATTGCCCAGAAAGATTCCGAGGTCGCAGAATTGGGGCGGGCCCATCTGCCTGTCGATGGTGAGCAGCATGCCCACCGGCGCACCGAAGAAGCGGAAATTCTTCGCCATCGCGGCTCCCCGACCCACGACATCATCTCGCGCAATCCCCAGCAACTCGTACATTCCCTCGGCGACTTTTCCCCTCCGAGCGCGGTAGGGCTGGGAGAGATCCGCCGGATAGATCGAATACTCGGGACCGTCGCCGAAAGGCGTTTCCTTCGACTTCTCCGCGACCCGATCGAGCAGTGCCTTCAGGGCGTCTCCGGTCAACACGTGAAGATGCCAGGGCTGGAGATTTCCACCCGACGCCGAGCGCCGCGCAGAGTCGACGATCTCGCGCACATCCGCCTCGGAAACCGCCCTCTCTTCAAATTCGCGAATCGAGCGCCGGGTCTCAATGGCTTCACTCACCGAGGCGCTGGGCGTAAGAACGAGATCTTCGGTCATCTTGGGTTCCCTGGTTCAGGCCGAAACGGCCTCGCCATCGAGAGTAATCCGGTGCATCAAGCGAGATTGCCCCTGATAGTCGTTCACTGCGTAATGCCATGTTGCCCGATTATCCCAAAAGACGACCGAGCCCGGCTCCCAGCGGAAGCGGTAGGTAAAGGCCTCGTTCGACGCGTGCTCGTAAAGGTAATCGAGAAGGGGGCGCGACTCGGCGATCGTCCAACCCTCGAAATGCCGGGTAAAGCCGGGATTGACATAAAGAGTCTTCCGGCCGGAAAGAGGGTGGGCAATCACGACCGGGTGGATCGTATCTTGGGTGGCCTTCTCCGCGTTACCGAATCGCTCACGGATATCCGCGGGCATATCGGCCTGGTCACCGAAAACATGGCGACTCGAGTGCAGCGCATTGAGTCCCGAGAGGGTTTTCTTGAGGCCATCGGAGAGAGCGTCGTAGGCGGCCGACATGCCGGCAAACAAGGTATCGCCACCCAATGCAGGTAGATTCTTGGCACAGAGAATCGAACCCAGTGCAGGTTCGACATCATACGAGTGATCGGTGTGCCAACCCCCACCGACATTGAAAGACTGGTGGGGTTCCTTGCGAACCTCGGCGACCTGGGGGAAACCCTCGACCGGGGTGAAGAAGCGATTGATGATGATGCGCCCCCACGTCTCGGCGAAGCAAATCTGGCTTTCGGGGGTCAGCGTCTGCTCCCTGAAGAAGAGCACGCCATATTGGGCGAAAGCCACCCTCAACGCTTCCAATTCCTCCGTCTCGAGCGGTTTTGAGAGATCGACCCCCCGCACATGGGCTCCAATCGCCGAACTGACCGATTCAATCTCCATCTATATTCCTCGACTCATCCGCAGGTTCTGTGTCCAATACGCCTCCTCAGAGGCAGTGCTGTTCGGAAGATCGCTCGACCCTTTGAACTGACCGAGCGCCCGACCGAGCGCCTAGTCGACGACCTCCGCCAGCACGCCCAGGAGCAAACGGGCCTGGACGGCCTGCGCTCGCGGGACGCTCAACTTCTGTTCGCTCCGCAGACGAACCCAGATCTCGAGGGACGCCGCACTGTCCGCAGCTTCGAGAAGGTCCGATGGCGAACCCTTCAACTCGGGAAAGAAGAGCAGCAACCGCTCTCGCTGGCTCTTGAGATTTCGATGGTATTCAGCTTCGAGAAACTCGGATCGCCAACGGAGTACGGCGCTCGAGCGAAAATACGGGGCGATCGCCTCAGCGACGGAAGTTCTCAATTCGATAAAGTGGTCGACGCGCTCCTCCAGGCTGCCCTCGCCGGGCGTTCCTGTCAGGTACTCTGAAACTCGCTCCTGCACCCACTCGCTCATGGTGGCGTAGAGGCTGTCCATATCGGAGAAATGCCGGAAAACCGTTCGAATTCCGACCCCCGCCCGCTCGGCGACTCGCTCGGCGGTGGGAACTCGATCCCCTTCTCCGATCAGTTCAAGCACGGCGGTCACGATGGCCTCGCGACTGCGAACGGAGCGCTGGATGCGTCCGTCGGATGTGTCACCCGTCGTGTCAGTCCTCGAGGTGCCCATGCGTCATATTCTGGCATACCCCCTGCTACAATACGACTTTCGGGTACTCTCAGCGTGGGCGCAAAATGATCCCTCCGGCGCAAGCCACACCACCCGCCCTGGCTCGCAGCACGGATCGCCTCAACTTTCCCGTAGCGATTGCAGATCGATCTGAACGCCGGCCACGCTGACGCGCGAGCCGTCGATTTCGAAGCCCAATGTCTCGGCGCGCCCGAGTACCGCGTCGGGGTCGGAGTGAAGAACCCCGAACGCGGTCAAGGTCGCGTCTGGGCAAGCGTTCGCGCCGAAGCCGAGGGCACCGTTCTCGAGCGCGATGCTCAGCTCCGGCCCCGAGCCGCGGGGGAGCCCGAGAACCGCGGACCAGCGATCGGCCGCGGGCTCGGGCTGGGAGGCCTCGATGCGTGCGCCCGCGAGGCCCCGGATGCCGTTGGGTCGGAGGTGAGTTCGCCAATCCGGCCCCGCCCAATCCCAGCGGAGACCCGGCCCCAGCTCGCCCGGCTCCGGCTCCATTGAATCCAACGAGAGGATGGCCCCGGGAACGCTGCGCGGATGAAAATGCGTGGCCTGGATCCCGTTCTCGTCGTGCTGCCAGACCGCCCGGGCCCCCTGGCCGAGCGCCCGCTCTCGGGCCAGTTTTCCGTCTTCGCACTGGATCAAGAGCATGTAGCCGCCCTCGCCCCGCCGCTCGAGATGACGCGAGGCCGCGGTCTCCGCCTCGATGGGCGCGACCACCTCAAGAAAATCCGTGCCCAGGGGCAAGAGGGCGTTCTCGAGGCCGAAGAAGGAGATCCCTGGGTCGCGGTAACAGATTTCGGTATCCAGCAGGGCTGCCAGACTCTCCACCGTCGGTTCGAGTTGCCTGGCGACCAGGCATACCTGTCGCAATCGCATGGCGTCCTCCTTCGTGTGACCCAGAATACCACCCCTTCCGGGCCCGAAAATCTATTGGCACCAATCCTGCCAATTCGAGATACTTCATTCTCAGCCCGAGTTCGGTCGGGTGCGATGACAGCGAGGGAAATCGGAGCCATGGCAGAAGTCGATCGTATCTACGGCGCAGAGCTTTCACCCTACTCGGTGAAGGTGCGCTCCTACTACCGCTACAAGGGAATCCCCCATCGCTGGATCATCCGCAACTCCGACACCATGGCCGACTACCAGAAATACGCGAGGGTCCCGATCGTCCCTCTCGTGGTCACCGGGGATGATCGCGGCATTCAAGATTCGACGCCCATCATCGAAGCGGTCGAGGCCGCCAACCCCGAGCCGAGCATTCATCCCACGGATCCGGTTGCAGCCTTCGTCTCGGCGCTGATCGAGGAGTTCGGCGACGAGTGGGGGAATAAGTGGATGTTCCACCTCCGCTGGGCCCGGGAGGTCGACCAGGTCGCCAGCGCCCGAAGGATCGCCTCGTGCATGCTCGCCGGGGCGGGCGAGGAGCAGGTGACCGCCATGGCCGAGCAAATTCGCGAACGCATGCTGGGGCGGCTCTGGTTCGTGGGCTCCAACGAGCAAACCGGTCCCCAGATCGAGGCGTCCTTCCGCGAGGGGCTCGCCGAGCTCGATGCCCACCTGGCCACGCGTCCCTACCTCTTTGGTGCTCGGCCGGCCTTTGGCGATTTCGGGCTCTGGGGCCAGGTCTACGAGGCGTGGACCGATCCCACCGGCGCAGCCCTGGTGGAGACCGTGCCCAATGTCCTCGACTGGGTTCACCGCATGACCTGGCCCAGGGCCGAGGGAGATTTCGAAGCCTGGCCGAGCCTGGAGAAGACCCTCATGCCCTTCCTCCAGAATCAGGTGGGCAAGCGCTTTCTGCCCTGGACCCTGGCCAATGAGCGCGCTGTCGCCGAGGGGAACGAAGAGTTCAGCGTCGAACTCGGGGGGCAGACCTGGACCCAGAAACCCCAGAAATACCACGCCAAATCCCTGGCCGCTCTGCGCAAAAAATACGCCGCAGCCCAAAGCGAGTCCCTCGACCCGATCCTCGAAAGCGCGAACTGCCTCGCCGGACTCCAGGCCTAATTCCAAGCCGACCCCACAAGCCCAAGGAGATCCCTTTGATCGACCTCTATACAGCTCCGACCCCCAACGGGTGGAAAGCCTCGGTCACCCTCGAGGAGCTCGAACTTCCCTACGAAGTCCATCCCGTGGACCTTTCGAAAAACGTCCAAAAGGAGGACTGGTTTCTCGCCCTCAACCCCAACGGACGAATCCCGGTGATCGTCGACCGCGAAGCCGACGATTTCGCCGTCTTCGAGACCGGGGCCATCATGATCTACTTGGCCGAGAAAACCGGGAAGCTGATGCCCAGCGACACAAACGGGCGCTCACTGGTCATGCAGTGGTTGATGTTCCAGATGGGTGGCCTCGGCCCGATGATGGGCCAAGCGAATGTTTTCTTCCGCTATTTCCCGGAGAAGATCCCGGCGGCCATCAACCGCTACCAGAACGAATCCCGGCGACTCTTTGAAGTCCTCGACCGACGTTTGGGAGAGAACGAGTGGCTCGCCGATGACTACTCAATCGCCGATATCGCCAACTGGTGCTGGGTGCGGACTTATAAGTGGTCAGGAGTTTCCGTCGATGGACTTCCGCATATGCGCCGTTGGCTCGACGCGATGAAAGAAAAACCGGCATGCCGAAAGGGGATCGAAGTTCCTGTGCGGCTGCCCAACATGACCAACGACGAAGAAGCCGCCAAGAAATTTGCCGAGAACGCGCAGAAGTCGCTACAGCAATAGATTCAAAACTCAGTCGACCAAAGGAGAAAGAGATATGAAACTCGGAATCGGAGCCATCAGCTTTGGCCCCCGGGCATCGGTCAACGTGGAGATGATCCAGCACGCTGAGAGACTCGGCTTCGACTCGGCGTGGACAGCCGAAGCCTATGGCAACGATGCCGTCACCACCGCCACCTGGGCGCTGGCCAACACCACCACCCTGAAGGTGGGCACCTCCATCATGCAGATGCCAGCGCGCCAACCCGCCATGGCGGCAATGACCGCCATGACTCTCGATCACCTCTCGGGTGGGCGCTTCATCCTGGGACTCGGCCCCTCGGGCCCCCAGGTCGTGGAGGGGTGGTACGGAGTCCCCTACGGCAAGCCCCTGACGCGAACCCGCGAATACATCAAGATCATTCGCGCAATCTGGGCACGAGAAGATTTCCTCGCGCACCAGGGTGAGCATTACAGCATTCCCCTATCCGGCCCCTCGGCTTCCGGGTTGGGCAAGCCGCTCAAGAGCATTCTCCACGGAAATCCCAATATCCCGATCTATACCGCTTCCATCAGCCCCAATGGCATGCGCTGTGCGGGCGAGGTCGCCGACGGCGTCTTCCCCATGATGGTCGACCCGGAAAAAGTCGACTCGGTCTACCTGCCCTATATCCAAGAGGGCTTCGAGGCCGCCGGCGGCGGCAAGAGCCTCGACGATTTCGCGATCGTGCCCGGCGTGAGCGTTATCATCAGCGATGACATCGAGAAAGTGCGCATGCCCGTCAAGAACAACATGGCGCTTTATATCGGCGGCATGGGGGCGCGCAACAAGAACTTCTACAACGACCTTGCCAAGCGACTCGGCTACGAAGAGGCCGCGGTCAAGATCCAGGAACTTTTCCTCGGAGGCCAGAGAGCCGAGGCCGCCCTGGCCGTGCCCGATGAACTCGTGGACGCGTGCCACCTGGTCGGCCCAGCAGATCGAATTCGGGAACGGCTTCAGGCCTGGAAGGCGGCGGGCGCAAAGAAATGGGTCCACACCATGAACATCAACACGCCGCAGCCCGAAGCGCTCGAATTGGTCGCGGAAGAAATGCTCTAACCCCCGCACCGTCAACGAACAAAAGAGCCCCGTGCGCCTTGCCGCGCACGGGGCTCTCGTATTTCCAATTTTCTTTTTCTCGAGTTCGCGGAGGCCGCCGAAGACGTCGCGTTCAGAAGCCTTGCAGAGCGGCGAAGCGATCCCGGTGATAGGACGAGTTGCCCAGGGTCGCCTGAAGCACACGAGAGCGCTTCATGAAGAGCCCAATATCCTCCTCGTCGGTCACACCAATCCCACCAAACATCTGGACCGCCTCGTTGCCCACCTGGAAAACCGTGTCATTGAGGCGTGCCTTCGCACAACTCGCCAGGCTCGGAACATCCCCCGCCCCGGCATCGACGGCGCTCAGCGCATCGAAGACAATCGAGCGGGAGAGTTCGAGTTCTACGAACATATCCGCCGCCCTGTGCTTCAGGCCCTGGAAGGAACCGATCACCACGCCGAATTGCTCGCGGGTCTTGAGGTACTCGAGGGCACGATCGAAGGCTTCACTGGCCGTGCCGAACATTTCCGCCGAGATCACTGCCAGAGCGCGATCGAGAACGGGGTCGAGGATATCGGCACCTGCGCCGACCTCGCCGATCACCGCTGAGCGCTCGACCTGTGCACCGGACAGGTTCACGTTCGCCGTATTGCGACCGTCCATGCTCTGGGTCCGGCTCACCTCGACGCCCGGAGTTCCCGCATCCACCAAGAAAAGCGTCAGCCCATCGCGATCACCGGGCTCGCCCGAGGTTCGCGCGACCACGACCAACTGCTCGGCCACGTGGCCGTCGAGCACGAAGGTCTTGTTTCCTGTGATCCGGTAGCCTCCATCGGCCTCTTCGGCCCGAGTGGCCACGGCCAGAGGAGCGTGGTGGGGGCCTTCCTGGAGGGCCAGGGAAAGCAATCGCTCACCCCCGGCCACCGCGGTGAGGACATCCTTCTTCTGGGTTTCATTTCCCCCTTCGAGAACGCAACCGCCTCCCAGCACAACCGTTGCCAGGAGGGGCTGTGCGACCAGGGATCGTCCGCACTCTTCGAAGATTAGGCCGAGTTCCATGTAGCCCATATCCATGCCACCGAATTCCTCGGGGTAGACCACGCTGGCCCAACCGAGTTCCGCCATTTCCTTCCAGAGAGCGCCATCGAACCCCGTCGCATCCGACGAGTCGCGGAGCCGCCGGAGCTCGGTGACCGGGCTCTTCTCCTTCACGAATTCCCGAGCGGTCTGCTGCAGGAGTTCCTGTTCTTCCGTCAATACCAAAGCCATGATGATCCTCTTCTCAGTCCGGAAGCCCAAGCACACGCTTCGCGATGATGTTCAGCTGAACTTCCGATGTTCCGCCTTCGATGGAGTTGCCAAAGGAACGGAGCCAATCCCGGGTCTCGCCCAATTCTTCGGCGTTAAACCCGTCTCCCTCCCAGCCCGTTGCCTGGGTGCCCATGATGGAGATCAGGAGCTCGTGGCGGCGCTTGTTCATCTCGGTTCCATAGAGCTTGAAAATCGAGGACGCCGGGCCCGGGGGTATACCCGCCTTGGCTTCCTCGGCTGCACGCCGGGTGGTCGCTCCGTAGCAACGTGCGTCCATCTGCAATTGCGCGACCCGGTCACGCGCCACCGGGTCGGCGATGCGCCCGTCGCTTTCGCCGCAATAATCTTTGGCGATTTCAGGGGCTCCTCGAGAGACTCCGCCCCCCAGACCGAGCCCCATGCCACCGATCATCGACCGCTCGTGCTGCAGCAGGCGCTTGGCGATGGTCCAGCCACTATTCACCTCGCCCACCAAGTGTTTTTTGGGAACCTTCACGTCTTGGAAGAAGGTCTGGCAGAAGGGCGATGAGCCGCTGATGAGCTGAATCGGAGAAACCGTCACCCCGGGGCTCGCCATATCAAAGAGCAGGAAGCTGATCCCATCGTGCTTGGGCACGTCGGGGTTCGTCCTGACGAGGCAGAAAATCCAGTCGGCCTTGTCGGCGTAGCTCGTCCAAATCTTCTGACCGTTGACCAGGTAATGATCGCCCTTGTCCTCGGCCCGGGTCTGGAGGCTCGCGAGATCCGAACCCGCACCCGGCTCGCTATAGCCCTGGCACCACCAGATCTCGCCCTTCACGATCTGGGGGAGAAAATGCTTTTTCTGCTCCTCGCTCGCGTATTCGAGCAGGGCGGGGCCCAGCATCGAAATGCCGAAACTCGTGAGGGCCGGTCGGGCATGGACCCCTCTCATCTCTTCCTGGAGCACCTTCGCCTCGGCCTTGCTCAGGCCGCCACCGCCGTATTCCTTCGGCCAGGTCGGGCAGGTCCAGCCCTTCTCGCCCATGCGATCCAGCCACACCTTCCGGTCATCGGTGCGCCCCTGGGCGGCGCGCCCGCCCCACTCGATATCATCGGGCGACTCGATCCGCTCTCGCATGGACGGGGGACAATTTTCCTCGATCCAACTCTTGGCTTCCTGACGGAAGGCTTCCAGATCCGACATTTTCTGCTCTACCTCCTTGAATAAATCACGAGATCTCGGGCACTCAGCGGCGCCCACCCAACGGGGCGGGATCAGCGAAAAAACGCCTTCCCGAAACCCCGCACGGAATCAATCGACTGCTCTTTTAGATGGTTTTCGCTCGCCATCCCACCCTACCGGGTCGGCACCTCGGCCCCCGCGGACGGACGGCCTGGCAGGCAATGGCCACGGTGGGAAGTTCCGTCATGGCCGCTGTGGAATTCTGGCATACGCCGTGCCTATATGCCAGCCGATCCCAAGCGAACCCGCGCCTCGGAATCGCCCGTGGTTCCGCCCGGCGCGAGTTCGACCACCCGGCCGATCACCCCAGCCGACAGATCACCGGACGCCCGGAGGGCGCTCACCAAACCCTCGGCGCGATCCGGGGCGGATCCAATCAAGAGACCCCCCGAGGTCTGGGGATCGACGAGCAGGGCCTCGTAATCCGCTTCCTCCGGACCCGAGCTTCTCGACAGCACAGAGGCCTGGGCGTTCTGCTCGTGAAAAGTGCTCCGTATACCGCGCCGCACGAGCTCCAGGGCCCCCGGCAGAAGAGGGATGGTCTGCGGCGCAAGAACCGCGCCGACGCCGCTGGCCGAGAGCATCTCACCCAAATGACCGACCAGGCCAAAGCCACTGATATCGGTACAGGCGGTGGCGCCGAATTTCCGGGCAAGCCCGGAGGCGGAGAGGTTATCTCGGAGCATGCTTTGGGTCGTCGCCTCCAGCCAAGCACTCGGCGCGAGCCCCTGGCCGTCGGCCGCCAGCAAGATTCCCGTCCCCAACGGTTTGGTGAGAATCAGGTGGTCGCCGTATTCGAGACCCGTCAGGCCCAGAATTTCGCCTTCCGCATCCCCGGTGACCGATAGCCCCACGAAGAGTTCCGGGCCGCTCGTGCTGTGGCCTCCGATCAGCGAGATGCCCATGGGATCGAGGGCCGCTCGCACCCCGGACAAGACCTGGTAGAGATCCTCGGCCTGCTGGCGCGCCGAACCCCGGGGCACCGTCACCAGGGCCAGGGCGTGACGGGGCGTCGCCCCCTTGGCGAGCAGATCACTCACGGCGTTCACCGCGGCGACGCGGCCCACCAACCACGGGTCGTCGACAAAGGCCCGAAACGCATCGACCGTGGCGAGCAGGATATCGCCGCCCGGCGACCGAAAGGCGGCGGCATCGTCGGCGGCATCCATCCCCAGAAGCACGCTCGGGTCAGCGGGCGGGGCGGGCAACCGCCCGAGAGCGTCGTGCAGGGGCGAAGGGCCCACCTTGGCCGCGCAGCCGCCGCACTCCATTTCCTCGTCGTCCGAACCGGAGCCCATGGCTCGGCCCTGAAAAGCCGGATTCGACCTTCCCTCGGCGTCGAGCACCTGGAATTTGCGCATGAAGCCGCGGTCGATCCAATCCTTGAGACGCCACACCCAGCGCCCGCTGAAGGCCATGCCCCACTTGCCGCCGATCGCCCTGCCCTCCCCCAGATTGATCAGCGCCAGGAAATCGCGCTGGGGGCGATAGGCGCGGAGCTTTGCCCCGGAGAGCCGAGCCCGAAGATTCCGATCGAGGTAGGGGCCCGCACGCACGGCGTAGACCCCCGCGCGAGGAACCCAGGGGTACTCGACCAACTGGGCGCAATCGCCCACCGCAAAGAGGCCCTTGCAGCCCTCGACCTCGAGGGTCGAAGCCACGCGGATATAGCCTTCATCCGTGCAGGGAAGTCCGCTCTCGGCGGGAAAGCCATGGGCCGCGGGCCCCGTCGCCCAAAGGGTGAGATCGACGGGAAGATTCCGAGCGCCCTCCGCCGCGTCCGCGATCACCAATTCGTCGGGCCTGAGTTCGAGAACCTGGGCCGATCGCAAAAAAGCGATCCCCCGATTCTTCAATTCGCGTTCGATCGCCGGAGCCAGGGCGCGGTGGCCGCCCGGCAGGAGATCCCCGGTCGCCCCCAGCAGCACGATTGTTGCGCCACGGCGCCGGGAGCGCAGGCGGGCTTCGAGACAGAGGGCAAGTTCCACGCCGGACGGACCGGCACCCACCACCGCTATCCGCAGCGGCGTCGTCTTACCCGACTCGGCATCCGTCGCGAGGTACGCCTCCACTTTCGCGATAAAATCGGCAATCGGCCGGGTGGCCACGGCGTGCTCCAGGGCGCCCGGTACGTCTCCCCCTCGAACCGTGGAGCCCACATCCAGGCTCGCCACGTCGTAGGCCATGGGCGGGCGGCCCTCCAGCTCCAGCACCTGGGAAGCAGAATCGATCGCCGTCACCGCGGCGCGTATGCAGCGAGCGCCCGCCCGGCGCGCCAGGGGCAGAAGGTCGATGGTCACTTCGCCGGGTTCGTAGTCGCCGGCAACGGCGCCCGGCACCATGCCCGAGTAGACGGATTCGAGGCCATCGCTGACGAGGGTCAGCCGGACGCCGGGCAGGGGATCCATCATCCAGCGCCGAAGCACCTGAACATGGGCATGCCCCCCGCCGATGAGGACGAGTTCCTTTTCTACCCTCGCCCCGCTCTTCGCTTCAGCCACCACACGACCCACCCTGTGCCGGGAGCGCTTCCCTCGCGCTCGGTCCTTCCAAAACCAATCGCATCATATAGCAACACCCGAGGCCAGCCTGTACCCTCTTGTCTTTCGGGGAGGTAACCCACTGCGCTCTTTCGGCGATTCCTTGATCCAAGCACTGTTGCGGCTGCAGGCGGAGAAGGGCTGGTTGGACGACGGGAGCCTAGGCGGTCTGGCTGCCGAGCGAGGCGTTCCGCTCCACGTCCTCCAGGGCCTCGCCTCCTTCTATACAGGCTTTCGCCGTGAGCCCCCCCGGCAACGGCGGGTCGAGATCTGTCGGGACCTTTCGTGTCGTCTGGCCGGCGGTGCGCAGGCCTGTGCCCAAGTCCGGGAAGCCCTGGCCGAGCGGGACGATGTCGAGATCCGCGAGGTCTCTTGCCTGGGGCGCTGCGACCGGGCACCCGCCGCCGATCTCTCGGGCACGACGGTCCGCACCACCGACATCCCGGAGCTCCTCGCTGCCCTCGAAGGCAACCCGCCCACCCGAGACGAGCCCCTTGGGCAATGGCGGGCGGCAGACCCCTACTCCAAACCGGGTGAACGCTACGGCGCCCTGCGCTGCGCCCTCGCCGGCGATCGAGAACGGCTCCCCGAGACCCTCGAGGAGGCCGGCCTACGGGGCATGGGCGGCGCCGCCTTTCCCACCGGGCGCAAGTGGAAACTCGTGGCCTCCACCCCCGAAGGCCCGCGCCACGTGATCGCCAATGCGGACGAGAGCGAGCCGGGCGCCTTCAAGGATCGCGAAATCCTTCGCCAACTCCCCCACCTGCTCATCGAGGGGATGGCCCTGGCCGGCTACGCGATCGGAGCCTCCCGAGGCACCGTCTTCATTCGCCATGAGTACGGCCCCGAAAGGCGTGTTCTGGAGGCTGCCCTCGCAGAAGCCCGAGCGGCCGGCGCCCTCGGCCACTGCATCTTCGGAAGCACTTTCGATTTTGAAATCGAAATCTTCGTTTCGCCGGGTGGCTATATCCTCGGCGAGGAAACCGCGCTTCTCGAATGCCTCGAAGATCGTCGCGGCGAACCCCGAAACAAGCCGCCCTTTCCGGGCACCTCGGGCCTCGACGGTCGGCCGACCCTCATCAACAACGTCGAAACCTTCGCCCACGCCACGGGAATTCTCTATCACGGGGCTGATTGGTGGCACGCTCAGGGGCGCCCGGGCTTCAGCGGACACAAGTTCATGAGCGTCAGCGGAGACGTCGAAGAAGCCGGAGTCCATCTCGTCGCCTTCGGCACGCCTCTCGGCGAGCTTCTCGAGCGCTGCGGAGGGATCCGCGAGAACCGCGCCCTCCTGGCCGTGGCGCCGGGGGGGGCCTCAAGCCGTTTCCTCGGCCCCGAAGCCCTGGATACACCCGTCGATTTTCAGACCTTCACCGATGCGGGGTCGATGCTGGGGGCCGGAGCGGTGGTCTTCGTGTCCGAAGCCCAGGATTTGCTCGAAGTCGGCCTGAGCGTGACGCGTTTCTTCCGCAACGAATCCTGCGGCAAATGTGTGCCCTGCCGGCTGGGGACGGAAAAGGCCGTCAAGCGCGTCGAAGCCGCCGGCGGCATCGGCGAAGAGGACCGGCCGGGTCTGGAGGAACTCAATCAGACCCTCGCTCGCACGAGCATTTGCGGGCTCGGCCAGATCGCCTTGGCTCCCCTGCTTTCCCTGGTGGACCGTTTTCCCGAACACATGCGCGGCCGGCGATCTCGTTGACGACAACGGGCATCGTACTCTGCGGCGGACGCTCATCGAGAATGGGGCGGGACAAGGCGTGGCTCCCCTGGCGCGGTCGCCCGGTGCTCGAGCACGTGGTCGAGCAACTCGCCACGGCGGTGGATGAGGTCCTAGTGGTCTCGGCCCCCGGCCAGATCCTCCCCGAAATTCCGGCCCGCCGAGTCGAAGACCAGCACGAGGGATTGGGGCCCCTGGCCGGGCTGGCCGCCGGCCTGGCTGCCTGCAAGCCCGGACTCAGCTTCGTCACGGCGTCCGACGCCCCCTTTCTCAGCGCCGCTTTCGTAAGCGCCCTCTTGGCGCCGGGAACGGCGGCCGCGCCAGCCGATGGAGAGCGAGTGCACCCGCTCTCCGGCGCCTATCCCGTGGACGCGGCCGAGGCCGCCCAAGAACTGTTAGACCGGGGCCGCAGACGCCCTCTGGACCTTCTCGAGTACAGCCAATTCAAAGCCCTGCCCCTCTCGAGCTTGCCCGGCGCCCAGGCGGTCGCGGGGTTCAATACCCCGGGCGAATACCTCGCCGCCGCCCGAGCCGACACGCCCGGCGGGGTCGCCCGAGTCGTCTTCGTCTCGCCCGAGAGTTCGACCCCTAAGCGAACGTGTGAAGTGGCCATCGGTTCCCTGGCCGAGGTCCTCGAGGCCGCCGAAGGCGCAACGCGCTGGGCGGAGGGCGAGCGACTCGCCCCGGGCCACCGGGTCGCCCTCCCCGGCCATTCGGATATGCGCGACCTCCGCGTCCCCATCGGAGCGGGGGAGGAAATCAGGGTCTTCGAAGAGGCCAGACGCGCTTGAACGGAAATGTGGGCGATCGGGAATTGAGAGAACGTCCCGGCGCACTGGAATGACAACGGGAGCAGGAACATGATTGAACTCATCATCGACGGGGTTCCGGTGGAGGTGACCGAGGGCACAACCCTGCTCGAGGCCGCTCGCTCGGTGGGCATTGAAATCCCGGTGCTCTGCCATGCCCCCGGGCTCAAACCCGTCGGCGTCTGCCGACTCTGCGCTGTCGACGTGGGCGAGCGAACCCTGGCGGCCGCCTGTGTGCGCGCGTGCGAGGCGGGGATGGAAGTCAAGACCGCGACCGATGAAGTCGAGAATCATCGAGGGAATCTGATCGACCTGCTGATGTCCGATCAGCCCGACCCCGAAGCCGACCCAAGGGAGCTCTCACTGGGAAATAACGCGCTCTTCGCCCTGGCCCGGCGCTACGACGCCTGGGGGCAGGAATTCCCGAGCAACGTCCGAGAAAAAACCGATTCCAGTTCTCCGGTGATCGCCGTGGACCACGCGGCCTGCATCCTCTGTGATCGCTGCATTCGCGCCTGCAACGATATCCAGGGCAACGATGTCATCGGCCGCACGGGCAAGGGACACGAAGCCCGCATCGGCTTCGATCTCGATGTCGGCATGGGGGAGAGTACCTGCGTCGCGTGCGGGGAGTGCGCGGCCGCCTGCCCCACCGGCGCACTCGTAGATCGTCCCATCGACCTACCCCTCTCGGCGACCCGTCCGCTGGAGAAGGTCGATACGGTATGCCCCTATTGCGGGGTGGGCTGTGCCCTCACGTATCACGTTGACCGTGGCAACAACAAAATCGCCCTGGCCGAAGGGCGCGAGAGCCCGGGCAACCAGGGCCGCCTTTGCGTCAAGGGCCGCTATGGCTGGGATTATGCTCAGCATGCCCAGCGCCTGACCCGCCCGCTGATCCGGCGCGAATCGGCCTACCCGAAAGGCCCCCTTTCTGCGGAACTCGGCGGAAATCACGACGGCCGTCGAAAACCCGGTGGCCTCGTGGACTACGCCGAGGTGATGCCCGCGTTCCGAGAAGCCAGCTGGGACGAAGCGCTCGACCTAGTGGCCAGCAAGCTCTCGGGAATCCGCTCCGAGCACGGGAGCAACGCCCTCGCCGGCTTCGGAAGCGCCAAATGTTCCAACGAGGATGCCTACCTCTTCCAGAAGTGGATCCGCGCGGGCTGGGGAACCAACAACGTCGATCACTGCACCCGGCTCTGCCACGCCTCAAGCGTGGCCGCCCTTCTCGAGGGAATCGGGAGCGGGGCCGTCACGACCACCTACGGCGACGCCGTGAATGCCGGAGCCATCCTGGTGGCAGGGTCCAACACGACGGCCAACCATCCCGTGGCGGCTACTTTCCTCAAACAGGCCCAAAGAGCGGGGACGAAGCTGATCGTGGTCGACCCCCGCCGCAGCCCGATGGCCGACCTGGCCGACCATTTCTGCCGGATCAAGCCGGGCACCGACGTGGCCTTCTACAACGCGTTGATGAACGTGATCATCGCCGAGGGCCTGATCGACCAGGCCTACATCGACGAGCACACCGAAGATTTCGAAGCCCTGGCCGAGGGTGTGGCCTCCTACACCCCCGAGCAGGCCTCAAAAATCTGTGGCGTCGAGCCCGAGGCCCTGCGCGAAGTCGCCAGAACCTTCGGCCGGGCCAAGAGCGCGATCATCTACTGGGGAATGGGCATCTCCCAGCACGTGTACGGAACCAACAACGCGCGCTGCCTGATTGCCCTGGCGCTGATGACGGGGAATATCGGCAAGCAAGGCGCCGGGCTCCACCCGCTTCGAGGCCAGAATAATGTCCAGGGGGCGAGTGATTCCGGACTGATCCCCATGGTCTACCCCGACTACCAATCTGTCCAAGACGACGCCATTCGCGCGAAATTCGAGCAGGCCTGGGGCACGCCGCTTTCCCCCGAACCCGGGCTGACCGTGGTCGAAATCATGCACGCCGCCCTCGCCCGGGATATCCGCGGCATGTACATCCTGGGCGAGAATCCCTTCCTCTCGGACCCCAACATCAACAAGGTTCGCAAGGCCCTCTCGGCCCTCGACTTCCTCGCCGTGCAGGACATCTTCCTGACCGAGACCGCCGAGTTTGCCGACGTGATCCTGCCCGCAAGTTCCTATATGGAGAAGCTCGGGACCTACACGAATACCGATCGACGCGTCCAGATCGGACGGCCGGTTCTCGACCTCCCGGGCGAGGCCCGGCTCGACTCGGAAATCCTCTGCGATCTCTCGACCCGCATGGGATACCCCATGGCCTACGAATCCCCCGAGGCGGTCTTCGCAGAATTCGCCGGCCTGACTGAATCCTATGCAACTCTCGACTACGCGAATCTCGGAGCCACGGGCAAGCTCTGGCCCAACCCGAATCCCGCCGAGAGCGACGGGCCCGTGGTTCTCTTCGGCGATGGCTTCCCGACGGCCAGCGGGCGGGCGAAATTCGTCCCCGCCGCCTGGACCGCAGCCGAGGAACTCCCCGACGACGAGTACCCCCTCGTCCTCAATACCGGGCGCCTCCTCGAACACTGGCATACGGGATCCATGACCCGGCGAGCCCGAGTCCTCGATGAGATCGAACCCGAGGCCTTCGTAAGCATGCACCCGCAAGACGCTCAGGAATTAGGCATCGGCGAGGGAACGAGGGTTCTGGTCAGCAGCCGCCGAGGAAAGATCGAACTCGTCGCCCGACTCAGCGATCGCGATAGCCGGGGGGCGATCTTCATTCCCTTTCATTTCCGCGAGGCCTCAGCCAACCTCCTCACCCTCGATACACTCGACCCCGACGGCAAGATTCCGGGGTTCAAATTCTGCGCCGTTCGCGTCGAAGTCGCGCCGGCGCAGTAGGAGCGCGGCAGGAGCGCGAGGGGAGCGCGGCAGGAGCCCAGGGCGCCTCCAGGCAAAAGCGCGCCCGCTAGTCGACGGGATCGATGAATCCCTTGAGCCCGCGCCGGCTATTGGGGCCCAGGAAGATCTGTTCGAGAACCCCGATACCCTCCTCGTCGCCGCTGCGCGCCCGAACGACGTGCTGGACGTGCAGGTTGTCCAGGGCATTATCGTCGGCCTCATCGCATTTCCACGATTCCCCCGCCATGGCGAGATCGCCCTTCCAGCGGCCGTGCCCCCATTGGGGATGCCCATAACCGATCCCCTTCATACGAAAGCAGAGGATGGGCTCGAGTTCGATCTCCTCGCGGGTGCCGTCGCTGTGATCCAGGATGAACTCCGCGCGGGCGACTCGGCGGGTGCCGGGAACAAATTCGACCCGGTGTTCCAGGGCGGCGATGGGCTGGGCTCCGGGATCTTCGACGCCGGGCAGGTCGTCGGGGCTCGCGTAGGTGGGCATCACCATTCCGTCCCAATGCCAGGCCTTGCCGAAATCGTTTTCGAAAAGACTGGCGTGGGTGCAGCGATTTTCCCAATGCAGGGGAGCCCAGAGAAAATAGACCTGAGGGATCTGGGTGGGCGGCGCACCCGGAGGTGCCGGGTCCCCCACCGGCCGAACGCCCCAGGAGCGATCTTTGGTCCCGTAGACGCGATCTTCGGGCCCGATCCGCAGAACCTGGCCGGCGTAGCGGATCTCGCCCTGCCAGAAACCAAATTGGTTGAAGCGGGTCGCGTGCATCTGCATGGGCCGATCGCGATCGGTGCGCTGATGCCCTTCCGCAAAACTGGCGGTTCGCGGAATCCAGTCGAGTTGACACGAAATCCCGGTCTCGTTGTCGTCGAGACTGACCCTCAGGAGTTTCATCGGCTCGATGATGTCGATCCGAAAAGGACCCACCTCGATCTCCGAGGGCTCCTCGGGAGCGCGGCGAGAAGCATGGAAGGCGTATTGGACCCCATCGCGGACGAGGCTGAAGCCGCAATCCATGATGCCCAAATTCGGATAGAGCGCCGCGCCGATCCCGAAATAGAACTCGCCGTCGCCGGAATAGCCGTTGAACCAGTAGCGATCGTAGGCG
>JAPKBZ010000163.1 GCA_028823175.1 Myxococcota bacterium
CCTATGCGGGCTGGCAGATCGCACTCGCTTTCTTCATGACCGTGCTTCAGGGCCCGCACCCGGCGACGAGTCTGGACGTGATTTGGGAGCGCTGGGTCGGAATCGCCATTGGCATCCTCGCGATGCAGTTCGCATTCCGAATCGCCTGGCCCGAGACAACGGTGGAAACCTTACGTGGGAGCATCCGCCACCTCCGTGGGGTGATCGACGGGGTGCGCCGGCCCGGAGCAACCTCGACGAACCCTGCCGTCATACCCGCGCGAGAAATTGTTGCGAAAATTGCGCTGGTAGCCGACTCAATGGAAGAGGCGTCCCTGGAGGCGCGCTTTCGTGAAACCGAACAGCTCCGGCTGGCCGCAGCGCAACGCGAACTCTCCGAGGTTCGCGCCCGCTTCGCAGCGACCCTGGGCTGACGCCCAGGGCAAGTACCCGTCCCATCTGAGGAACCCTAGGAATTCAATCCCAAAGGCCGCGTATACTTCGCAGCCGCAATGAGTAGGCTTTTGATGTTGCAATCCAGATACACGCGATCGACTGTCTCTCTCGCCGTGGCCCTCATTGTTGCTGGCTCTTCGGCCGCTTCCGCGCAGCCTCTGGCGGGAGAGGATCCCGTGGTAGGCCGCACGCGCGTCGCCACGGTCCGCCTGGCCTCGAAACTGGGGCAGGCCCTCCCCGACTACCCGCCCGCGGATACCGAAATTGTGTATGACCTACCGGCGTTGATCGATCTCGCACAACGACGCAATCCGGAGACCCGCATCGCCTGGGAGCGCGCACGTGCCGCCGCGGCTGCCGTAGGTCTTGCCGAGGCACAGTATTACCCGACGCTCGCGCTCATCGCGTCCTACGGCGGCGGCTACTGGGACTTGAACGTCGATAGCCGGGCCAACCTGAGCGCACTCGCGGCTCGTGACGATGTTCTCGGCGCGTTGTTTCCGGATGCGGGCGAGAAAACCGCGAACCTCGATGTCGCCGCCGCCTACACGCGTGCTGGCGCCTCCGTGAATTTGCGCTGGTTGTTATTCGATTTCGGGTCGCGCAAAGCAGCGGTGGAAGCAATGGAAAAGAAGCTTGATGCAGCGACTCTTTCCTTCGATTCCGCCCACCAATATGTCGCCTTCGCCGTCGTCGAGGCTTTTGCGCTGTGGCAAGCGACAGCAGACCACGAGCACGCCGCTGAAGTTTCCATGCGGGCGGCGCAAATCGTCCAAGAGGCAGCCCAATCGCGCTATCGACTGGGAACACTCACAGAACCCGACTTGCTGCAGGCCAACAGCGAAGCTCTCTCTGCCGCTTACATCAGGGAGACAGCCCGCGCTGAGGCTGAAGTTGCCTACGTGAATTTGGCACTGGCGACAGGCCTCGCTCCCGGGACCGAGCTCTCGATCGCACGCCTCGAGGTCGATCGACTACCGGCAAAACTCGATGTTCCGCTCCAGGATTTCATCGCTCGAGCCTTGGCTCAGAGGCCAGATCTACTCGCCAGGGCAGCGTCGCTCGAAGCACATGATGCGAGCCTTCGCCGCAGCCGAGCCGCCTATTTTCCAAAGGTCGGCTTGCTGGGCCGTGCGAGTTGGAGCCAGATGGACAACTCGATTCGAGAGGTTCCCGGCCTGGAGGATATCGACTACGGCCTGGAGGACTATGGCGCCTTCCTCACCTTCGAATGGACCTTCTTCGACGGGTTCGCCCGGAGGAGCGAAGAAAGCATCGCACGGGCGGTTCAAGCGGCTTCGCGCGCCCAACTCGAGAATGCGCGTAACAAGGCGACCGCCGAAGTGTGGCGGAGTTATGTCCAGACCCGGAACGCGGTCGGGCGACGCGAAGCAGCCCAGGCGATGGTCGACGCGGCGAATGCACGTTTCGAGAGTGCGCTGTCGGCATTCGAACAGGGGCTAGTCGACATGCCCACTCTCCTTCTGGCCCGTGCAGCGCAAGCCCAGGCGGAGCGTGCTCGAGCCGAAAGTGGCGCGGCGCTCCTCTCTTCGCTTGCTCGTCTGGCGCTCGGTGCGGGAGAGATGGATCAAGATTTCCTCGAGTCGAGGGCAGCCCCGTGACGGGGCTACCTGACTGTTCGTTTCGGAGGCTTGCAACTTTCCGCTGCAGTTCTTCGATTTCTTCGGACAACTCTGACTCCGCTATGGATCCCAATCGAATGAAGACGCGATGATTTCGCCGCGCAAGCAGGCCAAAAATGCAACCTTCTGCGGGGATCAGGTAGCCCTACCCGTGCGCACGCTCCACCCGGCAGCCGCACCGATCGGGGCGGATCTACTGCCCGGGGCGCCGTTCACCTCTTCGAGCAGGTCTCCCGCCGCGAGCCCGACCTGATGCCAGAAACTCCCCTCGACGAGGTTCCGAACGCGAAGGCCCGTAATTTTTTCGCTGCCAGGCGTGTTCTCCGGGTTGAGCCAGGCGTAAGCACGTACCGATCCAGGTAATTAAACATCTACATCACGGTCAACACCGCCAGCACGTAATGACTATACCCCGGGTCGGGACCCCCTCCCCTTCTGACAACGTACTTACCACTCTCCGTCAGCTATTCGGATTCCCGTTGCCCGCTCTTGCCTCGTCGCCTCCACAGCGTTCGAGATCACTGATCTCTCGAACGGCCAGTCGAAGACAGCTCGCGAATCTCATCTTCGATCATGGCCTCCCGCTTGCCGGGGTCCTGCCCGTGGCCGTATACGCGCTGGGCCTGCAGAGAAATCCCGATCCCCCAGCCGCCCGCTGCCCATAGGAACCAGAGGTAGTGTGGAGAAGTAGTAATGTTAATGATTGCCAGGAATGCAATCACCAATAGATACGTACGAAAGTGAGTCTGAAACTGGAGGTTTGCGTCCACGCGCTTACGCGCGGCTTCGCGAATCTGATCTTCGTCCATGAAAACCCTCCTCAAGCATCATGGCATTGGGCAACATGAAAGGACTCGAATCGGCATTTCTATTTTTCCATGGTCACATTTACCACGCTGGGCTACGGCGATATCGTTCTCGACCAAAGCTGGCGACTCCTCGCGTCTTTCCAGGCAGCCACCGGAATCATCATGTTTGGCTGGACCACGGCTATCCTCATGACCGTTGTGCAGCACAGTTACTTTGGTTGAAAAATCGACACCCACGGACCATAGAGAGATCCCTCGCGGGCAGGTAAGTAGGCCGTGTCGGAAATATTCTACTATCACCAGGGAGATGGTTTGAATATCAACGAGCCAGTACTTTGAGTTATCTCGCGTTAGCTGTTGCAGGCATTAATAACCGGGCTGACGTGAGGTTTGGCACTTTGCCCTACAGGAGGCCGAGGAGCTTAAGGCGCACGCATGGAAAGTGTGTGTAGGGAAATCCATACCGTGGGTTCGAACCGCACTCTCTCCGCCCCCCCCCCATCCTTTGCGGGCGGTGGCAACCTAGGTCATCGCGGTGTCGGCCCCAGCGCCCCGCTGTGAGCCCAGTTCTACGATGCGATGAAACTCAACGAGGCCCTTGGTTTTTCAGACGGGCTGGGAGCGTATCAGTTCCCCCCAACCCCTCAGGATTCCCCAATAGGTTCAGTCTTGGATTTCGGAATTTCCAGGATTGGTGTAAGCGAGTTAACCTCGGATCCGCAAGCTCTCGTTCTCTAAATATTCGATCAAGGCCCCGACCTCTTCTTTCTTGAGGCGGAAATTCGGCATCGCGATCTCCTGGTATTGGAGAAACATTTCCGTGGCTGCCGGGTCGCCTTCCTCGAGCATTTTGTCCGGTTCCTTGATCCATCGAGCCAGCCAAGCGGCGTCTCGCCGCTCCGTGACTCCCAGTAGATCCGGCCCAAGCCTCTTCTCCCCTCCTCCTATCGTGTGACACGACTCGCATCGAGTTCGAAATAGATACTCCCCCGTTGAAAAGTCAGGCACGTCCGGAGCGTCGGCGTAGCTCTTCGCGTTTTTTCGGAGAATCTGACCGTCAAAGAGGTCATACCCAATAAGCTTCGCGATCACCTTGGGGTTGTCGAATGGCGAACGTTTGACCCATTTTCCAGTTCGATCATTACCCACGATGAAGGTCAAGTTGTGATCCCCATCGTCGTTCTGAATCTCCTCCATGTAGAGCCCGAGTCGTTTCCGAAGAATAATGATGTCATCTTCATCTCCAGTAAGGAACGTCCAGCCCGGTTTTATCGCGAATTTTTCTCGGTAGGCCTTCAAGACTTCGGGCGTGTCGTACTCGGGATCGATACTGATGGAGTACATGAAAACATCTTTTCCGACGCGATCCCCGAGTTCTTCTTGAACTCGCACCAATCTTGCGGTCTCTGCAGGGCACGAATCTGAGCAACTGGTGAAGATGAAGTTGATTGCCACCACTTTACCGGCGACTAGATCGTCATAGAATTGAACCCTTCTGCCCTCATGGGTGATCAGAGGAGTGTTTGGAAAGTATCCCGCTCCCATGCCCTGGGAGGCATGAACTATGCCTCCCAGGGCCGAGGCGATAAAGATCGCCAAGAGAACCGCGCTCAAGGCTCCTCGACTATCCGGACTGTATTCTAGTTTCTTTCTTCGCACGTTTTTCTATCCCCCCGGACATTCTGATTTCCATTTGCGCCTGCTCTCTCATCCTGGAGTCCTGGAGTCCTGGAGTCCTGGAGT
>JAPKBZ010000164.1 GCA_028823175.1 Myxococcota bacterium
ATCGGTCTTGGCAATGTCGGCGCGAAGCTCGCCGGCAGCTTGTTGCGTAACGGCACGGACCTGACGGTTCGCGATCTCGACCGGTCCGCCGCCCAGCACCTGCTTGATGCGGGTGCAACGTGGGGTGAGTCGCCGGCTGCGATGACCGAACAGGTTGACCTGATGATCACGTGCCTGCCCAGCCCGGCAATCAGCGCTTTAGTACTCGAAGCCGACGACGGCATCTTGGCCGCGCTCAAGCCCGGCCAAATGTGGGCTGAAATGAGCACGACTGACGAAGCCGAAGTGCGACGGCTTGGGGCCAAGGTGCTCGAAGCAGGCGGCGAACCGATCGACTGCCCGGTTTCTGGGGGGTGTCATCGGGCCGCGACCGGAAACATTGCGATATTCGCTGGCTGTGAACGCTCGACTTTCGAGCGAGCGCTGCCCGTCTTGACCATGATGGGTCGGCGCATCCTGCACACGGGCGAGCTTGGATCGGCATCGATGCTGAAGGTGATGACCAACTATCTCGCCACGGCCAACCTCGTCACGCTGGCCGAAGCACTCGTGACTTCGAAGATGGCGGGGATGGACTTGGGCACCACCTATGAGGCCATCCGAATCTCATCGGGGAATTCGTTCGTGCACGAGACCGAGAGCCAGGTCATTCTGAACGGCAGTCGCGATATCAACTTCACGATGGATCTGGTCAGCAAAGACATCGGCATCTTCCAGTCGATCGCCGAACGTCACGGCGTGCCGCTTGAGGTGTCACCGTTACTGGTCGAGATCTTTAAGGACGGTGAAGCGCGCTATGGCAGCCGTGAAGTGTCACCCAACATCATCAAGCGGCTCGAAGAGGCCGTTGGCGTCGAGGCCCTTGCTCCGGGATTCCCCGCGGAGATCACCGACGATGAACCGGAAGAACCCGGCTACGAAGTGATCCCGGCGTCGCGTAGCTGACACCGTTTCACCGCATGCGATACTGAAGCGTGGGTGACACAATGATGGTGGCAGGGGCATGTGCCCTTGACTGTCCCGACGCCTGTTTGCGTGGGTTTTACTACTCGACTGCGGTGTGCCGGTCAAGCTGTCCGGACACTCAGCCACTCCCGGACTCACGTGGCAAGCCTACTCCGAGGGCTCTCCAAAACGCCGCTTGAAGTTCCGATCCTCGAGCGCTATGACCGAATAATGTAGAGAAAGAAGAGCGAGTACCTGGCTGCAGGGGCGGCTTAGGTCGAAGCTGAAAACCGTCTGTTCATGAAATCGCTCTTCTTGTTCGGAATCGTCTGACGACATACGGCTTTCCTGCGCCGCGGTGGTGCCTCTTCGCAGAAGATAGAACGTGACGTGTCCGTGAAATCCCGCTCCAGCGCCAGTCATGTACATAGCCTGTTGGATCACCCGGAGGCGATGATGGGACCCACCACAGTGTCAAGACGATCGGCTTCCAAGCCGCGTTTGCTGAGCCTAGGAATGGGGATCCTGCTCGCTCTTTTCGTCAAGGGCATCCTCGCGACACCCTCTGCGAGCGCAGATGTCACCCTCTCTTCCTTCAACCACCAGACAGGGGCCTTCCTCTACGAAATCAATCATATGCCCGACCTGGATCAACGACGCGAGGCCACTCCATTATGTGACCCTCTAATCCAGTTATGCATTAACGGACTTCCTGGCAATGGATCGATGTACTGCGCGCCGACCAGCGCCATGAACATGATGACGTACATCGCCAATCATGGTTTTCCGGAGATGAACCCGCCAGGCGTGGGCGACTGGCAGTCTCAGACTCGCTACGACGACGCGACATCCAATATTGCCGCGCTGGGCGTGGCGATGGGCACCCATGCGACGAAAGGCACTACCGGCGGGGGCTTCAAAGCAGGGCTCCAAGCTTGGCTCGAACTCTATGGGAAATTCACCGTCCACTACGACCAAGCGAACGGAAACTACAGCCCCACCTTGGGCGTGATCGCGAAATCCGCAGTGCTCGGAGGTTCTCTGGTCTCCTTTGGCCATCACCGTTGGGCGAACATCGGGGTATTAGACGGCGCTCTCTTCGTAAACGCGATCCCGTCTGGTCATGTCGTCACACTCTCCGTCGCGAGCCGATCGGGTCGAGCTTCAGGCAAGACGGTCGTTGGGGTCCGCGACCCCGCCAACGGGGATTCCGATAGGAGCAAGCAGGCCCCGTTCGCCAACAAGTTTTTCAACGTGGAGGATCACCTCCTCACTCACACCGACGGTGGTGGTAATAGTTGGACGCGGGTGATGAGCATCCTGAATTACAAAGCGTCGGCCGGCGCTTTCAGCATCATCGGCGACTATGTCGCGATCCGACCTAAGGCTGGATACTCATTGACCTCCGACGGTCTGTATTTCGTCCCGCACATCCCCAGACTCTTCGATCCCGGTCTCCCATGTTGCGATCCAATCGCGTCCCCGACCGGAACGAGGATATTGGCGATCGCTGATCATCCGGACGGGATCGGTTATCTCGTTCTCGTCGAGGGAAGTCCGGGCAGTCCCGAAGCCCTCTACCTGATCGGTCTTGGCGATCAGGTGCCGGAATTCCTGCTCGCGCTTCAGGGAGCGACGGCCATGGCGCTGGGCCGCAACCGAAGCCTCTACATTGTCCGCTCCACTGGGCCGACGAGTGGAGACGTCTTAGAGCGCATCACCCTCGATCCTCAGCCCGGCACCCTTGCCAGTATTCTGTTGCCACAGCCGGTTCAAGCGATCGCAACCGATGATGCCGCCGACGAGGTTGTGCTGCTGTCAACCACGAACTCGATGGTGATGCGGGTCGACTTCGGCCTCGTGGGCGCTCCAAGCCAGCTGGACATATCCGGAGTCGTGCCTCTCAGCGGCGACGCGCAAATCTCTGTGAGTCCGGCCGACGGCAGCTTGTGGATGCTGACCGATGCGTCTAGCAGCCTCTTCGGATTGTCAACGGGCATCACGGGTGGGCTGAGCACCGAGACGATCGATCCGATGGGGAACAACCCCCCATCGGGATTTGACTTCGATGATGCTGGACATCTTTTCGTCAGCCGGGACGGGTTGATCGTTGAATTTGAACGGGATGGCAACGGTATCTGGCAAGAGTTAACGGACTCTTTTTTTGCTGGATTACAAAGCGAGGGAGTCCTTCGCATCACTCGTAGCCGCACCAACTACGACCCGTCGCTCGATGTGACGCCGCCATTCAACATCCCGTCCGAGGAGGTCATCGCCGGCGATCCCTTGCAGCTCGCCTACCCCAACGGCTGGTCCCTGGCTGGCATCGCCGAGGGGGGCCAAATCATCAGCTTCACCGTCGAAGACATCCCGCTTCAGATCACCACAATTGTCGGTCAGACCGCAGCCGAGATCGCAACGGCTATGGCAGCCGAGATACTCCTCGACAGCACGCTGCGGAGTTACGGAATCTACTCTCGCGGCGAGGACACGCGAATCCTAGTGGGGGGAAGCGTGAGCGGACTGGGCATTGGAGATGCGGGGATCACGGCGGTGTCCCTGCCATCGGTACCCGGCTTGGGGCCGTGGACCGTGGGGATGTTGGTGCTTTCCCTGGTCGGGACCGGAGTACTACGCAGGCATCGGAAAAAAACGTAAGTCCGCGAGTGAAATGGGGACCCAGCCGGGACGGGCTGATGTGCCTCATCTGAGGGCTACTTTTCAGAACACGACTTAGCGGTGGCACGGAAAACACCGCTTGAATTGCCTATCCGCGGAGATTCAATACCGGCAAGGGAGGTTCTAACCCTTTTTCACGGACGGTTTGATGAAGGCTTCTTCGCCCTCGCGCTGTTCAACTCTTCGTGTTCGTCTTGGATTGTGGAACCGCTCGATGGAGTCGAAGACATCCGCTCGTGCTTCTGTTCTTGTTTGAGATTGCCGACGGTTGCCCCGCTCTCGTTTTAGCAACCCAAAGAAGCCTTCAGCAGCTGCATTGTGCGCGCAGCTTCCGACCCTGTTCATGCTGCTTTGAAGTTGGTTTCCCTTCAAGAACCGTTGGTGTTCATCGCTCGTAAATTGACGGCTGCGATCCGAGTGAAGGATCACGGGCTTCACGCCTTGCGTTTGCCGAAGAGCCGTGCAGGCTGCTTGGTCCGGGGTTTTCCCGTAGCCTGCTAGCGCTGTGCGCTCGAAACCTTGCTTCGGTGCAATGATGGATTGCTGCAAGGCTAAGAACCGAACGCGGAGACTGAGCTCAGGTTTTCTTCATCGCTTCTCAAGGACCAGGGATACCGAACGGCAGCGATCGGGAAGTGGCATCTCGGCCTAGGATCTGAAGAAGGACGCACCGACTGGGCGTCCAAGCTCGTGCCGGGCCCGCGGTCGATCGGCTTCGACTACTTCTTGGGTCTCTCTTCCAACCAGACGGAGCGGCCGAAGACAGCTTCGACATGCTGGCCGCGTTTACAGAGTCAAGCCAAGGGCCCCCCTGCGAAATCGCATCGTGTTACGAGCCGGTGATGCCACCTTCGCGATTCGCGAGGCGGACTGGAAGCTTGTTGAACGT
>JAPKBZ010000165.1 GCA_028823175.1 Myxococcota bacterium
TTCTTCTTGGTGGCTTTCTTTACTGCCCTCTTCTTCGCTGCCATCGGTGCATCTCTCCCCAAATAAAATGTTATAAATCGCTACAAGCGATTTCCCTCAGTCGAGCCAAAGGTGAAAGGTGCTTGCTGGCTCGCGCTGCGGGCTTTGGTTCGCCTATGTAAGTGTGGGCGTTCGCGTCCAAGCACGATCAAATTCTCGAACTCGGTCGGCAGGAGACTACCTTGTCAACCGCCACAATCGCAGGGGGCAGCCGCAGTGCGTCAGCAATCCTTGGCCACAGGGCAGATCATATAGCTGAGTGAGGCATTTTTTCCCCGCTCAGCTCCTCTCATTTTGAAGCGACGCGCGCTTGCTCGATCGGCCGATCGCAGGGGGCATTTTCAAAATCGAAGATTGGGATCTCTTCTGCGTTTCCTTCTTCCCCGCCGCTAACGCGCGGGACGAGAGCCAGTTTATCCGTCGGATCTAATCACGGGAGCGTTGGCGCTAAAGTCCGCGTGCTTCGAATGAGCAAGCCATTTAGGGTGACTTATCCTTTGCGAATGGGGACCACCTTAGTCTAGGGACAATCGATCGGGCTGGGATTCAATCGCCCACCGCTTCAGCAACCTTGAATCAAAGGCGCCTGCACGCGGAGGAAGCTTTGATTGCCACAGGCTTGAGGATCAGCCCGGCCCTCACGCTCTTTTTCCCCGGAGCACCTTCTCTCCCGGAGCGCGCGCGCCACTACCAACGATACGGGGACTGATATCGCCCACTGACTTGCTGGTTCTCAGAGATCGATACGAACGTTCTCGAAGCCTAGGGCTCAACTCGAAAAGCCGCGGTCGACCTGCCCCTCAATTTCATCGGGCTGGACGGCCTGGGAGGAATCGAATCGATCTCCGGAAAGGCTCTGATAAAGAAGGGGAAAGGGCGTTCATCCGTAGGGTTCCCCGGCGCTCAGGGTTTCAAAGGCTCCGGTGAGGAAGCGGAGAAGCTCCGAGAGAGCGAGCTTGAGATCATTGCCGACGGGCTTGGGTGCCTTCACAAGGCTCGGCAGCATCAGATCGACCGGGAAGGCCAGCCTACCCTCGACGGAGGCTTGGAGGAGCAAGGGGTTCGCCTCTTTGAGAAGCCGGACCCGACGCTCGACGCCCCCCGACCATCCCGCCAGCACGGACCGAAAGTTGACCTTATCAACTGATAAGTTAGGCTTCTCTGGACTTTCAAAGCGAGGGCAGACGATGAGTGATCGAGTGAGGGTGGGAATCGAGGCCGGAGTGGCCCACGTCCGACTCAATCGGCCAGCAAAGAAGAATGCGCTCGATAGCGAGATGTTCGACGCCATCCTGGATACCGCCAAGCGCCTGCAGCACGATCCGTCGGTCCGGGCAGTGGTTCTTTCCGGCGAAGGCGATTCGTTCAGCGCCGGTATCGATGTCTCGAGCCTAGCCGAGATGGCGACCGGTCAATTGAATCCCGAGAGCGACTCGATCAAAGAGGCTACGGCCAAGCTGAGTCGCGACGGCGCGAACCGGGCTCAGCAGCTCGCGTGGTTGTGGCAGGAACTGCCGGTTCCCGTCATTGCCGCCGTGAAGGGTGTGGCCTACGGCGGAGGTCTTCATATCGCGCTGGGCGCGGACATTCGCTTCGTTGCCCCGGATGCACGCCTAGCTTTCGTCGAGATTACCTGGGGGCTGGTGCCCGATCTTTCAGGGACCCAGGCGCTTCGTCGCCTCGTCCCGCTCGACGTGATCAAAAAGCTGATCTTCTCAGGAGAGGTGATCGACGGCGAGAAAGCCGTCGCGCTCGGGCTCGGCACGGAGCTCAGCCGGCGACCCATTGAGGACGCGCTCGAGTTGGCCCGTGTGATCGCAGAGCGGAGCCCCGACGCGATTAGAGCGGCCAAGAAGCTCTTGAACCGCTCCGGCCTGGTTCCTCTCGCCGAAGGGCTGTCCAACGAAATGGCTGCGTCTGCCGGCCTCATGGGCGGCGCCAACCAGATAGAATCGGTGATGGCCAAGCTCCAGAAGCGTCCGCCGCGCTTCAAGGACCCCGCAGCCGCCGAAGCGTTGACTTCCCGGGGAGATGCATGAGGAGCCGAGTCCGTTTTTTGGATCTCTGTCTCGATCCCGCTGAAAAACCAGCGCTCGCGAAAATCCCGCAATGGCACCTTCTGATATGGCTTGGGGTGTTGGTCGTCACCAGCTCGGGCTGGGCAGGAGAGCACCTGTCCGAGAATTCCTTATTGGCAGAGTCCATCTGCAGACTCGAACACGTTTCGTCTTCACAAAAGGACACCCTACCCGCTTCCGCCCATTCGAGGCCGCGACTTCAGTCGTCCCCTGCCCAGTACGCCCAGGTCGGCCTCGACATGGAATCGACCCCGTAATCGCCTCCCAATATCTCTTTGGCTTACCCAGCGGCACCTACGTTCATTGCAGCCTCAAATCATCAAGGACCCTATGAGTAAATTCCCGTTCCCGATTCCCCATGGCTGGTTCGGCCTCTGCTTCTCTCACGAGTTGAAAACGGCCGATGTGAAGAAGGTCCGTTTCTGCGGTCGAGACCTCGTCGTGTTTCGCACCGAGTCCGGGCAGCCAGCGGCTCTGGACAACTACTGCCCGCACTTGGGCGCGCCACTAAACCAGGGCTGCGTCGTGGGCGAATCCTTGCGGTGTCCGTTTCATCATTGGCGCTGGGCAGCCGACGGGAACTGTGTCGAGATCCCGTATGCGAAGAGGATTCCCAAGCGGGCGATCGCAGAGACACTCCCGGTCAGAGAGATCAATGGCATGGTCATGGCTTGGCATCATCCAGACGGCCGAGAGCCGTATTTCGACGTCCAGACTGTCACGGGGCTTGAGACCGACCAGGATGCCTGGGGCAAGGTTCATTACTACGAGCATGATCTCCCGACATGCGCCCAAGAAATTTCCGAGAACGATGTCGATGCCGCCCATTTTCAGTTTCTGCACGGGATGCCGGCCATGAACGAAGCGCAGAGTACGGCCGAAGGTCCAATGAAGCGGACGGTCCAGACCTTCCTCACGAGCGATAACTTCACGCAAGGAGAAGTTGAGGCCGCCACGCCGTATTTAACGGTACGCGAGTCGTACGGCCCCGGCAGCACATCCGTCTGGGCGAAGAACATCACTGGAGTCACGCCCGGCGTCACGGGCGAATTCCTTCTCTATAACGTCACCACGCCCGTAGAAGACGACCGCACGATCCTGCGCTGGTCGCTCCTGCTGACGAAGAGCCTTGAGCAGGACGATATGGGGAAGACGCTCTTGTTCAGCTTCGCGGAGGGCGTGAAAGACGACATACCGATCTGGAGAGACAAGATCTACCGCGAAAACCCGGTTTTGTGCGACGGGGACGGTCCGATCGCGATCCATCGGAAATGGTTCTCCCAGTTTTACTCCTAGGGAGCCCCGTGGCCGCTGACACGAGGAGCCGCTCCGAAGGTGACGATTTCCTCCAGGCCATTAAAAGAGACGGCGGGCTCCTAGATGGCATTGGCTCCCCGCCGTTCAAATTCTTCGCAGAGGCTGGCTATTTCGGGAACCTGAAGGTACGCGCCTAGAACATTCGAAGGGCTTGGTCCGTTTTGCCAGCGACAAAATGGGCGACTGCGTCGCGGATATCCGGCGGAGAACCCTCCACCGGGCACCCCAAAGGGAATTCACTGAGCGCCCATGTCCGGACGGTGTGCCCGAAATCAATGTGAACGCCCTATTCTCCCCCAACAATCCGGTCTATGGCGAATCGCTAAGCGAGACTCGGCCTACCCATCCCGGAGCTCTATCGAGAGACCTCGCGCCGCCTCTTTAGTCCATGAGTCCATGTCTTGTATGGCCAAGTCTGTAGAATGGACTTTTGAATACCCTGTCCGCACGAGCGAACAGTTGATGAATCGATGAATTCACCTCGGGAAACAGCATGCAAGTAAAAGTCAGATTTCTGGACAATCTCAGGCTGGAGGCCAGCTTTGATGACTTCACGGTCATCAGCGATCAGCCCATTCGGTACAAGGGCGATGGAACCGCTCCAGGCCCCTTTGACTATTTCCTGGCCTCGTCTGCACTCTGCGCTGCCTATTTCGTCAAGGCCTACTGCAATGCCAGAAAAATTTCTACCGAAGACATAAGCATCGTTCAAGACAACATCGTTGACCCTGAAAACAGGTATCAACAAATATTTCAAATTCGTGCTGAACTTCCTGAAGGGATATCTGAAAAAAATCGCAATGGAATCATCAGTGCGATGGATCGCTGTACCGTGAAACGAGTGATCCAAAACGATCTGGGTTTCAAGGTCGACTCCATCAGTGTTCTGGGAAAGGACTCCGGTCTTCTTTATGAGAGTGGCTCTAAAGACGGAGCCAAAACCATGATTCTCGGGAAAGATTGCTCCCTCGAAGAGACAATCACGAACATGAGCGGCCTCATCGAGTCGCTTGGTATCAAGATTGAAATCGCGGCATGGAGAAACATCGTTCC
>JAPKBZ010000166.1 GCA_028823175.1 Myxococcota bacterium
GCCCGGGTCACCATGGGGTCCTCAATGTTCTACCCCCCATGCTGGGGCGGTTTAGGGTGCGGCCGAGCTAGGACGCGCTCGAGTGAAACGGCGGGGCCAACGCTTGGCAACGCAGCCCCATGCGTCAGCGGCGCGAGGAAACCCATCAGTCGCTGCCATCTGCATCTACGGCATAAGGCGGGTCCTCGTCCGAAAGGCTCTCGAGGAAGGCCACTAGGTCGTCGCGCTCGCCGGTCCTAAGTTCGAAGGCTTTGAGTTCGGGGCTCTGGAAAGGGTTGCGTGCAGCGCGCTCGCCCGTTGGGCCGTGGTTGCGCCCGCTGGATGCGTAGTGGAGTACGACCTCGTCCAGCGTCGGAATGCTGCCGTCGTGCATGTAGGGCGCGGTACGCGCCACGTTGCGTAGGGTAGGAACTCGGAATCGGCCCATGTCTCCGGGGTGGTGCGTGTGTTCAAAGACGCCGGTGCCGCCTTCGGGATAGCGCCCTTTGCCGTCGAGGTTGTAGAGGCCGGTATTGTGGAAGCGCGGCTCGGCTTCGATCCCAGCGTAGACGGCGGGGCTCATGAAGAGCGGGGCGGGGTGGCAGCCCGCGCAGCCTGCCCGGTCAGAGAAAAAGATCTCCATGCCCCGGATTGCCGAGGCGCTCATGGCCTCTTTCTCGTCGTAGAAGACGTAGCGGTCGTAGGCAGAATTCGTCGAGATGAGCGTGCGCTGATAGGCGGCTAGCGCCTGGCGTACGTGAAGGACGGAGAATCTCTTTTTGGTCTTGGGAAAAGCGCGCTCGAAGGCGGCGCGCGTTTCCGCGTCGTTTTCGAATTCTTCCATGACCTCGCTCTCGCGCCCCAGGAGGCCCAGTTCCACCGGTTCCTGCCGAAAGAGGGGAATCTTCGCGTGTGTTTCGAGATCGCGGATTTCGGGATTCGCCCAGCCGAAACTGGCGTTGTATGCCACGTTCACTAGGGGCATCGTTCCCCGTGGATGGATTTCGCCCGTGGCCCCCAGGGCCTGGGCGCGTCCATCGGTAAATGCCCGTGCGGGATCGTGGCAGGAGGCGCACGCGTAGGCGCCGGTGACCGAGAGGCGTTGGTCGAAGAACAGGCGCCGGCCCAGTTCGACCTTGGCCTTCGTCATGGGGTTGTCGACGGGGACCCACGGCACGGGGAAGCCACGCGGAAGATTCCAGCGCCAGTCTTCGGCGGCCGATGCCGCGGAGAAGGCGAGCAGCCCGCCCACGATCAGTGCCAGATGCACCGCCGCCGGGCGGCGGCTACCAGGTGCGCGGGGCTTCGCCATCGAAAAGGGATGCAGTCTGATCGGCAATTGTGGATCTCTCTTTCACCCAGCTGCCGAAGGCTTCCAGCTTCTCGGCGGGAATAGGGCTATCGGGCTTCTTTTCTTCGAGTGTCACCCAGGTCTTCATCTTCCGTAGCAGCATATCAGCGAGCTGGCGCTCGGCACCGAAGAGATCCATGTAGGCCTTCCGGGCGTCAGAAAGTCGGCCCAGATGCATATAGGCCTCGCCGCGATATTCAATCGCGTGGGGGAAGTCGGGCTCGAGTTTGAGCGCCCTGTCGTAGGCCTTGAGGGCATCCTCGTAGTTGCCCAGCATGCGCTGGGCGAATCCGATCTCGTTGTAGGCCTGGTGGAACTTTCGGTTCTTGCGCACCGCTTTCTTGAAATAGCGTAGGGCGCGTTCAAACTCGTTGTTGGCTTGGCGAAAGGCTTCCATCTTCTCCTCGGGGTCATCAATTCCCGAAGCGCCTCGCAGCAGATCGATGCCGCGGTTGCGCAGCTTCTCGCCCTTCTGATAGAACTCGACGGCTTGCCTTTGGCGCGATCCCCCTTCTTCGAATCCCCCCCCATTGCCCATGGCCGCTCCGCCACCTCCAGCGGCGCGGCCGGTCCCAGAATGCAGCAGCAGAAGGCTGGCAACGAGCATGGCAACCGCTGCGGCCTCGAGACCGCGGCGAAGGTTCCTCGCGTCCAGCATTACGAACTCTCCTTCTATGCCTTGGGTCTATGCCTTGGGTGGCCGCCAGTTTAGGAAGAACCGGGCGAGACTTCGATGGGGCAGGATCGTGGGGCTCGCTTGCACGGTTCTGACGCGGCGCCCCGGGGTCTACTGCCCCAACAGGGCGTAGAGCATGTGGGGATAGGATATTCAAGCTGCCTTCTGGCACAACGTCCGAGTATGGGCGTTATGTTGACTCGCTAGAGGAGCCCGTGGCGGGCTGGGGTCCGGCGGCGAGAACTTCAGCGCAGGTGGCCAATGTTGAACCGCTTGGCAGTGAAGAAGCCGCCGAGTAGGAGGTCTCCGTCCTCGAGGAAACTCGTCATGCCGCCCCAGGTATTCCAGCGGATGCTGTCGTCGGGAAAGCGCCAGCGAGCTACCAGCTCGCCCGTGTCCCAGTCGATGCCTTGGTACTCGTAGCGCCCGTTTTCCTTGTGGGCGATGTAAGCGAGACCCGTGTGGGGCGAGACGCTGGGCGGCATCCAGTCCGTGTTGTCCACGTAGTCGAGCGTCCAGTCCAGGACGAAGCGGTCCTCGTCCGGAAGCCAGTCGAACTTGTGCATACCTCGCGGTGCTTCGCGCGTGACGCCCGCGAGGATCGCGTTGGGAATAATGCTGAGCGGGAACGGAACCGGCGCGGGCTCTGGGTAGGTCGAATCGATCACGATCACCCCGTAGCCATAGGCAACCGGTGAAGCTTCGATGGTTGTACGCGCGTCGGGGATGCGGATCTGACCCGCGATGCGCCTCGAGCGGGTTCCGGGCTTCTGACTGAAGTCGGCGGGGATCGCGTCACGCCAAAACGCAACGAGCTGTGCGCCGTCGGGGTGTCCGTCGGAGATGACGACGAGGTGATCCTCGTCGCCGCCGAAGCCCATCAATGTTGGAGTGGTGCCCGAGCCGTGCGATGCGGCGCCCAGCTTCAACGCTTCGCCCTCTGGCATCACTTCGTAGGCGCTTTTCCAGCCGCCGCGGGCTTCGTCGGCAGACAGGCTCTCGCCGTCCCACGCGAGGCCGTACATGTGCTTTGAGGTCGTGACGTAAATGCGCTTCTCGTCGAGGGCGATGCCGTTCTCGACGTGCTCGCCGGGAAAGAATATGTGGTCGCGCAGCGTGAGATCTCGGTCGAAGACGAACACGCCCCCGGAAGCAGCAGCGACGAGGTGGCCGTCGTAGCTCATCGAAATGGCCTTGAGGTGCAGGTCTTCCGTCTGTTCGGAGATGTTGGCCGGCAGCAGGTCGAGCACATCCACATGCTTGACGGCACGCAGCGGTGCATCGATCTGGTTGTCGTCGAAGGCCTTCAGTAGGTTCGTGCGGTTGTAGGTGGTGTAGAAGTATCCGTCCTTGTCGATCACGCCGTACGGCCCGTTCGCCATGCCCGTGAGATCGAGCTGGAGCACCATCCACAGGGAACGAAAGAGCAGACGCCAGCCCTGGCCCTTGCGGCGGTTTCCGTCGATCCCGGCCATCACGCTTTCGATCTTCTCGGGCGTCACATCGGAGTGATCCGCATCACCCGGGTAGGCGAGCACCGAGATTTGCTCAAACGCTTCACCCGTGGCGCGAATTTTGACGAGGCCCGTAGCGGTCCCCGCAATCACCGTCGTCTCGCCGCCCACCTTTTTGACGAGCGGCGACGAAGACCAGGTGATGGGCACCGTCTTGACGTCGGCAGCTACGAGATCCTTGCCTCGCGTGGGCCCGTGCTCCGTCGACACGTCGGTCTGCGCCGGGTTGTGATGCGACATCGGGTAGGGGCCATCGGCGAGCCAGGGGTTGCGCGAGGGCGTCGCGAATTTACTCGAGGCGAGCGCGGGCGAACCAGTTTCCGACAAAGCCTGCGACGGGGTGTCGCCGTCCGCGTCGAACGCGGGGCTGACCAACGTGGCTGTTCCCTCTTGGGCGCCAGCACTGCCCGCAAAAAGCAGGAGAGTCAGTACGACGAGACGAAGCCCAAGGGACTGAACCCCAGATACCATAAACACCTCCGTGTGGTAGAGAGAGGATTCTACAGCAGCACGGAGAATGCAGGGGATAGGAAATTCAAGCGGGGGTGGGGATAGGACATACAAGCTGGTTTTTGGCACAACGTCCGAGTATGGGCGTTATGTTAAATCCCTAGGGGAGCCCGTGGCGGGGCACGTCCGTTGGCGTTCTGGATCAACGGGGGTCAGCGCCGAAGTCCGAGTCGACCTGCGGATACACAGCGGCGAAATCGCCTCGTACGGCGAGCGCATCGACGAAACGCTTCGCCCCAGGATGTCCGGGGCGCGATAGCCACGCCGCGACTTCGAGCTGCGAGGCCGCATAACTGAGCGCCACTTCTCCCCTGTGAAAGTCTCGCGCCGTGATGAGCTCCGAGACCGGTGGCAGGGGCACGCCCTCACGTATCACCCGTGC
>JAPKBZ010000167.1 GCA_028823175.1 Myxococcota bacterium
GGACATTCAAGCTGCCTTCTGGCACAACGTCCGAGTATGGGCGTTATGTTGAATCTCTATGGGGAAGCCCGTGGCGGGGCCGTTTCTACATCGATGCAGATTGCGCGCTCTCCCTTAGGTAAAGACCCTAGTGTTATCCCCCCCCCTAGCCTGACAGGCCGGATAAGCAGAGTAAGCCCTGCCCCCCACTTTTTTGGGCCTCGGTCTCGGTGGGTACGGCAACTCGGAGGCACTTGTGGGCCCAGTGTTCGTTTTTTGACTTGCCTAGACCATCCTGGGCCGTGCCGGGGCTAATTACCGTCAACTGCAAAAAAATGCCGCTTCCTTGCCACATTCTGTCAGTGTTGGGCTCACTCACTGGGAAGGAGTTTGTTATGCGGAAGTATTTTTTGTTTGTGGTTTTAGTTTTGATCGGCACGTGGGGCGCGAGCCCGGCGTTTGCGGTGAACTTTGGATTCGAAACGGGCGAAGGCTATTCATTAGGTCCCCTCTCGCCACCGGGAGGACCGACTCAGGCAGGTTGGTCGGGCGGCGCGCAAGCGGGCTTCACCAATAGTGATCCAACCGACGAGCAGGTGATCAACACCGAAGCCTATTCGGGGACCAACTCGTGGCATTATGCACGCGGCTACGGGAGTTCCGGTCAGGGCACGCCCTTCTCGCCCATCACAGCGCTTGAGGCTGGACCTGGAACGCAACTCGATTTCTCGATCGCGTTCAAGGCGGCGAGTGCCACGGGGGATGGCTCGGAACAGAACATCTATGTCGGTACCACGGCAGGAGATGACCGCACGGGCTTTAATATCTACCTAACGAACGCCGCTGCCGGCAACGGCCTAAGCCTCCACACCTTTGGGGACGCCTCCTTCGCCGAGACCGTGTTCGCCACCAACCTGTCCCGAACCGATTGGCACGTACTCACCGTGAGCGCGGTGATCGATGCCGACCCGGACAACTCCGTTTTCCAATACTCACTGAACGGGGCCCTGCTCTATACAGGTAATTCCTGGCCTAATGTGTGGCGGGTTGCGAATAGCTTCACGCCGTCCTACGGCAACAGCATCAAGTTTGCCGACGGCGGCGGAGACACCCTGGCCGATCAAGGTTTCTACTACGACGCGATGTCCTACGACGTCTCGGTCGTCCCTGAGCCCAGCACCGCCCTCCTCCTTGGGCTCGGCCTCGTGGGCATGGCTGCTCGGAGGCGCTCCCTGGGCTGAGGGGATAGGACATTCAAGCTGCCTTCTGGCACAAACCCCGAGTATGGGCGTTATGTTAAATCCCTAGGGGGGGGCCCGTGGCGGGGCGACCGCGTGCTTCCGCATACCAGTTGGGTCGGGCTCCTCAACCACGTAGCCCATGAATACGGCCACACGTGGATCGGCCCAGCCCTGTTGGATGCTCAGAGCGAGCCTCCCGAAAACTTTGGTTGGTTGTTGGAAGGGGCCACCGAGTCCCGGGCCGATCGCGTCTTGCTGAGCGCAGGGTTGATTGACATGCCGGGCTATGCGCAGCGCTTCAACCCGAAACTTGCCCGTTATGACGGACCCTATCGAAGCGCCCGCTCGGCGAATCTAGAAGCCATCGTGGCCGGGTTCTGGACCGGTGATTATGCGATCCAACGCCAGCCCTATCTCCGCGGCAACTTGCTTGCTCATGATTGGAACGCGCGAATACTGCAAAGCATAATCGCGAAGCCAATTTCGATGGGCTGCTGCGATAATGGTTCGACCAAGGGCGAAGGCAGCCACTCGATTCGGCGCAACTCGACTCGCTCTCAAGGAAATACTTGAAAGAGGGCATCCTACCGGACGTTCAGCGTCACTGGTTCGAGGGCGCAACCGTCCCGCTGGAGGCCGACGCTCTCGGCCCGTGTTTCGCACTCCACGAAAAAAATGGGGTCCGTCAGTTCGAACGCCTCGATGAGATCAGCGAGATGGAATGGGAAGAAGGCTGTCTTCGGGAACCACCCGGCTGGACACGGCCCCGGCCCCGGCCCCGCGCGATCAGGAGCTCACCCTGAGTGCGGATCGGGTGCTCGCTGGCCTGCTTTCAAGAGCCCCTGTGTCCCGTCTTTAGCCTGGACTCTGCATGGCTCTACATGGGCAAGGGTGTAAAATGGGCCTTTGAAATCCCTATCCGCTGCTGCAGCATAGGAGGAAGGTTTTGGGGGGCAAGGTCACCCGGCGGGATTTTCTAAATGGGGCGGCACTCACTCTGGCCGCAGGGACGACCCTGCGCCCAGGGGACCTTCTGGCCGAGGAAGCCGGTCAAGCCGCCAGCGCAACCATCGACAGCGACCTCTATCCCCCGGTCCTGACGGGGATGCGCGGCAACCACAAAGGGGCTTACGAAGTCGCACACGCGCTGGCCTGGCGCGGAGAGAAGCCGACGGAGTACAAAGCAGTGGATGACCGCTACGACCTGGTCATCGTCGGCGGGGGTCTGAGCGGTCTGGCGTCCGCCTACCTCTATCGCCAAAAGGCGGGACCGGATAAGAAGATCCTGATCCTTGAAAATCACGATGACTTCGGTGGACACGCCAAACGCAATGAGTTCCACTCGGGCGGTCGTATGCTCCTGGGGTTTGGCGGCAGCATCAACCTCGAGCAGGACAATTTCAGCGACAACGTGCACCAGCTGCTGAAAGAGATCGGTGTCGACCTGGATAAGCTCGATGCTGCGCGCGAGCCCGGGTACGCGATGTCCGAACCCCTCTCCCCGATGGGCTACTTCCTGAACGCGGAGCAATATGGGCAGGATCGGATCGTAGAGGACGCCTGGATGCAAGTCTGGCTTGGCGTCGCCGATCCGGGTCCACCGATCGCTTCGCTCGGACTTCCCGTTGAGCAACAAAAACGGCTCCTGGCTCTCGTCAAAGGAGAGGAGGATCTGCTGGACGAACTCTCCGTGTTCGAGACCCTGGACTACGTGGGAAGCACCTCCTACCGCGAATTCCTGCGCAATCGCGCGGGACTTTCGCCCGCTACGATTGGGCTCTTCGAGCCCACGATGCGCACCTCCTATGGAATCGGGCCCTCGTCCCTCTCCGTCACCGAAGTCCTGATGGCGGGAGCCCCTGGCCTGAAGAGCCTCGGGATAACCGCTCGTCTGGCAAGTAAGCTCGTCCCCTTCATGGCCGAGAGGCTTCGCTCTCCGATTTTTCCAGACGGAAACGCTTCGGTGGCCCGTCTGCTGGTCCGGCAACTCATTCCTGGAGTCGCTCCCGGTAACACGATGGAGGATGTGGTCGAGGCCCGTTTTGACTACTCCCAGTTGGACCGGACAGATGCGCCAGTGCGTATCCGACTCAATAGCACGGCGGTCCATGTCGAGAATCGCGACGCCGTCGTGGAGGTGTCCTATGTCCAGGACGGCCAGGCCTATCGCGTGACGGCCAGCGACGGCATCCTGGCCTGTTACAACGGCATGATTCCCCACATCTGCCCCGAGTTGCCCGAAGCACAGAAGCAAAACCTCAAGTACGGCGTGAAGGCGCCGCTCGTCTGGACCAACGTCTTGCTGCGCAACGGAGAATCGGCCCGCGGATCCGGCGCCGTCCAGTATTGCTGCCCCGGGAGTTTCTTCGAACTCGTCTACAAGGCGCCTCCCGTGAGCTTGGGAAACTACAGGGGCGGCAGTCGGGACAGCGATCCCCTGGTCCTCTGGATGGCCCACGTGCCGTCGCCGGAAGAGGAAGGCACAAAGAGCGTGCGCGATCTCTTCCGCGACGGCCGCCGCCGCCTGTACACGACTCCCTTCGCCACCTTCGAAACCGAGGTCAAGAAGCAGCTGACCGCGATGTTCGGGCCTAGAGGCTTCGATGCCGATCGGGACATCGAGGCGATCACGGTCAATCGCTGGGCACACGGCTACGCGTACGAGTATTTGGACCTAGATGACCCCAAGTGGGAAACGGGTCAGGCGCCGCACGAACTGGGACGGAAACCCTTCGGCCGAGTCAGTATCGCCAACTCCGACTCCGAGGCCTCGGCCTACCTCCACGCCGCGATCGATGCCGCCTGGCGGGCCGTGGCCGAACGCCTCGGGACCTGACACGGCGCGCTGGCGGATAGGAATTTCAAAGGCCTATTTTACACCCTGGGCCATGTCCGGTAGAGGCTAAATAGAGACACGGGGGTTCTAGAGGGATGGGGTCCGTCGGCGACAACGCAGGGTTGTGCGTTTTATACACGCTTCGCAAAACGCCCGATAAAGGCTGGGGTGTCTTCGCCGCTGCGCCGATAACCAAGGGGACGATTCTCTGGCGCCACGTTCCCGGGAACTATGCCGCATACGATGAGCGCTCGTTCATGGAACACATCGCGAAAATGTCGCCCAGCGAGGTGGTCTACGAATTGGAACACGTATTCGGCCTGCC
>JAPKBZ010000168.1 GCA_028823175.1 Myxococcota bacterium
GCGGGCTCACCCCTGGCCGGGCGGGATTTGCACCCGCTGGATGACAAACGAAATTCTAAGGAGACATCGCATATCCCCCTATCCCAATCGACCAGCAGTGCCTGGTCGCACTGAATTACCTATCCTCAATGGCGGTTCTAGGATATCTCGTCGAGAAAACGCAGCAGGCTATGTGCGCGATGGGCGAGTGTATGCTCGGCTTCGCAGCGCCTGCGACCAGCCTTGCCGATCGCGCGAGCGGCATGAGTATCGATTGCATAGCGCATCGCCAGCTCGCATAGCTCATCGGGGGTGCGAAAGGTCAGGACCTCGAGTCCGGGCTCGAAGGCATCCTCGAGTTCTTCTACCCATTCGGTGAGTAGACAGGTGCCGCTCGAAAGGGTGTGGAAGACCTCGAGATTCATGGTGGTCGGCAAGTCCCGTGACACGAACGGTTCGCGCAAGACATTGAGCATCACGTCAGAGGCACGGTAGATCGAGAGCGCCTCGCGTCCCTCGACATCGTTGCGTTCGCGATAACAGCCTTGGAGCGCCGAATGGTTGAAGGGGGGCTGATGCCAGCGCCGTCCCCAGAGTACGAGGTCGGGCGGCGCCTGCGTGCTATCGGGGGAAGGCGGGGGCGCCTTCATGACTTCAGCGAGCTGCGCGTAGTGCTCGACGCGACGCGGGGAGGCGCTGCCGATGCACGCGAGACTGGATCCGAAGCGTCGGCGATCTGCGTACTCGAGTGGGCCCGGTCGATAGTTCGCCGTCGAGACGCCATTGGGCAAGTAGCGAACGGGAACAGAATCCTGAATTACGAGTTCGCGACATGTTGCGCGCGAGACCGAGACGACGAGATCGAATCCCGCGGATTCGGGGACTTCTCCGCCTTCGAGAAAACCGGCAGGCCCGTCGAGGTCCCAGAGTACGAGCGTGCCGAGGTAGGCCTCGCGCAAGAGTTCGAGATCGAAGCGGAGGGTGTGAACGAGCAGGACGTCGGGCTGAACGTCGCGCAACTCTGCAATGAGCGCCATCGTACGCCGCTTGCGCCTTCGCGCCTCGGCATCACCGGGGAGAATCCTCTCGAGAAGGCCTGGGGTGTCTCCGATTGCGTAATCGAAGATATGGGCCTCGCAGTCTACGCTGCGAAGGGCTTCTGCGAGTGCGGTCCAATAAAGGCCCTGCCAACCGTTGGTTCGTCCCACGAGGAGGAAGCGCCGGGAAGAAAGTGCAGAAGAGGAAGGTCTACTGAGGGCCATTTGCTGAATCTACCCGGCATGACACTCCTCCGGCCAAATTATCGGCCTTTTTGGATGTGTCCGCGAAATCAGGTGAGAACCCCCTCCTATCCCAATCGACCAGCAGTGCCTGGTCGCACTGTTTATCCTATGCGTCGCGGATCACCTAGCGAAGAGGCTCATTCCTGCGGTCCTTCACCGTCAGCGCAGCGCAGAAGGAAACCGCCGCAGCACAACTGATATACCAGGCAAAAGACAAATCGTCGTGCGTCCGCTCGATCAACCAGAGCGCGACTATCGGACTCGTCCCACCGAAGATTGCGAGAGGAATGTTGTAGCTGACACTGACCGCGGTGACCCTCACCTTGCTGGGAAAGAGTTCTGTCATTGTCGCTGGAATCGTCGACACGAAGCAAGCCACCAGCACCGCGAAACCCATCTGGCCGGCCAGCATCCAGAGGACATTGTTGTGATGCATCAACCAGATCAACGGATGTGCGAACACGGCGATCCCGCCGATGCTGAGCAGGAGAGTCGTCCGCCGACCCCAGCGATCCGAAGCCATCGCGAAGACCGGCACCAGCGCCAACAACAACACCATCGAAGCCGTGTTGATGTCGAGTGCCGATGACTGGGATTGGCCGACGTTGTCGACCATCCAGGTTACGGCGTAGACGAAGATCAAATAGAAGGTGACGGCATTCGCCACATTGAGAGCCGCGCCGCGAAAGATGTCCGCCTTGTGATTCCGGAACGCTTCGACCAGCGGCGGTTTCTCGGACTCCACGATCGGTTCTTCGACCAGGCCTCGTCGAACGAAATAGCCCACGATCGAAACCGAGATCCCCAGGATGAAAGCAACGCGCCAGCCCCAGGAATGCAAAGCCTCCGGGTCCATCACGCTGGTCATCAGCGCGCCCACGGCTGAACCCAGCAGCATCCCCGTATTGGCGCCGAACATGCTCCAGCAGGTGTAGAAACCACGCCGACCCGGCGGAGCGGACTCCGCGAGGAAGACGATCGAACTCGTGAACTCACCCCCAACCGCTGCCCCCTGGACCATACGGAGCAAGACCATGATCACGGCCGCTGCGACCCCGATCGTCTCGTAAGTGGGCAGTACCCCGATCAGAAAGGTCGGCGCGGCCATGCAAAGCACCGAGAGCTGCAGCGCCCGTGCGCGTCCGACCCGGTCTCCGATATGCCCGAACACCGCGGCGCCTACCGGACGCATCAGAAAGCCAGCGGCGAACGCCCCGAAGGTCGCCACCAACGATGTGGTCGGATTGTCCGCCGGGAAGAAGTGAATCGCGATGATCGGCGCAAAGAAGCCGTAGACCCCGAAGTCGTACCATTCGAGGACATTGCCCACGATCCCTGCGGCGACCTTCCGCCGACCAGACCAACCCACCGTCTCGCCCTCGAAAGACTCTGTCACGACTCACCTCCCTGCCTGAACGCAACTATCCTCGATTTCGAGGAAGGAGGCATAGGGCGCGTAGGATAAAACAAGCCATCTTTTCGCCAAACGTGCTGATAAGGCACGTGATGTCCAATCGGGGTGGGGAGAGAGAAGCCCCGGGTCGGCCATATCGCTGCTGAATTCGAGAGCCTTGCCAACGTGCTACTTGGCCGGAGTTGCGGAAACCCAGCTTTCATTACCTATCCTCAAACAAGCGGGCTTTTCCTATTCCCCACACTTCGAATGGGGGCATACCCTTCCGTTGCGGGCAGATCGACGCGGTGCGTGCCAATCGTCGCAGCGAGCTTCCTGCCTTGGGCGGGGCTGGTTCTGCTACCGATCCCGTGACCTGCAGGTGATCGAGCGTCCGCCTTTGCGTTGCCAACAGCGATTCTCGTCGTCGTCTTCGGAATCGCCGGTTGTGAAGCAGGCCCCACCGGGCGGATTGCTCTGGGCCAAGCTCGCGCTGACGCTCAGCGGGAGAGTCAGATCATCCCCATCGAAGATGCCGTTCTTGCCGCGGACCTCCACGTTCCAGAGCTCTGCATTCTTCTTGTCCTGCTCGATCGTCACCCGGGGAACCATCATCCCGCCGATGAGCTTGCCCGAGCGATATTCGAAGCGCCTACCCCGCTTGCTGACTTTCCAGCCATCGCCGCGTCGCTTTTGCTGGGCCCCGTTGCCCGGGAGGTCGAGGTCGACCACGGTGTCACCGTCGGCGTCTTCGACCAGAAAACGGAAACCGTCTTCGTCGGGCCTCGGGCTCAGTGGGACGTCGAACTCGATCTGCGCATTGAAGCGGAGACGTGCAGAGCCGTCCTTGTCGCCGAGTTTCACGAGCCGGAGCTTTTCACGCACGGTCTCTCCCCCCGTTCCAGGGGCACAGGGACGAGCCTTGAAGAGCGCGTTGGGGAATTCGACCTGGATCGGGGCGCTCCAGCTCTCTTCGGAGCAGGGGCTCCGCTTGCAACTGGGGGCTACCCGACAGGCATAGCGGGCTGCGCGCACATCCCGACTTCGCCGGTTACAGCTCACGAAGCTGGGCGAGAGCGAGGCTGGGTGGTGCGTCAGGATCCCGACCGATTCGGCGGCCTCGCTTTGCACGAGGGTCAGGTGCCCGCCGGCGTTGCCGCCGTACCAGATCTTCAGGTCGCCGCCGCGGGCCTCGTGCACGGAGCCGAGCTTGGCGAGGTCACGCGTGGCCCGTTGCAGCGCCAGCACGCCTGTGGGCAAGGCTCTGCGCGCAGCGGCGCTGCCGCCGCCGTCGACCATCGGGGGCGCCTGCGTGACGCTCCCGGGCAGCGTCACGGTCCGCTCGGAGGGCTCGGGGTTATCGTCGCCCACTCGTCGGTAGTCACAGACGTAGTCCGTCAGTTCCTCACGACGGTCCGGGTTGCCATCCCGCCCCAACGCCTCACAAGAAATGATCTCGGGCGGGTCTTCACCGTATTCGTCCGTCACGATGCCAGCGAGCGTGCCCTGGTTAGGGTCGGCGACGACCATCCAGCGCTGGCCCTTATGGATCCGATTGGCCATCCGCACCCGCTCGGAACTCTTGGAAGGCGTCCCGGACGAGTTCGCCTCGAGCCCCTTGGTGGCGCTCGCCGGCTGGTTGGCGAGCGATTCCTGCCAGGCTTGCTGGAGACCGCCCGGGTTGTTGTTGA
>JAPKBZ010000071.1 GCA_028823175.1 Myxococcota bacterium
AACCGTGAGAGCGGAAAACGTGAGAGCGGAAACCGTGAGAGCGGAAAAGCGTCTCTCTTTTCCGAAAATGAGGAGGCGTTCGATCAAAAGGTCGAACAGGCGCTGAGTCAGGCAACACGAACTCGCGTGAGCTCCTCCCGGGAAGCGACCGGGAGGAAGCCTGTTCGAAAGCAGGCTTCGGGTGCAGCGGGGACCGCTTCCGATATTCCATCGGGGGCAGCCGGCAACGTCGTGCTCCCGGTTAAGGCGGAGCAGGTCCGACACCTCGTCATCGAGCGCCCCGAGGTGCTTGAGGTTAGCTTGGCGGTCCACCTCGACGATGAGGGAGTTGCGGCCGGGGCCGGCTTCCCGACAGATGTCGGTGAAATTGATCTACTGGCTCGGTCGGGGACGGGGGATTGGGTCGTGGTAATGGTTGTGCCCGATTCATGCGACCAGAAGACCGCCATCGGCGGCATGATCCAGCGCCTCGGCTGGGTGCGAAAACATCTCTCGGGGCGCCAAGAGAGGGTTCGCGGGATCGTTCTAGCCGGCTGGAGCAGCAGCGAACTCGTTTACGCCGCGGCGGCCCTGGACGATTCCGTGAGTTTTCTCGGCTGGCGGCTCTCGTTGGAATTCGAAGCCCTCGTCTCCTGAGGACCGGGCTCCGCGCCCGCCTTCTCGCGCGGCCGGCCATCATCGGCCTAAGCCTAAGCCTAAGCCCAAGCCCAAGCGGGCTCCCACCCGGCGCCTGTCGCGCGCGATCACCCTTCCGGTGGAATGTGGCCCCTGGAAGCCACGCTTCCAGGGGCTGGGCCGGGCCTTCGCCCCGTTACGCTCGATGGAGCCATTGCTGGGCCATTCTCGTATTCCTGCCCGCGGCTTGCCAGAGCCGTTGCGGACCCGACCTCGTATCCACTCCACTCTCTAGTACGACTCTCTTTAGTACCTTAGTACCTTTAGTACGACTCTCTGTGCACGACTTTATTTGCGCCGGTCGCCGATCGTCGCCGATCGCGCTTCACCGAAGGACTGAGTTCATAGTGAACGAAAAATTTCGATTTGTGGAGAAAAAATTTTTGTAGCGAGAGCCCTTGATCCGCCGACGCATGGCTAGTCGCGCATATCCCCTCGAAACGATTCAGTTTTGATGAATGTTTGGCGTGGGGAAGGCCCGCTGGAGCCCGGCAAAAAATATTGAGTGGAGGGCATTGTCCATGAGCCCCTAGGGTACCCTCTCTGAACCATGACGATTCGCGCAGTCAGCTTCGATCTCTTCGACACCCTGGTCGACCTCTTGAGCGAGGGCATCCCCATGGAGGATTACCGGGGGCGCTCGGTGCCCTGGATGTTGGCGCGGGTTCATGCCCTGGTGGACGAGAAAATTCCGCTGGATTTCGAAGATTATCTCGCAGCCATGAAGAGGGTCGATGGGGTCTTTCGGGCGAGCCATTTCGGCCGAGGGAGAGAGGTCTCGAGCTTGGAACGCTTTCGCGCGGTGCTCGAGGAAATCGGGACGGGGGATGAGGAACTCGCGCACGCCATGGTGGAGGCGCACATGGAGGGCTTGTACCGCCAGGTGCGGGTTCTTGATCATCATCCGGGAGTTCTCGCCGAACTGGCACGGAGGGTTCGCCTCGGGGTCTGCTCCAATTTTAGTCATTCGCAAACGGCGTATCGCGTTCTGCAGGCGGCCGAACTCGGTGATCTGATGGAGGCCGTGTTAATCTCCGATGCCGTGGGCTATCGCAAGCCGGGGCCTGAAATTTTTCGGGCCACCCTCGAGGCTCTGGCGGTGGAGCCCCGAGAGCTCCTGCACGTGGGCGACCGGCTTGGGGCCGATATCGAGGGGGCCGCCGCCTTGGGGATCCGCACCGTCTGGATCGATCGGCGGGTCGAAGATGCCGAGGCTGCCCTGGCCGCTCGTCCGGGCTGCGTTCCCGATTTCCAGATCTCGGATCTCGCCGAGTTGCCCGCGCTTCTTTCCGAGGCGACCGGTCTCTCGTGAACCTGGTGCTTCTCTTCGAGGAGGATTGGCTGGAGCCGGGTCGCCGTGTTTCTCTGAGCGGCCGGAGACGGCAGCATGTGCTCGAAATCCACCGGGCCCGGGTGGGAGATGAACTGTGCGTCGGGGCCGTCAACGGGGCCACCGGGCGCGGCCGGATCGTTCGCTTGGACGAAGAGATCTTGGAGATGGAGGTGACTCTGGAGGAGGAGCCCCCGCCGCCCTTGGCTGTGACCGTCGTTCTGGCCCTGCCTCGTCCGCCGGTACTGCGTCGAGCTCTGATCTCCATGACGTCGATGGGGGTCAAGCGGATCGTGCTCCTGAACGCCCGCGCGGTGGAAAAGAGTTATTGGACGAGTCGTGCGCTGGAGAAGGGGGCGATCCTCGAACAATGCGTGCTCGGTCTCGAGCAGGCCCGAGATACCCGGATGCCCGAGGTTGCGCTCCGCGAACGCTTCAAGCCCTTCGTCGAAGACGAGTTGGGAAGCATGGTGGGCGCCGGAAGAGCCTTTGTGGCCGAGGCCTCCGAACGCATCGATGCGCCCCTATCCCTACCGGGGCCGCTCCTTCTCGCGGTCGGCCCGGAGAGAGGTTGGAACGAATACGAGTTGTCGAGCTTGGAGAGGGCGGGCCTCGAGCGCCTGAGCCTGGGGGTTCGCCCACTGCGGGTGGAGGCTGCACTGCCGGCGTTACTCGCTCGCTTGTTCTGAGCCCGGCAGGCGGATCTCGATTGGCTGCCGGGGGTCGATATCCCCGCCGATCAGTACGAAATGGCCGATCACCAAGGCGGTATATACGCCCGCGAGAGAGTAGAGGCCGATTCGGGCCAGCTTGAAATTCTTGTGGACGAGCAACACGATCAGCCAGATGCCCACGACGATGCATTTCTGGAGCAGGAAGACCTCTTCACCCATTTCCAATAAGTACGCCATGAAGGGGTTGCCCTCGCCTCCGCCCCGCTGCAACCACAGCATGGTGAAGAAGGCATCGAGGATGTTCAGGATGAAGATGCCAAGGAGCAGGACGACATCTCCCCGGGTAAACCGGTCGACGTAGGTCCCCTCGCTCTCGCCTACCCGTCTTCCCCGTTTTCTTTTCCCTCGGGCGAAGAAGCCCGCGAAGGCAGACGTCGGTTGCAGGCGTCGGTCAGGTCCCGATCGGCGCTCAAGGGAATCTTCTTCCGCGTGCCCTGGGTTGTTCCCGGGGGCTGCGGGGCTCGGGTTGCCCGTTGTCGATGCCATCGGAATCCTGAATCCGTTACCCGTGGATCGGCCGTGATTGACCCTGTCTCCTCCCGTATCGGTTTCCGGGCACCGATACGGGAGGAAAATGTTTCTCGAGCGACCCGAGGGGGCTCAGGTGGCTTCGAAGAGCGAGGCGAGCCCCTGGCCGCCGCCGATGCACATGGTGACGATGCCGTACCGCTTCCCCTGGCGCTTAAGCTGGCGCAGGAGCAGGCCGGTCATCCTGGAGCCGGTCATTCCAAAGGGGTGCCCGATGGAGATGCTGCCCCCGCTTGGGTTGAGTTTCTCGGACGGGATCCCGAGTTCCCTCTGGCAATAGAGGAGCTGGGACGCGAAGGCCTCGTTGATTTCGACAATGTCGATGTCGTCGATGGTCAGGCCGTGCCGCTTGAGGAGCTTCGGTACCGCGAAGACCGGGCCGATGCCCATTTCATCTGGCCCGCAGCCCGCTACCGCGGTTCCGCGGTAGATGCCCATCGGTTCGATCCCCAGAGCCTTTGCCCGGTCGGCGGACATGAGCACCGTGGTCGAAGCCCCGTCGGAGAGTTGAGAGGCGTTGCCGGCAGTGACCGTCCCCCCCTCTTCGGCGGGTTTGAATACGGGCTTCAGCGAGCTGAGGGCTTCAAGGGTGGTCCCCGGTCGATTGCATTCGTCGGCTTGCACTGTGAAATCTTCGTCGTAGGGGTCTTCACCTTTCTTCATCACCTTTCGCGTCACCTTCATCGGCGCGATCTCTTCCGCCACGTGGCCCGCATCGAACGCCGCTGCGTACCTTTGCTGGCTGGTGAGGGAAATGGCGTCCTGGTCTTCGCGCGAGATTCCGTAACGCTCGGCGACGATCTCTGCCGTGAGGCCCATGGGAAAGTAGAGCCCGGGGAAACGCGCCTGGGCGGACGCGTTGGCGAGCCGGCTCACGTTCTGGCTTCCGTCCTGCATCATCGTAATCGTTTCTACCCCGCAGCCCAGGGCTACCTCGGCGCCTTCGTTCACGATCGAATGGGCGGCCATCATGACGGCCTGGGAGCCCGAAGAGCAGAAGCGGTTGACAGTGGTCGCCGCGACCTCCTGGGGAAATCCTGCCGCCATGGCGGCGATGCGGGCGGTGTTCATCCCCTGGCAACCTTCGGGGAAGCCCGTGCCGACGATCACGTCCTCGATTTCATTCGGGTCGAGATTCGGCACGCTGGCGACGGATTCCCGCATCGTGTGGGCCAGGAAATCGACGGGTTCGGTGTTGTTGAATGATCCGCGGTGGGCCTTGGTGAGGCCGGTGCGCAGGCTTTGGACGATGACGGCTTCTCGAGCCATAGGGGTTCCTCCGGTGGGGTTTGGGAAAACGAACAGATGTACGTTTTGGAGCCCAAGAAACTACCGAATTCGAGAGACCTTGCCCCTCACTTCACCGGGGCTGGAGGCCAGCCTTCTCAGTTTGTCGGCGGCCGGCGGGCTGCCCAGGGGCGGGCCTTTTCGAGTTGGCCCGCCAGGCGGAACAGGGTGCCCTCCTGGCCCAGGCGCGCCGCGAATTGGATTCCGATGGGGAGCCCCTCCGAGTTCCAGAAAAGGGGTACGGACATGGCGGGGTGCCCGGAGGCATTGAAAATCTGGGTGTAGCCCACCGAGGTCATCAGTCGCGTGACCAGGGTCGGGAGATCGGGATTCGAGAGCGCTAGGACCCCGAGCTTTTCGGGCGGAGCCCCCATGGTGGGCGAGAGGATCATGTCGAAACTTTGAAGGAAATTTTCGACTTGCCGCCCGACGGCGTGGACCCCGCGAATCGCCCGGGCGTAGTCGGCGGCGCTTCGCTCCCGGACGCCTTGTAGGATGGTCCAGGTGAAGGGCTCCATGTCGTCTTCGCGAAGTTCTCGCCCCAGGGCGGCCGCTCGGTCGTCGAGCAGGCTCGCGACGTTTCCCCCCATGATGGTCTGGGTCGAGGTGGCCAGGGCCTGGGTGTCGATGGAGAATTTTGCGAGCTCCACGTGGTGGCCCAGGGTCTCGCAGAGCTTGGCCGCATCGCGTACGGCATCGAGGCAGTCGGGATCCGTGGGGAGCCCGTTGAAGGTTTCTTCGAGCAGGGCGATCCGCAGGGGAGCGGGCTCTCGATCGATCTCCTCTCGATAGGGGCGCGCCTTGGGGGGGGCCGGGTAGGGAGCCCCGATATCGGCCCCGTCCGATGCATCGAGAAGGGTCGCGCTATCCCGAATGCTGCGCGAAACGGCGTGCATGGTGGACATGCCGCTCCAGCCCTCACCCACGTCGGGCCCAAAGGGCATGCGCCCCCGGCTGGGCTTGAGGCCGAAGAGTCCGCAGCAAGCCGCCGGGATGCGGATTGAACCCCCGCCGTCGCTGGCGTGGGCCAAGGGAAGCATGCCCGCGGCCACGGCCGCGGCCGCCCCCCCAGACGAACCGCCGGCGACGTGTTCGAGGTTCCACGGGTTGCGGGTCTGGCCGAAGAGAAGCGACTCGGTGGTGGTGGTCAAACCGAATTCGGGCGAAGCGGACTTGCCGAAGACGACCAAGCCCGCGGCCCTGTAGCGTCGGGTTAGTTCGCTGTCCCGCTCGGGAATCGATTCGGCAAAGATGCGGCAGCCGTGGGTGGTGCGAACGCCCGCATAATTGAGGGCGAGGTCCTTGAGGAGGAAGGGAACGCCCGATAGGGGTCCCTTGGGCAGGCCGGCGGCCAAGGTCCCTCGAGCCTCCTCCTCCATAGGGATCACCACCGCATTCAGGGTGGGGTTCAGGTGGCCCATTCGGGTGAGGGCTTCGTCGAGCAGCTCCTCGGGCGAGACCTCTCCCTGGGCGACAAGCTCCGCCAATCCCACGGCGTCGTGTTGGTCGTAGTCACTGAAAGCCATTTATTCTCCTCGGTCCTCGGGGCTGCGGGCCGACTGGACCGTAGACGATTTTCGATGGGGGGCGGCGCGGGCGCCGGGGCTTTAGGTGAGACTGCGGGCGAGGAACCAGTAGACCCCCACGCCGCAGACCCCGGCCGAGGCGGCCTCGGCGAAGAACCGGGCGGGACGGCCGCCTGCGAGCCGGCGCAGAAGAACCAGCCCAGGCCAGATTGCCGCGACGACGGCGAGTTGGCCGACCTCGACCCCGAGATTGAAACCCAATAGGGCGGTGGCGAGTCGATTGGTGGGAAGTTCCATCTCGGCGAGCACACTCGCGAAGCCGAAGCCGTGGATCAACCCGAAGGCGAAGGCCAGGGCGACCCGGTGCAGGTTGGCGCTGGGGGCCCGGCGGAGTAGGTCGAAATGCGTCGCGGCGAAGAGCGCCAGGCCGAGCAGGCTGATCGCGGGCAGGGAGCCCACGCCCCAGACGGCCAGGCCGGCCATGGCCAGCAGGGCGAAGACCGTGAGCCGAGGGACCCAGCGGCCGCGTCCCGCGAGGGTCCAGCCGTTTTCCAGGGCGATCAGCGCGACTGAGAATCCGATCAGGGCTTCCACGGGCGCGCTCGAAACGCGCACCCACCCGAGAACGGCGAGTCCCAGGGTGATGCTGTGGGCCACGGTGAAGCCCGTGATCAGGCGAGCGACTTCCCCCAGGCTTCGGGCCAGCAGGATCAGCGCGAAGACGAAGGCCAGATGGTCCCAGCCGCTGAGAATGTGTTCGACGCCGAGTTCGAGGTAGCGGCCAAAGGAGTCGGTCGATGCATTTGCTTGCTCCCCGGGTTTGGTCCCCAGGTTCAGCGACCAGCTGGGTTCCGCCTCGGTGAGAACCCGCTCGACGATGCGGTTGGGTGAGGCCCCGGACTCGTCTCCGGACGTGACTCGGGCAAAATGAAGGTGAGAGGGGGCTTCGTTCAGCAGGATATCGCTGCGCAGGCTCCGCTCTTGACCGGGCTCGCAGCGCAGGGACCAGTGAAAGCGAACCCAGCCCGGCTGGCTGGGCCGAGCGGACGGAGGTGCGGTGGGGATGCAGGCCCCCTCGGGCGTTCGCAACTCCAAGTGCTGGCCGAGGTAGCGGCCGACCGCGCGCTGGGCGCCCAGGGTGTCGGGCTGGCCGGGTAGGGGGAGGGGAATACCCAGCCGGCTGAGATCGAGCAGGGGGATTCGGACGCTGACTTGGGCGCCGTCCTCGCTCATGTGCCAAGCCGAATAGGAGACGCTCTTGCCGTGGGCCTGGGCGAGGCTCGAGCCGAGGGCAAGGCATCCCCAGGCGGAGAGGGCGAGGATCAGGAGGGCACGTTGGGACACGTTGGGCAGGGTAGCCCCTCGGTGACCCGTCGATAGAAACGGCGTTTTACTCAAGGAAAAAGCCGGTTCTTGGACCAGTCGGAGCGAGTTTTTGCGGGTTGGATGACGCTTTGTCGGGGTTGGTGAAAAGGCGCTTGACGAAAAGCGAATCTATGTTATAATCTGTCTATCGTTACAAAATTCATGGCTCGCCAGTTGGCGGGCTCTTTTTTTGTCCGCGATTCGATCCGGGTCGGCAACCGGGTTAGGGTCCCCCATTATTGAAGGGCCCGTCCCGGCGCTTGGGGAGGCGTGGGGAGAGAGGCTCGCTCGGGAGGATTCGCAATGAGCCCCGCCGTCCTGATCGTGTGTCTGTGGTTGGCCTTTGGAGCGAGCCATATCCTGCTCTCGAGCGTCGGGCTACGGCCGAGGTTGGTGGGGGTGCTCGGCGAGAGGGGATTCATGGGGGCCTACTCCCTGGTCTCCCTGGCGACCTTTGTCCCCCTGGTCAGTGTCTATTTCGCGCACAAGCACGAGGGCGCCCTCCTCTGGGCAACCGGGGCCGGTCCCCTGGCTTTCTGGCTGATTTCCGCGGGCATGGCCGTTGCCTTCATCCTTTTAGTCGCGGGGGTTTTGACCCCGAGCCCCGCCTCCATGGGGGCTGGGGGCGGCGACGCGCCGGCGGAGGCCCGGGGCGTCCATCTGATCACCCGGCACTCGGTCTTCATGGCCCTGGGAATTTTTGGATGCCTCCACCTGCTGGTGAATGGGTATGCGACCGATGTCGCATTCTTTTCCGGATTTCCGATCTTTGTTCTGATTGGCGCCGTCCACCAGGATCGGCGGAAGCTGCACCCCCCGGACTCTCCCTACAGGGCCTTCTACGAGGCCACGCCCCTGCTCCCCTTCACCGGAAACAGGACCCTGGAGGGGCTTCGGGGCATGGGTTGGCGGCCCCTGGCGATCGGGATTCTGCTGACCGCGGGGGTTCGCTATTTCCACGCCGCCTGGTTCGCCTGAGCCGAACCGGCCTCGAACCGGCGTTAAGCCGGCCTCTAAGCGGGTTGCAGTCCGAGAGGGGAGGGCTTGGGCCCGGGGCCCCGGAGTCGGCCCTTGAAATGTTCCCGGCTATGGATTACATCCTATTCATCGATTTTGAAAATCGTTTTCATATATCGGATGTGAAGTGCCTAGTCCCCGAGCGCAGCAGGAGGGGGGCATGGGTGTGGGCCCTCGGGTGGTCGTGATGAAATCAAGCCAGGGAGAGATGGGAGTGGGGTTTAGGGAGAGTATGGGCTGGGGAGATGTGGGTCTCTTCGGGGGGGCGTGGATTTCCCAGCGGCCCGGGTCCCGCTACGCGCTCGTCGCCCTGTTCGCCCTGTTCGCCCTGTTCGCCCTGTTGGTCATGGCCGGCGGGCCCGCCGGAGCGGCCGACCTGGATTCAACACCGACCGCCGACGAAGCGACTCCTGACGAAGCGACCGCCGACGAATCGACCGCTGGCGACGGCACCGCCGACGACCGCAAGGCTGACGATCGCACGGCCGACGAACGCATCGCCGCCCTCGAAGAGCAAGTCAAAATTCTCGCGGCAGAGTTGAGCGCCGAACGCGTTGCGGTCGCGGTGCCCGAGGACTCGGAGTTCGATCCGGTCTGGGGCGTTGGCCCTTCCGCCTCAAAGGTGTACCGACAGGACGGGGGTCTCTCCATTGGCGGCTATGGAGAAGTTCGCTTTCAACACGATCCCAAGAAGGACGATATCTTCGATGCTCTGCGCGCGGTGCTCTACGTGGGATACAAGTTCTCTGATAAGTGGCTGCTTAACTCGGAGTTTGAGTTCGAGCACGGCGGCCAGAGCAATGTCTATGTCGAGTTTCTCAACCTCGACTACCTGCACTCAGAAGCGCTGAATTTTAGAGTCGGTTTGATTCTTCTTCCCATGGGCTTCGTCAACCAATTGCACGAGCCGACTTTCTATTACGGCGCGTCTCGGCCAGAGGTCGAGTTGACGATCATCCCAACGACCTGGAGAGAAAACGGAGCCGGTTTTTTTGGTCGACTCAATAGTCGTATCACTTACCAAGTTTACGCCGTCACCAGTCTTCAGGGAAAGAAATTCAATGCTTCGGGTTTTCGGGGCGGCCGACAAAAGGGATTCAAGTCGCTCGCCAACGATTGGTCGTTCGTCTTCCGCACTGATTTCGAAGCGGCCCGCGGCCTCGACCTCGGTGCCTCGGTCTACTATGGGAATCAGGGGCAGGGGCAAGAGTTGGAAAATATCAAAGTGGGCAGCCTCACGACGACGATCTACGAGATCCACGCTGAGTACAAGCTTCACGGGATCACCGCGCGCGCTCTCTTCTCCCAGGCCTTTGTCGACAATCCCAATGCATTGAACGCGGGAATCGAGAAGATTACCCCGATGGTCTCAACGGGCTACCTCGCCGAGACGTTGCTGGGAGGGTATGTCGAGGTTGCCTACGATGTGCTGCCCCTGCTGCTCCCGGAAACGCGAATGTCACTCGAACCTTTTTTCCGTTATGAGCGACTCGATACCCAAGCGAGTATGCAGGGCGACACCTATGCCCGCAGCCTCGAGTTTGATCAACACATCTACACAACCGGACTGCAGTACAAGCCGATTCCCCAAGTGGTTTTCAAACTCGACTATCGCCGGGCCGTCCAGGAATCGGGTGGCGCCCTGCTTTCGGAGCAGGTGCAATTTGGCGCGGGCTACGTGTTCTGAAAAACGCTCCTTTTGTGAGGTCGAAGTGAGTTGAGGAAAAACACATACCTCATTGTATTTATTGCCTTTTCAGTCCTCGCTACGGCGGGGGGAGTTCGTGCTCTCAACCTCTACAGCCAGCAGGAGGCTCTGGCCCTCGCCTTTCCCGATGCCGAACGCTTCGAGGAGGAGACCCATATCCTTTCGGCGGAACAGGTCGCGGAGATCCAGCGACTTTCGCGCTCTCGGGTGGAATCCCGGTTGGTCACTCTCCGCCGCGCTTGGCGGGAAGGCGAACTTCTTGGCACGGTGAACATCGACGTGCATCGCGTGCGGACTCACAACGAGGCCTTGATGGTCGTGCTCGGTCCGACTGGGCGCGTGCTGCGCGTTCAGGTGCTGACTTTTTCAGAGCCCGGGGAGTACATGCCCCGGGCACGTTGGTATGAACTCTTCGTCGGCAAGGGGAAAGATGATCCTCTGCGAATCGGACATGATATCGATGCGGTCACCGGTGCTACGCTGACGACTGGGGCTACGTCCGATGCCGTTCGTCGAACGCTTGCCTACAATCGAGTACTCCAGGGTGGTTGACAATCTGAGCGCGTCCCATTCGGGCGAAAAAAATACTGGTCGTGGAAAGGCCCAAGTCTTATGCGATTCGTAGTCACCGGAGAATGGAATCGAAATCGCCTGCTCCAGGTGATCGTGCTGCTCTATTCTCTCTACGTCGTGCTGCTGATTGTCACTAATTTCCTGCTCTACTTCGACCAGATGTCGCTGGACCCGGCGTCGGTGGTGGCTCACTATTTGGGAAACGAGGAGCAGTTCACCTCACCCAGGAGCTACCAGGGCCTGCTCGAACTTTCGCATTTCCACCTCTTTGCCATGGGCATGCTGTTGATGGTGCTTACGCACGTGATGCTTTTTATCCCCGTGTCGGGTACCACAAAGGCATGGCTGATCACGGTACCCTTCATGGCTGGGATTCTCTCGGAAGGGTCGGGGTGGTTGGTTCGTTTCGTGAGCCCGGAGTTTGCGATCATGAAAGTCGCAGGATTTCTCCTACTCCAGGGGAGTCTGATCGTCCTCGTGATCATCTCGGTGTGGGCGGTCTTGACAAAACATCAGGCAGCGAACTACACCGGCTTCGTTGACGACGAGTGAGCGTGTGGCGAAGCCGGGCGACCCGGACCTAGCCGCGATCCTCGGGTTCGAATGAAGAGCAACGCCTACGCTCGGCTCGGCTGCACGCGCAGGCTTCACCGGTTCCGCCGCACGACCCCTTCAATGGGCGCCGGCTAAAGATGACGCCCAGGGCCATGGCCCCCATGGCGATCGCGAAGATCACGGTGGTCAGAAAGAGGGTCTGCATGGCCGGGCGGCTACTCCTGAGAGGGGTGGGATTGAGACGGGTGGGATTCGTTCTGCATCGCCTCGTCGAGGGCTTCGGTGGCCGCGAGCAGGGCGGTGAATGGGGGGGTGGATAAGGTCTCGAACCCCGCGGGGGGCAAGCGTACGATAAAATGGACCGCGAGTCCCTCGCGGATGGCCAAAGCATAGCCTGCCTGGGGCCCGAGGACGTTCAGCGCGGTGGCCCAGGCGTCGGCCCACGTGGCGCTGGGGTGGACGACGCTGACCGAAGCGAGGGTATGGCCGATGGGCCGGCCCGTACGGGGGTCGATGGTGTGGGAGACTCGCTTCCCATCGCTTTCGTAATAATTCCGGTAGTCGCCGGAGGTTGCCATCGAGGCATCCGAAAGCGCGAGCACCCGGTGCAGGGTTCGGATCTCATCCGAGGGCCTTTCGATGGCGACGCGCCAGACCTGGCCGTTGTTTTTCAAGCCCCGCGCGCGCAACTCACCGCCGACTTCAACCAAGTAGTCGCGGTGCCCGAGTCCCTCGAGAGCCTCGGCTACTCGATCCACCCCGTAGCCCTTCGCGATGGCCGAAACATCCACTTCCATCTGGGGGTTGCTCTTGGAGAGCGTCCCGGCTTCCTCGTCGAGGCGGAGTCCCCGGTAGCCGACTCGGGAGCGGATATGCGCGAGGGTCGCGTCGCTTGGGGGTGATGAAATCGGCTCTGCTTTGCCGAACCCCCAGGCTTCCACGAGAGGCCCAACGGTAACGTCGAAGGCTCCGCCGGATTTCCGACTGACCTCTTCGGCGATGGCTAGGACTTTGAGTACGGGGGGGGAAACCGTGAAAGGGAGTAGCGATGCAGAGGCGTTGAACCTCGAAATTTCCGAGTGGCTCTCCCAGGTGGACATGCGCCCGACGACATCGCTCAGCGCTTCGTCGATGGTAGCCCCGATTTTGCGCAGGCTGCCAGGACCGAGATCGTCCCCGGCCACCTTGACGTTCCAGGTCGTTCCCATGGTGGCGCCGGAGAAACCCACGTAGGGGCCCGGCGGCGGGGCGTAGTAGAGCCGGTAGACCGAGATGCCCACGAGAACAAGCATTCCGATGACCAACAGCCGCCGGGCTCGGTTGTCCAGGGCACCGGGAGGCGGCATCAGGAAGCACCCTGTTTGGCTTGGCTAACCACCGAAATCGTCGAACATGATATTTTCCTGCTCGACGCCGAGGTTCGTGAGCATCTGGATGATGGCATCGTTCATCATGGGCGGGCCGCAGATATAGTATTCGCAGTCCTCTGGCGCTGGGTGATCTCGCAGGTAGTTGTCGTAGAGAACCTGGTGGATGAATCCCTTGAGTCCAGTCCAGTTGTCCTCGGCGAGCGGTTCTGAGAGGGCAAGGTGCCAGTCGAAGTTCTCGTTCTCGGAGGCAATTTCATCGAAGTCATCGACGTAGAAGGCCTCGCGCATGCTCCTAGCACCGTACCAGAAGCTGACCTTGCGGTCGGTACCGACGCGCCGGAACTGATCGAAGATATGGGACCGCATGGGAGCCATGCCGGCTCCGCCGCCGATGAAAATCATTTCGTTCTTGGTCTCTTGGGCAAAGAACTCGCCGTAGGGACCGGAGATGACAACTTCATCCCCCGGCTTAAAGTTGAAGATATAGGACGACATCTGGCCCGGTGGGACATCCGGTGTGCGCGGGGGAGGCGACGCGATGCGCACGTTGAGCATGATGATGCCCTTTTCCTCCGGATAATTGGCCATCGAGTATGCGCGAACCACGGTTTCATCGACTTGGGAGGTGTACCGCCACTGGTCGAATTTATCCCAGTCCTCACGGTATTCCTTGTCGACTTCGAAGTCCTTATAATCGACCAGGTGGGGGGGGCACTCGATCTGGATATAGCCCCCGGCTCGGAAGGGGACCTCGTCACCCTCAGGCAACTCGAGTACGAGTTCCTTGATGAAGGTCGCCACGTTGTCGTTCGACCGCACGCGGCAGTTCCATTTCTTGACATCGAAGATTTCGGCGGGCACTTCGATCTTGATGTCTTCCTTGACCTTGACCTGACACGAGAGGCGGTAGCCGTTACGGGCCTCCTTGCGCGAGATATAGCCGGTCTCGGTGGGCAGGAGTGAGCCGCCACCGTCCTTGACGATCACGCGGCAGACACCGCAAGTTCCTTGCCCACCGCAGGCGGAGGGAATGAAGAGCTTGTTCTCCGCAAGGGTTCCCAGGAGGCTGGAGCCCGCAGCGGTCCGGATCGCCTTGTCGGGGTCATCGTTGATCGTAATGGTGACCTCACCCGAGGACACGAGCTGGGAGCGCGTGGCAATCAGAACCAGTACCAGCGTGAGGATCACGACGGTAAAGGCGATTACGCCCCAGAGGACGGTTAGCATGACTTGAAAACCTCCCCGGCCTTTGGCCGGCTCAAAGCGAAATTCCAGAGAAGGCCATGAACCCGAGGGACATGAGGCCGACTACGATAAAAGTGATTCCCAGCCCGCGCAGGGATTCGGGCACATTGCTGTAGCGGAGCTTCTCGCGAATCGCGGCTAGGGCGACGATCGCAATGGCCCAGCCCACCCCGGAGCCGAGTCCGAAAACGGTGGCCTCGCCCAGGGTGTAATCACGGTTCACCATGAAGAGTGCGGCTCCGAGAATGGCGCAGTTCACTGCGATCAGGGGAAGGAAGACGCCCAGGGCGTTGTAGAGATCCGGAGAGAAACGGTCGATGACCATCTCGACGATCTGGACCACTGCGGCAATGGTGCCGATCAGGGTTAAGTAGGTCAGGAAGCCCAGGTTGACGTCGGGCAAACCGAGCCAACTCAGCGAGCCCTGCTTGAGGAAGGCGCTGTAGAGGACCTGGTTCAGGGGAACCGTAATCGCCAGGACGAATATGACTGCTGCTCCGAGGCCGATGGCCGTGGAAACCTTCTTCGAGACCGCCAGGAACGAACACATTCCAAGGAAGAAGGCCAGAGCAATGTTTTCAACGAACACTGCCTTCGTGGCCAGGCTCAAGTAGTGCTCCAACATGAAAATCCTCCTCGATTTGTTCAGGCTTCCAGCTGCGGAGGCCCCAGATGAGGCAGCCGATCAGAAAGAAGGCTGCGGGTGCCAAGAGCATCAGCCCGTTGGGCTGATACCAGCCCCCCTCGGTGGTCAGGGGGAGAATCGTGATTCCAAAGAGCTTGCCGCTCCCGAAGAGTTCGCGCATAAACGCGACAGCCATCAGAACAGCGCCATAGCCGATGCCATTGCCCAGGCCATCGATGAATGAGAGCCCGGGCGGGTTCTGCATCGCGAAGGCCTCGGCCCTCCCCATGATGATGCAGTTGGTAATGATGAGTCCCACGAAAACCGTGAGTTGCTTGCTGATATCGTATACGAAGGCTTGAAGGATCTGGTCGGTGATGATCACCAGGGAGGCAATGATCGTCAATTGGACGATGATGCGGATACTCGGGGGTATTAGGTTTCGAATCAAGCTGATCGCCGTATTGGAAAGGGCCGTAACGGCCATTACGGCCAAGGCCATCACTAAGGCCGTGGACATCTTGGTCGTCACTGCCAGGGCAGAACAGAGGCCGAGCACCTGGAAGGCGATCGGATTGTTGTTGATCAATGGGTCGAGTAAGACGTCACGCTGTGTGGTTGCCATGGCCTGTCGATCCTTTCGTTTTAAGCGCCCGCGTTGGCGTCGCGAAGTCGGCTCAAATAGGGACCGAAGCCCTCACCGCCGAGCCAGAACTGAAGCATGTTGGTGACTCCCCGGCTGGTGATGGTGGCTCCGGAAAGGCCATCCACCCCGTAGGGGTCCTTGTCGGGAGGGCCTGCGGGGCCCTTGCGGACGGCGATTTTGACTCGGCCGCGCTCATCGAAGGCCTTGCGCCCGACCCATTTAGCCTTCCAGTTCGGGTTTTCGACCTCTCCCCCAAGGCCTGCTGTTTCTTTCTGGTCATAGTACGTGATGCCCAGGATCGTTCGCATGTCGGGTGCCAGAGCCAGATAGCCGTAAAGAACCGACCAGAGTCCATATCCCTCGATGGGGATGATAATCGAGGTGATTTCATCGTTTTTGATGACTTCATAGATGAGGGCTTGGTTGGGAACCCGCAAGATTTTAGACGGATTGGACGACGCCCGTCGGCTGCGCGCAGGATCTCGGGCAGCGGCTCGTTGGTCGAAGGATGTGGGATCAATGGAGACATCTTCCTCCCCGGTGGAGAGGTCGATCATTCGAGGCTGGATCGAATTCTCGAAGAGGACACGAATTTGTTCCGCATCCAGATCCTCTCCGGGTTGCATCAGCCCGGCGACGGAGAGGATATTCTTCTGCTTGTCGAGTCGGGCGTTGAGTTCTTTGAGCGGCCTGAGTGAAACTTCGGCGCTCGCCACGAAGAGAGCACAGACTACGCAAACCACGATCGAAAACCCGACGATGTAGGTGGTACTATGCTGCACTACGCGCGAGCCTCCTGCGGATATTGCCTTGGACGACGAAGTGGTCGATCAGGGGTGCGAACATGTTCATGAAGAGGATCGCCAGCATCATTCCCTCGGGATAGGCTGGGTTGACCACGCGAATCAGGATGACCAGCATCCCGATCCCAAACCCGTAGAACCACTTGCCCCGGTTGGTGAATGCCGAGGAAACCGGGTCGGTGGCCATGAAGGCCATTCCGAAAGCCCAGCCTCCGAGCACCATATGCCAGTACCAGGGGACGGCGAACATGGAGTTAGTGGAGGACCCCGCGAAATTAAAGACCAGGGCCATGAAAAATGTCCCGATGACGACACCGGCCATGGTTCGATAGGAGCCGATCCGGCTTGTCGTTAGAAGAAATGCGCCGAGCAGACAGGCGAATGCGGATGTCTCTCCCACCGATCCCGGGATCCATCCCCAGAAGGCCGACCACCAATCTGCATGGGCAAGAGCTCCAGCGTTGGATGCCGCCTGGGCAAGGAGGGTCGCCCCCGTGAATGTGTCGACACCGGAAAGGTCGGCGGCGATCCAAGGTGTGTCGCCGCTCATGGCCGCCGGGTAGGCAAAGAAGAGGAACGCGCGCGCCGTCAGCGCCGGATTCAAGAAGTTCATCCCGACCCCGCCGAAGACCTCCTTGGCCATCACGATGCCAAAGATTGTGCCGAGGACGACCATCCAGAGGGGAATTGTGGCGGGCAGGGTCAGGGGCAGAAGTGCACCCGTTACCAGAAAGCCCTCATTGATTTCGTGACTTCGGACTACGGCGAAGATCATCTCGGCTATGCCGCCTGCGATCATCACGGTCGCGTAGATGGGGAGCCAGTAGAGGGCGCCGAAGAATATGCAGTGGAAGGTGCTCTTGAAGTCGAACGCGAAGCCGAGACTTTGCCAGAGTCCGGTTTGCCAGGTGTCCAGGGGGGTGGCGCCGCGAGCGATGGCGAGCATTGCCTCGTAGCCCGTATTCCAGCACGCCATGAGCATGCAGGGGGCCAGGGCAACGACGACGGTCACCATCAACCGCTTCATGTCGGTGGCGTCCCGAAGATGGGAAGCGGTTCGGGTTACTTCGCCGGTCGTGAAAAGGAATGTCGACTGGAGGTCGAAGACCGGCCAGAACTTCTCGTACTTGCCACCCTTTTCGAAAAGAGGAGCGAGGTCGTCCAGTTTGTCACGCAGGAATTTCATCGAAAGGTCAGCCCTCTTTCTCGATGATTTCGAGATTGCGCCGAAGTACCGGCCCGTAGTCGATTTTGCTGTGGCAGACGAAGGTGCACAGGGCGAGATCTTCTTCGTCGAGTTCCAGAACTCCCAATTCCTCGGCTCTTTCCACGTCTCCGACCAGCATCGAACGAAGCAGGAACGTGGGCAGGATATCCATGGGCATCACTCGCTCATAGCTGCCGATGGGAACCATGGCGCGCTCAGCGCCGTTCAGGCTCGTGTTCATTTCGAATTTTCGAGGTGCGAGAAAATTGGAGAGGAAAATACGCAGGACGGAAAAACGGGTGCGCCCGGGGGCGAGCCAGCCCATGAATTCCCGCTCTCGGCCCTCGGCAAGGACGCTGATCTGGCGTTCGTAGCGACCGAGATAGGCGAAGGAGTCGCTGTTGGCCTTCTTTCCGCTGAGCACGGACCCCGAAATTAACCGCACTTCGGCCTCGAAGGGTTGGTCGATGACGTCGTCGATGCAGATCCCCAATCGCGTACGCACCAAGCGAGGATCCGTTATCGGGGGGCCAGCCAGGGAGACGATGCGCTCGACGTCCAACTGACCCGTGCGGAAGAGGTGGCCGATCGAGGCGACGTCCTGGTACCCGATATGCCAGACCGTCTTGTTTCGATGAACAGGCTCGAGCAGGTGGATATGGAGCCCCGGGTTGCCCGCAGGGTGGGGGCCCGAAAAATATTCGATCTCGACGGGCGCGTTGAGCCCTTGCGCGAGATCGCTGTGCTCTCGTAGGCAGAGATAGGTCTTGCCTTCGGTGAGTCGGGCCAGCAGTCGCAGTCCTCGTTCGAAATCCTGTCCTCGCTCTGCCAGGACGACTTCGGGGAGCGGGGCGAGGGGGGCGCTGTCGATGGCGGTGACGAAAATCGCGGCGGGTCGGGAGTCTACGCTGGGGACCTTGCTGTAGGGGCGCGTTCGTAGGGCCACCCATTGGCCGGATTCCACGAGAAGGTCCCGGATATCGCTGCGAGTCAGGTCGGCTTCGGCCTTGCCCGTATAGCTTGGGAAGGGCTGGTACTCATCTTCGGGCAACTCTCCGGCCCGCTCAGCGTCGGAGAGATCGATGACAACGGATTGCAGCGCGCGTTTCGCCCCACGGTGAATTCCGATGACTCTCCCTGCTCCCGGTGAGGTGTGGAGAACGCCCTTGCTTTTTCGGTCCTCGAAGAGAATTTGGCCGCGCTTCACCGACTGGCCTTCTTCGACGTGCATGCTGGGTTTCATGCCCGGGAAGTCGTCGGCGACGACTCCGACGCGCGTTGCCTGGACCTTTTCGCGTATCACCTGGATGGGTCGGCCCGACAGGGGAAGGTCGAGGCCCTTCGTGATCTTGTGGGTGGCCATCGGTACTGCGTCGCTCGCTGATCTCGACCCGTTGCCCGCCTTTGTGGGGGCCGTGTCGGTTGGGGTTCTCGTGATTGTGGGCCTGCTTCGACCGGGTTTCGGTCGCCGGATCTCCCGTTGAAAAACAGGGATCTGGAGATGCGCCGGGTCACGTCTCAAGGCCTCGCTTCGAGGGTTTCGAAGGCGGCAGCTTCGGGTCGTGCGGCGATCCGGACGCGGCAGATACTAGGCGGGGAGGCGGCATCCTTCAAGGAATGTGCCGTGCCCATCTCGCCCTAACTTGCCGGTCTGTTTCGGCCCGCTCGGCCGTTGGGCACGTAGGAGGCGTTTTGGACAAATTGTCTCGTCCGCGGGCCCCTTTGAGTCCCGCCGTCGGTCTTTTCGGTTTGATTCCGAGGCGGTTAGGGTTGTACACTGGCTGTAGGGACCTCCGAGCGAGGGGAACCCGCACCCAGCACTCTCGAGGGATGGAGCGCAGGCCAGCAGACGAAACACGCCACCGAATTGGATTCGATCGCAGGACCCAGGGAGACTCCACAATGTCGGATGTCCATCGAATTTTGACCGCCCGAGAGATCATGGCCACCGATCTGGTCACCTTGGACCCCGAGATGAGTATTTTTAAGGCGATTCGAACCCTTGTCGGCCACGAGATTTCCGGCGCTCCAGTGGTGGATCGAGAGGGGGCGATACTGGGGGTGCTCTCGGAACTCGATTGCCTGCGCATCCTCTCCTCGGATGAGTTCTACGCGGGGCAGCAGCAGGAGGCGGGGACGGTCAAGCATTTCATGACCAGGGCCGGTCGGACGATCCCCCCGGAAATCGGCATCTATGCCATCGCCCACTATTTCCTGACGCTCCCGATTCGGCGGTTGCCGGTGTTGGAGGACGGCGTTCTGATCGGGTTGGTGAGCCGTAGGGACGTCCTGATCGGGATCGAGTCGATGGTCCGAGAACGCGCCAATCCCCCGCCGCCGGCCGATTTGATCGAGCTGGCTCGCTCCTGGTCGGCGCTGAAAGACCGCTGAGAGCAGCCTAGAGAGTCATTTCCAGGGGGTTTTCAATCAGCCGGCGAAGGTGTGCGAGCAGCCGGGCAGCGTCGAGGGCCTGGGATTCGGATGCGGCACAGAGGGTCAGCCCCAGCCCCAGCCCAGCCACGACTTGGCCGTCCTGGATGACGGCCCGAGGTCGAGGCGCGGCCACACCGACGCTGAACCGAGCCCGCTCGGACAGGGCGGGCCAGTGGCGGTCGATGCCTTGGACGTCGAGGTGCTCGAGGAGCAGGTCGGCCTCTCCAGCTTCCCCATCCCCATCCCCGTGCTGACGCAACTCGCTGGCGAGGCTCGCCAGACCCCGATGGTCGGCGTCCTCGACCCGGCGTGGGCAACCCGGGGCGTCGGCTCGGGCCAGGCAGACGCTGACGCGCTCGGGACCGTCGGAGACAGCCCGGAGCCCAGCGGCCGCGGCGCGAAGAAGAAAGGCTTCGAGGGGTATTTCACCCACATCGGCATCGGCGGCAAACTCGGCCAGGATCGCCAGCAGGTCCCCGGCGTCGCAGTCGGCCTCCAGGCGAACCGGCGGTGCCCCCCCGCCCGCTCCCGGCGGGGCGAGTTGGCGCTCGACGTCGGCCCGGAGAATCCGGCCGTGGGCGCCGCTGCCCGGCAGGTCCTGAAGACGCAGTCCCGAGCGCTCGGCGAGCCTGCGCGCCAGAGCGGTGCTCCCGGCGGGAGTTTTGCTCTGCGCCGCGCTAGGAGCCTCAGGGACGCTCGCCGTCGCCGTCGCCG
>JAPKBZ010000169.1 GCA_028823175.1 Myxococcota bacterium
CCTGGGCGTGCTGCTCCAGTACTAGGACACTAGGACGAGGTCCAGACCAGGGCCCGGCCCAGCGGGCCGCGCGAAGTACGTAAGGGCGCACCCCGGCGCGGCTTGGGGAGTGCGTGCGTTGCGTAAGATCCGGGCTGGATCTGGATTCTGGATTCTGGACAGTGGAGCGGGCACCTTTTTTGGAACAAGCTGAGCAGCTTTCTGCCGCCGAGACGGACGATGTCGAGATCGATATCGCCGAGATCATCCGCGCGCTGCGCCGGCGCCGCTGGGCCCTGGCGGGCTGCGTGCTGCTCATCACCTCGCTGGTCCTGCTCGTCACCTTCCAGCTGACACCTCTTTATACCGCCAGCGCCGAGGTGCTCATCGACCCCCGAGACCGCAACGTGGCGGATCTCGATTCGGTCCTCTCGGGGCTCTCCCCGGACGCTTCGACCATCGAGAGCCAGATCCAGGTGATCCGCTCGCGCTCCCTGGCCCTGCGCACCATCGAGACCCTGGGGCTGGAGAGCGACCCCGAGTTCAACCCGGCCCTGCGCGAGCCCGGGGCCGTGGCGGAACTCATGGGCTGGCTACGCGGCCTGGCGCCGGGCGAGCCCGAAGCGCCCAGCGAGGAGACCCGGCTGGCGCTTGAGCAGACCCGGCTTGTCGAGAGCTTCTCGGAAGCCCTTTCCGTGTCCCGGGTGGGACGCAGCTCCTACGTGATCTCGATTGCTTTTACCTCGGAGCAGCCCGCCAAGGCGGCCCGGGTGGCCAATGCCCTGGCCGAGCTCTATCTCGTCGAGCAGCTCGAGGCCAAATTCGAGGCCACCGAGCGTGCCACGGATTGGCTCAATGAGCGTCTGGGCGCCCTGCGCGCCGAAGTCGAGAAGTCCGAGCGCTTGGTCGAAGCCTACCGCTCGGAGCATGGGCTTGTCGTCAGCCTGGGCGTCACCGTCGACGAGCAGCAGCTCTCGGAGATCAACGCCCAGCTGATTCTGTCCCGCGCGCACCTCGCCGAGAGCCAGGCGCGCTTTCGCCACGTGAACGGGCTGCTCGCTTCGGGTTCGGGGGTCGACTCCCTGGCCGAGGTGCTGGCCTCCGAGGTGATCCAGGACCTGCGCCGCAAGCAGGCTGAACTCGCCCGAGAGCAGGCCGAGCTGAAATCCCGCTACGGCGATCGCCACCCGCGCATGATCAATGTCCGCGCCCAGAGCGAGGATCTCGCTCTACAGATCGATGCCGAGTTGAAGCGCATCGTCACGAATCTCGAGAACGAGGTCATGGTGGCGCGCTCCCGGGTCGGGTCCCTCGAAGAGGGCCTGGCCGACGAGCAGAGCCAGCGCTCGGCGGGGGAGGAGGCGCGCATCGGCCTGCGCGAGCTGAGCCGTCAGGCCGCCGCCAACCGCGCGCTCTACGAATCGTTCCTGGGCCGCTTCAAGGAGACCAGCGAGCAGCAGGGCATCCAGGAGGCCGACGCCCGGATCATCTCTCAAGCCGCGGTGCCCGCGGGCCCGAGTTACCCGCGAAAGGGGCTCTTTGCCGCGGCCGGCTTCTTGGCCTCGCTCCTCGTAGGCCTCGGCATGGTCTTCCTGCTCGAGCGCCTGGACAACGGGTTCCGCAGCAGTCGCCAACTCGAAGACGCCCTGGGCCTGCCCCTTCTCGCCTCGATCCCCGAGATCGCCGGGGCCGATTCCGAGGTCGACGGCGTCGCGCTCTCGCCCCCGGACTATGTGCTGGCCCGGCCTCTTTCGGTTTACGGCGAGGCCATGCGGGGCCTGCGCACGGGGCTCCTGCTCTCGAATGTCGATGTGCCGCCCCGGGCGGTGATTTTTAGTTCGTCGCTGCCCTCGGAGGGCAAGACCACCTCGGCGATTTCCCTGGCGCGCTCGGTGGCGCTCTCGGGCAAGCGCGTGGTGCTCGTCGACGCCGACCTGCGCCGCCCGGCGGTGGCCCGGGGCCTGGGCCTCAAGCCCGAGGCGGGGCTGGTGGAATACTTGGCGGGGGAGGTCTCCTTGGACGAGGTTCTGCTCGATGACGCCGACTCGGGCATGCGGGTCTTGCCCACGATCCAGGGCGCCGGCAATGCACCCGACCTGCTCGGCTCCGAGAGCATGCGCACCCTGCTCGAAAAACTGAAAACCGATTTTGATCTCGTTCTCGTGGATTCGCCGCCGGTGCTGCTCGTCTCCGATGCCATGGTGCTCGGACGCATCTGCGACAAGATGGTCTTCGTCGTCAAGTGGGAAGAGACCCCCCGGCAGGCCGCCCAAGAGGCCGTTCGCCGGCTGGGGCAATTCGGGGTGGACGTGGCCGGGGTGGCCATGAGCCGCATCGACACGAAGCGCGGCGCCGAGTACGGGGGCTACGGGGACAGCTATTACCGCAACGCCTCGAAGTACTACGTCAACTAATGGCAGCGGGTTTGCCGCCCGGCCCGGCACGCGGCTGGGCGTCCGTGGTCTCGGCAGCAGCTGTTCTGATCTTGGGGCTCGGGCTTTTTTTTGCCGCGAGCAGCCGCGCTTGGGTCGCTTTTGAAGCGCGCCCCGCCGGCCCGGTGGTGTTCGCCCTGGGCCGGGGCCAGGCCCCGGACGCCGCGGCCCTGAGCGAGGGCATCGCGGCCCTGGAGCGCGCCACTGCGGGCGCCGGGGGGCGCCGGATAGACCCCGCGGCCTATGGGAGCCTTGCGCTCCTACGCCTTGAGCAAGCGCGCCGGGAAGCTTCGCGGCCGGAGCTTGCCCTGGCTGAAATTTCCGCCGGGGTGACCGCTCAGCGGGCCGGGCTTGAGCGCGCTCCGGCCAGCGGCAGCGGCTGGGCGCGGCTGGTGTATGCCGAGGAATTGCGCGGGGAAAAGCTTCGGGCCCAGCAGGCCTGGGCCCTTGCGCCGAATCCGGGGGATGCGGCCGGCCTGGGGCTTGAAGCCGAGTCTGAAGCGGGGCTGGGAACCGGCGCCGAGGCCGATGCGTTAGCGCTCGAGGCCCTCGAGATGGCCTTTCTTACCCGGGATCTCAGCTTCTCCCTCGTTCGCTTTCGCCTGGCGGCCTCCTTGGCGCGCTATTCCGAGCTTCCGTCGTGGCTCCAGGGATTGGCCCGGGCCGAGGTGCTCGAGCTCACGCGCTACGGCGGCCGGGGTCTTGAAGCCCTGGTGGATCTCTACGTGTCGCCGCCCGGGCCCGAGAGCGCCGCCCTGATCGAGGTGGAACTCGCCGCCGAACCCGCCAGCCAGACGGGGTTCGCGCGGCGACTAGAGCGCCGCCAGCGGGCCCGGCGCCCCTAGGCGCCGGAACCCGGCGAGCTTATTTCCAGCGGTCGTCTATTCGTCGAGTCCGCCCGTCGAGTCCGCTCGTCGATCTGGCGCGTCGAGCCCGCGCGTCGGGCTTGCCGGTCGAGCCGGCGTGTCGCTTACCAGGTGTCGACGTGCATTACCGAGTCGAGATCGTGGCGCCGGGCGGCCTTGAAGTCGGTACCGAGGGTATGGGCCACGGGCGAGAGTGCGCACTGGGTGACCTCGGCGAAGGGGATGCCCAGGAGATCGGCGATCTCTTCCTCGTACATCAAGTGGATGGTCGTCCAGGCGGTGCCCAGGCCCCGGGCCCGGGCGGCGAGCATGAAGCTCCAGAAGGCGGGCAGCACCGAGCCGTATTGGCTCGCGTGGGCGATGACCGCGGGCTTGCCCTGGATCGAATCGGTGCGCCCGGTGACGCAGGGGATCAGCATGACCGGCGCACGGTGCAGGTTGGCGGCGAGGTATTCGGCGGAGTCGACCACCCGCTCCATTTGTTGGGCGTCCTCGCTGTCGTCCTGAGCTTCGGCCAGGGCGTGGGCGCTCTGCTGCATGTTCCGGTAGATGTCGAAGCCCTGGGCGTAGAGTTCGCCGATGCGCTGGCGCTTGGCCTCGTCGGTGACCACCACGAAATGCCAGCCCTGGCTATTGGAGCCGCTCGGGGCTTGCAGGGCGATCTCGAGGCACTCGCGGATGAGTTGCGGGTCGACCGGGCGGTCGAAATCGAGGCGCTTGCGCACGGCGCGGGTCGTGCTGAGCAGGGCGTCGGGGGATAGGTCGAGGGTGCTGGGCATGGGATTCTCCGATGGGTTGAGTTCTTGAGGGGCGCTGGAGCGCTCTCGGTTGGGTTGCCAATGACGCGCTCCGCAGGGCTCGGGGCCAGGAGCGAACGCGAATAGACGGGCGAATGGAAAGGACGTATGGAAAGGGCGAATGGAAAGGCCGAATGGAAGAGCGGGGAAGGGCGGGGAAGGGCGGGAAAAGGCGAGTGGAAGGGGGGATGAGCAGGCGAGTGGAAATGGCCGAATGAAACGGCCGA
>JAPKBZ010000170.1 GCA_028823175.1 Myxococcota bacterium
AGAGCGCTTTCGGCTAAGGCGGTTTCAGCTAAGGCGCTCGAGCGCCTTGGCCAGCGCCTCGACTCGATCGGCGAGGTAGGGCACCCGAAAGGTGAAGATTACGAGCTCGACGCCGGCGTCGAAGAGCGCCGCCGCCTGATCGGCCACCTCGCCCGTGTCCTGATCCGCCGCAACGGCGATCTGCACCGAGCGCGTGATCTCCGAGGGGTCGCGACCCACGGCTTCGCAGTGGCCGAGCAGCACTTCGTTCTTCTGGACGAAAACCTCGGGCGGGGCAAAGGGCAGGTTCCAGTGCTGGGCAAAGCGCGCGGCAATGCGCAGGGTGCGCTTTTCGCCGCCGCCTCCGATCACGATGGGCGGGGCGGGGCGTTGGGGGCCCTTGGGCTCGCAGCGCGCCTCGTTGAGCTGGAAATAGTGGCCTTCGAAATTCGTCGACTCGTTGCCGAGCAAGCTGACAATGACTTCGACGGATTCCTCGAAGCGATCCATGCGCTGGCCCATGGGCAGGAGATCGATCCCATAGGCATCCGCCTCGTGTTTGTTCCAACCCGCCCCAAGCCCGAGATCGAGGCGGCCGCCGGAAACAATATCCAGAGACGCCGCCATGTTGGCGAGCAGCGCCGGGTGGCGATAGGGGGTGCCGTTCACCATGCAGCCTATGCGAATGCGCGAGGTCGCCTGGGCCAACGCCGAGAGCGTCACCCAGGCCTCGAGGCAGGGGCCCTCGAGATCGCCGGCCAGGGGATAGAAATGATCGAAATTCCAGGCCGACTCGAAGAGCTCGATCCCATCGGCCGCGCGCCAAACATCGAGCATCGCCTCCCAAGTCGTGTGCTGCGGCGCGGTCTTGATCCCAAAACGCATGGCGTCCTCCTTGAGCCCTGCCCGGCAATCGCTCGCCGGGCGATAACCCCCAGCATAGCCGGAACATCGCGAAAGCCCGGCACCCCTTGAAAGCCTTTGAAAGCCCTGCCCGCCGTTTCGGGTGAGCGCCTAGGCCGGCTTCGGCTCGTTCTGTCTCTATGCTGAAGCGCGCAGGGTTTCCGAGCGCTTGTCGGGGCCGTCGTGGCTCCAGCCCGGCGCCCGGGCGAGGTAGCGCCAGCGATCGCGCCCGGTTTTTGCCCGCCGCAGGTCGCGCCACAAATCGGCATAGCCGTGGACGAGCACATGCCAGGGGTGGGTCGTGCCGAGGCTCTCGGTGAGGCCGTAGACAACGGGCTCCTCCTCGGCTTCGGGGCTGAAGGTGCCAAAGAGTTTATCCCACACGATGAGCACGCCGGCGTGGTTGCGATCGAGGTAGCGCACATTCGAGCCGTGGTGCACCCGGTGGTGGGAAGGCGTGTTGAAGACGGCTTCGAACCAGGCGGGCAGGCGGCGCACGGCTTCGGTGTGCACCCAGAACTGGTAGCTGAGGCTGAGCCCCACCATCAGCAACACCATGCCGGGATCGAAACCCAGTAGGGGCAGCCAAAGCCAGAAGAGCAATTTGTAGATGCGCTCGCCCACGCCCTGGCGAAGCGCCGTGCCGTAGTTGAGGTACTCGGACGAGTGATGATTGATATGGCCCGCCCAGAAGAAGCGAACCGAGTGATTGAGGCGGTGAAACCAGTAATACGTGAAATCGTCGAGAAAGAAGAGCAGCACCCAGGCCCAGGGGCCGTGGCCCACTACGCCGCGCAGGGGGCTGATCTCGTAACACACGATCATCAAGGCGATGATGGCGATCTTGGGCACGATCTCGAAGATCGCCGAGGCCGCCAGCATCGCCAGGGAGGCCCCGGTATCGGGCCAATGGTAGACGTCCTTCCGGCGCACCCGGGACCAGATCGCCTCGGCCGCTAGGGCCAGGATAAAAAGCGGCACCACGTATTGGATGAGATCATCCTCGACGAAGAGCTGCTGGGCCGCGCGAAAATCAGGCATGGCGAAAGGGTGTGCGCCTCCAGGCAACTAGCCGATGACCGAATCCCAGTTCTTCACCAGGTATTCCGATGAGCGCGCGGCCAGGGCGTGGACCGTAAAGGTCGGGTTGACCCCGCCCGAAGTGGGAAAGAGCCCCGCGCCGCCAATAAAGAGGTTGGGCAGGTCGTGGGTCTGGCCGTAGCTATTGGCCACCGAGTCGGCGGCGCTCGCTCCCATGACTGTGCCTCCCATGATATGCATGGGCGCGCGCGGTGCGTTCCAAGCCTCGCTCGCCCCCGCCGCCCGGAAGACCTCGAGACCTTCGGCGATGGCCGCATCCCAGAGCGCCAGTGAGGCCTTGCTCGAGGTGTAATTCACCGAAGCCAGGGGAACGCCGAGGGCATCTTTGCGGGGGCTCAAGGTGATACGGTTTTCGGCCAGGGCCTCGTCTTCGGTCACCCCGGTCATGGTGATCATGTGCTGGGTGGCCTGCTCCATGAATTTCGTAAGCGCCGGGCCACGCAGGTCGGGGCGGGTCGGCGCGATCCCCAGCAGGCCATTGGGCTTCAGGGCGTTGGCGATCATCCACTGGTAGCTGCCAAAAGCGCCGCTGCTCGCGTGAGCGTTCTTGTCGTCGTAATGCTCCTGGTTGAGAAGCTGGCCGCCAAAGGCGCCAAAGGCCGGGGTTGTCGCCTTGGCGTGCAGGCCAAAGACCGGCGCCGCGCCGTGGGAGGTCACAAAACGCCCAAGCGTGCCGCTCGAGTTCCCCAAGCCCTCGGGATGCTGGGGCGTGGCGCTCGCCAACAAGAGCCGGGGGCTCTGGATCGTGAACGCCGCCACGACGACCACGTCGGCCATCACCTGCACGCGCTCGCCGTCCTTGGTCATCGCCTCGACGCCGGTGACCCGCTTGCCGTCCGCACTGGTCAGCACCCGCACCACCTCGGTATCGGGATGAATCGTCGCCCCGGCGGCCTCGGCCTGGGGAAGATGAATCGTCTGGGCGTTGGCCAGGGCGCCGATCGGGCAGCCGGCATCGCACCAGCCATCCCAGATGCACGGCGGCCGGCCCTTGTAGGCGCGGCTGGTCACGGCCAGGGGAAGGGGAGAGACCTTCATGCCCTTGGCGGCAAAGCCCTGGGCCACGACGCGCCCTTGCTCGGAGACCGGGACCGGCGGCATGGGGTAGGCAGCGCCCGGAGGCCGGGTGGTTTCGGCGAGGTGATCCCCCGAAATCCCGCACTCCTCCTGCACCCGGTCGTAATAGGGCTGGAGGTCGGCGTAGGCGATGGGCCAATCCCGGGAGCGCCCGTACAGGCTCTTCACCCGAAAATCATTTTCGTGCAGCCGCGGCCAAACGGCATAGTGGTGCATGGTGGAGCCGCCCACGCCCCGGCCCACGTTGAAGCCGTTGCCCACGGTGCCCTTGCCGGTCTCGAGCACCGGAGCGCCGCCGCCCTTGAGCCGGCGCGCCCAGAGCATGGAGCTAACAAGATCGTCGTTGGGCCGAGCGGGGCCGGCCTCGAGGATCACCACGCGTTTACCGGCCTGAGCCAAGCGGGCGGCGTAATGGCTGCCCGCAGCCCCGGAGCCGACGATCACCGCATCAATTTTCTCGCTGGGAAGCGCGCTCAACTGGGCTCCCCCCATTCCGTCGGCGGTGGGATATGCGCGGCATAGGGGACACCCAGCGCCGCAAATCCCTTTTCGGTTCCGTACGTCACATCGCAGGCATCGTTGCGAAGGACAAAGTAGAAGAAGGGCGGCGGCGGCCCCGCCCAGCCCTCGAGCTTGCCTTCGGCCATGGCGGCGATGAGCGCCTCGGCCGGGGCGTCCTCGAGCTTGGCGAAGGGGCTTTGGTGGCGGGCCTGGGCGGCGGCCTCAAGGGCGCCGAGACCCGTGCGATAAAAGGGCGTGAAGGGCGGGTCGACGCCGAGGTATTGGATCATCAGCATGCAGTCGTCTGGAGCCGCGGCGAGTTGGTAATCCACGAAGGGCACGACCCCGGCTTTTCGGCTGCCGGGAACCAAGCGCTCGCCGAGGGCCGCCAGGGTTGCGGCCTCTGCCGGGGTGAGCACGGCCAGGGGAGCCCCCGCCGCCTGGGCCTCGGCCGGAGAGAGATGCACCCACTGGCCGCCGAGAGTCAGGGTCAAGAGCCCCACCCCGCCGGCCTTCAGGATTTCGCGTCGTGTGGGCTTCGGAGATTCAGGCTGAGGCATCTGGTCATCTTAGAGAACTCGCTGGGCGCCGGGGAGGCACGGGCCGAGGAAAATTGAAGAGGGGTTGGGCGATCTTGGGGCTGGGGGATCGGGGGCTCGGCGGTTATTGCGGCTGCGG
>JAPKBZ010000171.1 GCA_028823175.1 Myxococcota bacterium
TGGGCTGGGTTGGGCTGGGTTGGGCTGGGTTGAGGTGGGCGGAACCGGCTAGACGTGCACCCACTCGCGCCCGCCCACCGGGGCCGAGTGCTCGAAGACATTCCACGGGGTGATCTCTCCGAGCGGCCTTTCGCGGAAGCTGTCGGGGAGTTCGGAGTCGAGAATGAAAAACGCATTGGGGGCGAAGCGGTCGGCGTAGACCAGGCTATAGCCCTTGGCCCGGCCGAGTTTCTGGAAGGCCGCGATGCTGGCCCCGTGGTAGTAGCTGCGATCCCAGACCCATTCGGGGTCGTAGGGGATCGTGCAGGCCTGGTCGATGGGGAAGAAGACGTTGTACTCCACGACCACGACCCTTGGGGTGTAGTCCTCGATGGCCTTCCAGACCCAGTAGTCGTTGCCGTCGATGTCGATGGAGAGCAGGTCGAAGGTCTCGGGGACGGCGTGCTTGGCGAAGAGGGCGTTGACGTTGCCGGCATCGACGAACTCGCGCTTGACGAGATCGCCGTCGGCCTTGTCGCTGCCCTCCATGAGCAGGCCCTGCCAGCCGCTGTTCAGGCGCAGGTGGGCGGTATTCGAGAGGTGCTGGCCATCCCAGGCGCCGAACTCGACGAAATAGCGGTTGCCCGCGCCGATCACGTCGAAGATACGGCCGAGCACGCCATCCTCGCCGCATTGGGAGTAGACGCTAGCTTCGTAGTCGGCGAGATCATCGAGCATGGGGGACTTTTCCTTATGGGTGGCCGGGCCGCTGAAGCTAGCATCCCGGCCCGGGGAGCGGGACGCCCCGCCCGGGCGTGATAGACTCGCTCCGAGGGCTTCGCAGCTCGTTAAACGGCGCCCGAAGGCCGGGAGAACACCGGGACAAAACCCCGGAGAGATCGAGGAGGAAGTGGGATGTACAGCGCCGAACGATTGAGCCTTTTCCGAAAAATCACCCTCGCGGTCTGGCTCTTTGCCGGGGCGTGCTTCTTTTTCCCGCTCTACTACACCGAGATCGGGGGCGTAGGGCGCACGCTCTTTGGCCTGCTCGTCGCCGTTCACCTCGTTGAGTTCTTCCTTTTTCTCGGGGTCTACCGCCGGGCGGGAGGCTCGCTCTTCCGCCACTTCCACCGCACCCTGGTCTTCGGCGTGATCCACAAGACCGAGGTCGAGCAGAACGCAGCGGGCGCCTAGGCTCCGCCCGCGCTTTCGGCGCGCATCGCCGCCAGGGCGCGCTTTTGCTCGCCGCCCGCATCGAAATTGTCCGGGTCCAGCCACGCCTCGAAAGCCGCGCGGATGCCCGGCCACTCGCCGTCGAGCATGGAGAACCAGGCCGTGTCCCGGTTCTTTCCCTTGACCACAAGATCCTGGCGGAACAGGCCCTCGAAGCGAAAGCCCAGGCGCAGGGCCGCGCGCTTGGAGGCGGCGTTGGCGTCGTCGCATTTCCATTCGAAGCGCCGGTAGCCGAGATCTTCGAAGAGATGGCGGGCCATCAGGTAGAGGGCCTCGCTGGCGGCGGCGGTGCGTTGCAGAGCTTTCGAGAAGACGATGCTGCCCACCTCCGCCGAGCCGACCTCGGGGCGCAGGCGCATATAGCTCGCCATGCCCAGGGCGGGGCCGCCCGCTGCGGCGCGAAGGATCATGGGTTGCCATTGCCCCGCGTCCCGGGCGCCGCCGAGGGTGGCCACCAGGCTCTCGGGGGTTTCTGGGGGGCCAAAGGGGATGAAGCGCCAGAGTTCCTCGTTGCCCGGGCCGGCGATGGCGGCGAAGAGTTCGTCGCCGTCGCGCTCGTCTTCCTTCAGGGGAGCGACGGCGACAAAGGCGCCCGTGGTGGGTGGCAAGCGCGGGGGGTTGCAGGGTTTCCAGTCCATGGGGTTCGGACCTCTCGGAATCCTCGGTTCGTGGCGCTCAGGCCGGGCGCTCGGCTCGGGTGCTCAGCTCGGATGCTCAGTTCGGATGAAAGAGGTTGCGCTCGTCGCCGGGTTCGACGCGGCCCTCGCGCCCCAGGGCGTCGCCCTCGGCAAAGGCGGCCAGGGCATCGGGGCCGCCGGCGAGGTTGGCGATGAAGCGGCGCTCGCCTTCGTGCAGCCGGCCGAGCACCACCCCGAATTCGGGTTGGCCGTCCCGGCCGTAGATCACCGTGTAGGACTCGATGCGGCCGGGGCCCTCGGGCTTTTCGGCGACGGCGATGGGCTCGGGGCCGGCGATGGGCTCGCCGGTGTCGGCGCGCGGCGGCGCGTCGCCGGGCCGGGACCGGGTGGACCAGACGTTGGCCGAGTGCTTGGTGAGGTACCAGCCATTGCCCGTGGCCAGCCCCACGCTGCCCGGCTCGGCCCGGCAGCGCTCGGCCACGGTGGCCAGGCCGTGGAGGGTGTAGTTGTTGGCCGGGCCGCCGTGGTAGGGCAGGCCGCCGGTGGTGGTGAGTCCGCGCGGGTCGTCCTCGGCCACGCCGAAGGCCTCGCACGCCATTTCGACGGCCACGGGGAAGCAGCTGTAGAGATCCATGTGGCCGACATCGTCGATGCCGATGCCCGCGCTATCCAGGGTGCGCTCGGCGCAGGCCCGCATGGCGGGGGCGTCGCCGAGTTCCGGGCGCTCGCTCACGAACCAGGCGCGCTCGTTGGCCTGGGCCCCGCCCCACCAGCGCACGCGCTTTTCTTCGGGGACGCCCAGGCGATCGGCGGCGGCTTCCGAGGCGAGCAGCACCCCGGCGGCCTGGTCGGTGTAGAGCACGGCGTTGAGGTACTTCGTGTACGGGTCGCCCACCATGCGGTTGTTTGCCGTGGGCGTGATCAGTTCTTCGGCGCTGCGCTCGGTGGGAAACCACGAGTAGGGGTTGGCGGCGGCCACCCGGGTGAAGGGCGCCATCAGCGCGCCGAGATTGGCGGCGTGGGCCTTGGGGTCGAGCCCCCGGCGCCCGCGCAGGGCGTGCTCGAGGATCGGGTAGATATGCGGCGGCATCGCCAGCCCGTGTTGGTTTTCCCGGGGATGGGTGCCGGGCTCGGTGGTGCCCATGAGTTCGGGTTCGCCTTCGCCGGTGCCGAGCCAATCGAGCTCGATGCCCTCTTTGCGCGCGCGCATCATCGAGGCCAGGGGGTTGGCGCCGAGGACCAGAGCGACTTCGCTCTCGCCCTGGGCGATCTTGCCGGCGAGTTCGTTGACGAGCACCAGGGGCATCTCGCCGCCCACCCGGGTCATCACCTGGCGCCGGGGCGCGATGCCAAGCTCCCGGGCGACCCCGTCCGGGGGGTTCTTCGAGCGGGTACCGATCAAGCTCACCACGCCGAGGGTGTCCGCGGCCTCCAGCGCTGCCGCCCCGGGGCCGGCATCCTCGGCCGCTCGGCGGGCGATGTCGACCATCATCTCGATGGGGCCGATGCTGTCGGCGAGGTCGTCGCTGCGCTGGATCGATTGGGCCAGGCCAATCAGGACGGGATCTTGGGGTCGGGGCACAGCGGTTCTCCTTGGAAAACGAGTTGCCTGGCGAGCGGCCCGGCTCAGGCTTCGGCTATGACCTTTTCTTCCGCGAGTTGCACCGGCCCGAAATTCTCGGGGTAGCGCGCGATCTTGTCGGCGTAGAAGGCGCGGACCGCGTCCATGTCCACGGGGATATTGCCCGTGGGCGTGAAGGCTAGACCGAAGCCGCCCACCCGGCGCTTGTAGTCGAGGAAAGAGAGTACGACGGGAAGCCCGGCTTCCCGGGCGACGTGGTAGAAGCCCGATTTCCAGTTTTCTCGCCAGGCCCGGGAGCCCTCCGCGGGAATCACCAGGCCCCGGGGTGGCCCGCTCTTGAGCGACTCGGCCAATTGGGCGACCAGGCCCTCAGGGGCGTCGCGCCGCACGGCCACGCCGCCCAGGCGGCGCATGAAGCCGCCGAAGGGCCAGCGAAAGAGCGAGTACTTGCCCACCCAGGCGATCGGCACCTTGTAGAGCCAGGCGAAGCCGATGAGCAGGGGGAAATCCCAGTTTGAGGTATGGGGCGCGGCGACGATCACATAACGCGAGGCGTCCTCGGGCGGGCCCCCTTCCGGACGCCAGCCCCAGAGCCAGAAAACAATCTTTGCGACGAGTCTTCGCACGCACGTAATTTAGCCCAAGTGCTTGCCCCGCGAACCTCGGTCTTTCACCTAGTGGCGAGGGGTAACCGGTGGCAGAGAGCCGAGCCACGCCGCTCGACAAACGGGCAACCAAAGAGCCTTCAGCCCCTCCAACAAAAGAGCCTTCAGCCCCTCCAA
>JAPKBZ010000172.1 GCA_028823175.1 Myxococcota bacterium
CTGCCTTTGCCGTTGTTGCGGCACTGCTGTCCGTCGGGCTCCCGCTGATTTTTCATCCCCTGCTCTCCGAGCAAGCACTGCGGGTGCGCGCCCATCTCGGCGGTCTGAGTCACTTCTACTTGGACGCGCTCTTGGGTCTTGCCCCGATTCGCGCGCACGGAGCGGGACGCGCCGTGCGCCGGGAGCACGAGGCACTCGTTGTCGAGTGGGGCCGCTCGGCCCTCAGCCTGCAGCGCTCTGCAGTCCTCGTCGAGGGCGCTTTGACCGCCGCCGGATTTGCGCTCGGCGTTGGATTGATTCTCATGCATGTCGGGCGCGGAGCCAGCGGTTCGACGCTGCTCCTGATTTACTGGGTTTTGAGCTTGCCAACGCTCGGAACCGAAGTGGCCGTTGTCTGTCGCCAGTACCCATCGCTGCGAAGCGTCCTTGTTCGACTTCTTGAACCCCTGAGTGCCCCGGATGGCGAAGCGGAACCGAGGGCGGGGTCCAACGACGGCGTCGGCTCTGGTGAACCGGAGCCTGACGCGGAGGCACCGCGCGACCGCGAGGCGGCGAGCGAAGGCATGTCGATTCGCTTCGATAACGTGAACGTGCGCGCCGCGGGCTTGGAGATTCTCGAGGGTGTGAATCTGGAAATTCCGGCGGGACAGCATGTCGCCGTGGTCGGTCCTTCGGGTGCGGGCAAGTCCACGTTCGTCGGACTGATGTTGGGATGGCACTGGCCTGCCCAAGGGACGATCCACGTCGATGGGCATGTGCTTGAGGGCGAGACTTTCGCAGCGGTACGTCGCGCCAGTGCGTGGGTCGATCCCTCGGTTCAGATCTGGGCGAGGCCACTGCTCGAGAATCTTCGCTACGGCGGTGCACGCGAGACCGCATTGGGACCGACGCTTGAGGCGGCGGGTCTGATCGAGGTGCTGGAACAGTTTCCGGATGGCCTCCAAACCGATCTCGGCGAAGGCGGGGGGCTCGTGTCGGGTGGGGAAGGGCAGCGCGTTCGGTTGGGGCGAGCCCTGCTCCGAGAGGACAACCGACTGGTGCTTCTCGACGAGCCGTTCAGAGGTCTCGACCGCAGCCAACGCAGCGTGTTGCTTCGCCGCGCCCGGAGTTGGTGGTCAGACTCCACTCTCGTGTGTGTGACCCACGACGTGAACGAGACGGCCGCCTTCGATCGGGTATTGGTGATCGAAGAGGGCAGAATCGTGGAAGATGGCTCCCCCGGATCTCTTTCGTCGGACCCAAGTTCGCGATACCGGGCGTTACTCGATGCGGAGCGTGCCGTGCGAAGCGGCATGTGGTCCGGCGACAACTGGCTGCGGATTCGACTCGAAGACGGAACACTCCACGAAGAGAGACGTGGCGACGCGGACGGCCCCGGGCCCGAGGAAGCAAGATGAACCGGTTTTCGGGGACAGCCTGGTCACGCCGCCGCATGGGCGATGCCTTGCTGGCACTCAGCCGTGCGGCGGGCCTGGCAGACGTGGAGGCGCAGTTTGGTTCGGTTCCCGACGACGCGCCGATCGGCGCTTGGATGGAGATTGCAGCCGCGCGTCTCGGGCTGGAAGCCGAGCCCGTCAACACACCGTACCGAGAATTGGATTCGATGATTCGCTCCATGGGGCCGGGACTCCTGGCGCTCCCGGAAGGCGGGGTGCTCGCGTTGCTGCGGACGCGCGGATCGCGCGCGCAGGTGATCGCCCCGGATCTCAGGCGTTGCTGGCTTCCTATCCGCGAGATTCGCGACGCGCTCGCAGCCGCAGTCGAAGCGGAGGCGCGGCCTGCGATTGCGACCGTTTTGAGCGAAGCGGGCGTACCGGAAACACGTCGAGAAGCGGCGCTGACCTCGATCCTCGCAGAAGCGCTCGGCGGAAATCGCTGTGCGGGTGGCTGGTTGATCAGGCTACCGCCCGAGGCTCCAATGCGGAAACAGGCGCGGAGCGCCGGTCTTGACCGGTTACTCGTGTGGCTCGTATCGTGCCACGCGGCGAATTATCTGCTCTTCATCGGGGCATGGGTCCTGATCGGGCGAGGAGCTTTGTCCGGTCAACTCGATGTCGGCTGGCTCATAGCCTGGGGCTTGGCCTTAGCAACCCAGGTGCCGTTGAGTATGGCGGTTGTCTGGCTCCAGGGACGCTTCGCCCTCGGCACAAGTGCTCTGGTCAAGCGGCGCATGCTGCAAGGGGCCCTGAAGTTGACCCCGGACGAGACGCGCTCCGAGGGGGTCGGCCGATTCATCGGCCGGGTCAACGAAGCAGAGGCCTTCGAGGCCCTGGCGCTCGGGGGCGGTTTGGCGGGCGGCCTCGCGATCATCGAATTGGTGTTGGCGGGCCTGATTCTCGGGGCTGGCGCGGGTGGCGCGCTCCACGTTGGTTTATTGCTCGCCTGGCTCGTCATCACGGGGGGTCTCGTGGCGAGGTATGCCCGACGCTATCGGGTCTGGACCGAAGAGCGGATGCAGCTCACGCACGCGCTTGTCGAGAAGATGGTGGGGCATCGAACCCGCCTGGCCCAAGAGCGCCCCGACCAATGGCATGACCAAGAAGACCCGGCGCTGCGGCGTTATCTCGAACGCTCGGCCGTGATGGACCGAGAGGAGATCGGTCTGACGATGGTTGCGCCGTGTTGGCTCGTTGTTGGGGCGCTTGGGCTGGCTCCGGCACTCGCCGCCGGAGCGGATCCGACCGGCGTCGCCGTGGCGCTCGGCGGCATCTTGCTCGCGGAAGGCGCCCTTGCCGCCTTCGCCGCTGGCCTGGTTCAGCTTGTCGGGGCGTTCACTGCCTGGAAACGGGTTCGTCCACTCTATGAGGCTGCGGCGCGGAGCGAAGTTGTCGGCGACCCGAACGTCGTCGTGCGCAACGATGGCCTTTTGCCGCGCGAGCAAACCGGAAGCGTGCTCTCGGCGCGCGAGCTGTCCTTTCGCTACCCGAGCCGCTCGGCTGCAATACTCGAACGCTGTACGCTGGAGATCGAGGACGGAGATCGGATCTTGCTCGAAGGGCCCTCTGGCGGCGGGAAGTCAACGATGGCGTCCGTCTTGGTCGGAATCCGGAAACCCGATCAGGGGCTGATATTGGTTCGGGGACTCGACCGTTCCACCCTCGGCGAGGAGGGATGGCGCAGACGGGTCGTGACGGCGCCCCAGTTCCACGAAAATCACGTGCTGGCGGGGACGTTTGCGTTCAACGTGCTGATGGGACATCGCTGGCCTGCGACGGCAGACGATCTGGCTCAAGTGGAGACGCTTTGCCGCGAACTGGGTCTCGGAGATCTTCTGGATCGAATGCCATCCGGGCTCCTGCAGATGGTTGGGGACACCGGCTGGCAGCTCTCCCATGGCGAGCGAAGCCGTCTCTTCATTGCACGCGCGTTGATCCAGGAAGCGGATCTGGTCATCCTCGACGAGAGCTTTGCGGCACTCGACCCGGAAAATCTTCGGCGCGCCATGGAATGCGTGCAGGATCGGGCCAACGCGCTAATGGTCATCGCGCATCCGTAGGCGTGGGGTCAGGAAGGTCAGCGGTGCGCCTGTTTATTGGAGAAGATGCTTCGAAAGCGGGTTGAGTGGCGCGCGAGGGTCGTTCATCATTCACACACGAGACAAACGAGACAAACGAGATAAACGTTGCACAGAGCGGCCATCCCCCCGGCCTGAGGCTGGGAATCAGGTCACAGAGTGCGTCCCTAAATTTTTATTGACGAAGGGTGGAATCGAGCCATGGTGGATTTGAACGAAGTCGAGCTCACCCAGAATCAATGTTTCGTCACGCATGTGTACGAGGTTCAACTCGCGACGGGCAGCGAACTCGAACGGCTCAACGCGCATCTGCTCAAGGAAATTCACGCGATTCGAGCGGGCGGCGAGGATGGCATCGAATACCCGGGGGCGGGCTGGCAGACCCCTCATGATTTGACGCAGCGGGAGGCCTTCGACGAAGTCTTCGAGGCGATCGGCGAGGTGATCCGCGAGTGTGCGGGGGGCGACGATATTCCCGAGGCGATTGCGCCCACCGTCACAGGCGCTTGGTCCAATATCGAGTCTCCGGGCGATTTCGTTCGTGTTCACATGCATCCGTGGAGTGTTTTCAGCGGCGTCTACTATGTCAAAAGCGAAGACAATTCCGGGGATCTCTTCTTGATGGATCCGAGGCCGGGTGCAGGTGCGCTCTACTGGCCGACCAACGCGGTGACCGAACGCGGCGCTATC
>JAPKBZ010000018.1 GCA_028823175.1 Myxococcota bacterium
CTTGGGGGAGCTCTTGGGAAAGGCGCCGCATCAATCTCTACTGGGTTGCCGGCCAGGGCCAGTCGACACCGCACGAAGTGACCCCCACCGTGCCCTGCCGGGGCGAGAACGAGCCCAAAGAGAGCCCCCGGAGTTGGATATTCCCAGCCGCCGAGGTGCCTCGACCCCGAGCGGGGGAATCGCCCGGAGGTCCCCCATCGCCCGGAGCCGAAAGGATCGGTGAGGGCAGCAAGCCTCCTGGTTCACTCGCCATCCCGGGACGACCGCGGACAGTCAAGGAACTTCTCTCTCCCTCGAGACGAGCTGCGCAAGGCGGCAAGAACAGGGAATTGACATCGAGGTAGGCGATCTCCAGGGGAACCAGCCGGCCGGGAAGCTCATCTTCGAGAGCGTCGATACTGATTTCGCCATCGAGTCGCGCGTTGTCTGATGCCGCCTGGACGACCGTATCTGCGGAACGCACGAGGCGACCGCCTGAAATCGAGATATCGCCCGCCCCGCCCTGGGCGGCATTGGAAATCAAGGCGCTCGAATTCAACAAAACCAGACGGGGCTCGATTTGTTGGCCCACCATAATTTCCCCCGCCCCTCCCTGGTCGGTGAGAACTTCGGTTTCGATCAGGGAGTCGACCACCTCGATCAACTCACCCGCATCGAGGGAAATATTGCCCCCATCGCTCCTGCCCGCCTTCGTCGTAATACGACTCTTCACCAGCAAAATATTTTCGCTCGCACCGATGCTGATCGAACCCGCACGACTCAAACCAAAGCTCGTCGCAGCGATTCCGGCGCCGCCACTGACCTCTATACTCGGAGCCTCCAAGTTGATGTCCCCGGCCGCCGCGCCCGAACTCCGCGCCGAGATTTCGGAATCGATCGTTCTCCCGAATGGATCTATAGGAAGTGGCGCCCGACCCGTTAGCCGGATAAAAGAATCCGTGGCCGTCACAGAAATCGAGCCAGCACGGCCCGTGCCAGCACTCGCGTCCGATGCGTTGCGAGACGTCACCAGCGCGCCGTTTTTGATTTCCACGCTCCCCCCAGTGATCGTAATATTCCCCGCATCGGCACCCGAGCCCGGGTTCTCGACCCTCGCCGAGATCAAGGAGCGAGTCGCATCTTCGACACTAGTCCCATAGACGCCATCGACTTCGAGTGCACCCGCGACGACAATTTCGATATCTCCCGGCGCGCCTAGCTCCAGGGAGGCCTGCTTGATCGGGTTGCCTTGGCTATCGAGAATCCAGTCAGGATTACTCTGAGAGATGATCTGGCTGCCCCCTTCGAGCAGGAGCGACCCACCACGAATTCGTATGTCGCCAGCGTCCCCGAACCCCCTGGGCTCCGAGGCAATCGCCGAAAGCATCGAGAGCGTGATGGAACCATTGACCACCAGATCAACGTCGCCACCCGGGGCCGCAGTCTGGGTTGTCGAGCGAATATTGGATCCATCGGCCAGGACGATATCCCCCGCAGAAACCAGAACATCACCCACATCGCCGGTGAGCAGAGAAGGATCTCCCTGCGACTCGGTATAGATCTCAGATGCCGCCAATAGGGCAAGCCGACCCCCAACATCAACCGCAACGGAGCCGCCGGTGGAAAGTGACTCCGTGAACGACCCGATACTCGAACCATTTTCCAGCAGCAATTCCTCGGCAACGATACCGATATCTCCGATCGGACCCGTTGGGTCCCGCCTTTTTCTTGCTGCTGCCAGGACCTGGGCCCCATCTCTCAGTTCGAGTGATTGGGCTGAAATTCTTATATCACCACCACCCGGCGCACCCTTGACGACCGCCTCGATTCGGGTCCTCGCCCCATCCAGGGCCAGGCTCCCCGTAGCGAGCAACTCGACTCGCCCCGCGCTCTGAAACCACGAGGTCGAGGCAATCTTGCTTCCCCTCTTGCTTTCCGAGATCTCGCCTGAACTATTCGTAGCGATGATCACCGCCTCGGTCAGAAGAATATCCGGCGCGACGATTCGTATGCCCGTGTGGTCAGGAGATGAGGGTTCGAAGGTCGCGAGGGCATCCACCGAAGAGCCTTTCAGGGTAATACTCTCCGAGGCCTCAAGGTCGATGGTCGGCTTGCTTCCATCGCGCCCCCCCGCCTTGATAGCCGCTCCATCGAGAACCAAGTGCCCTGCACGCAGAACGATCCGACCGTTCGAGGTCGCACCTGCGTTCGTGCTCAATTCCGCGGTCCCACTTCCGCCGGGCACTCGAAGCAACTCGATCACGCCGTTGGGAGCGGCGGCACCCGGGAAATGTGCATCACCGGCAGCAGCCACCGGGACCGTCACTGCAGCGGTACCCACCGCGGCGAGGTGGATCTCACCGCCCTTATTATTGAGTGCCCCGCCCTCGATAAGCCTTATGTTGCCGGCGACGATCTGAACGATGCCCTCGCCCTGCCATTCATGAAACCCACCATTAAAAAGGACTTCGCCCGCTCCGCCGTAATCGAAGTCGAAGGCGCTAGGGGCGCCTCCGCAGCAATCCAAGCCCTGCATGTCGGGCTCAAAAGCCGGCCCGCCCCCACCCGTCGAGAAGAAACCGTCTTCGAAGATCAGACGATCAGCGCTCGACATAAAGAACGAACCCGGGGAATCCGAGATTCCAGAAAGATCAAAACTCCCCGAAGGCCCAACGATGATCCCGGCTCGATTCGCGAAGTATAAATCCGTATCGGAAAATTCCGACTCGATGGCCCCATAGAGGTAGGAGGGAGATCCGTTTGTGACGCGAACGACGAGAGCTCCCGGGGAAGCCGACCCCAAGCCCGAAGCCCTCGAAAAAACAGCTGTATTCGTACTCGCCAGATCGAATTGGCCAAAGCTGTAGAAGAGGTTGCCGCCAGCACCCGCCGGATCTTCACCCACCAGGAGCCCATGATTTCCTGCAATGGTATAGCGATTTGGGTCCCCGCCGTCGGGCTCAATGACCTGAACCGAACCCAACAGGCTGCCATCAGTTTCGATCTGGGTCGGAATCGTTGCGGGCAGGAGAACCGGTTCGGAAGACGCCAACCCGGCCACCAGGACCAGAATAGCCGTGGGCACGAGTCGGAAGCGATTGGGGGAGCGGGAGGACAATACGGCTCGCAACGCTTGCTCCACTCGTTCGCCCTCCCGGCCGGGTTCCAATCAAAGCGAACCCCTAGACCCGAACCCGCTAGGGGCTGAAAGCGCTGCAGACGTTATCGAGTGTAGCAGACGACTTCAGGGACAAGTCGAGCAACGCTGCGTCATAGATGGTGCAAGTCGCCGGGCTTCCCACGCTGCAACGCGACTCATTAAAATCGGCGGGAGTGGTCCCTTGAAGATGCGAGAGCATGTTTTCCAGATCCTTGTCGCCTCCTATTCCGATCGTCCCATTGCCGTCGCCTTCGCCGCATTGGCAGGCATCTCCGACGCCATCGGTGACGGACATTTTAAGTCCGCCGCTATCGGCCTGATCGACGTTGGATGTAAAGACGCAATTATCCTGCTCATCCGCATGGAGGTCTCCGTCGTAGTCTTCGGGGATCGAGCTCACGACCAAGCTGGTAGCGGTCAGGGAACCCAACCCCGAGCCCGAACCGCCTGCACAATCATCTCGGGCCCCATCCACGACGATCGGCTCTATACAATCCGACCCGTTCCCTAAATAGTCAATGGAAGCCGTATCGGGATCCAGGAGGCTCACCAAACCCGGCGGATCTTCGGAATCAACGCCAGGAGTCAGAGAAAGCCGGGCAACGCACTTCAAGGACCCCAACCAATTGACCGGGGAAAGAAAACCGTCGATTGAAGGCTGCCCCTGGCCACCCAGCACCAGGAAGAGAGTGTCCCCCACCAAATCCGAAAACGAATCACTTCCGTCCACGGTCTGGTAAGCATCATCGAAGACCGTCGTGGTACCAAACGGCGTCGCGCATGAACCCGGAGTCGCGGCCGTGCCGCAGTCGAGCCATGCCATGGTTCCGCTGTAGCCTGTGGGTGCGATCACACCAACCGTGAGGCGGCTGAGCTCCCTATCCGACCTGAAGCAGACTTCCCAGAGGGCCACATCGGGCGAAATTTCACCTGCAAGAGGGCGGAGTTCGACATCGATATTGTCTGCCCATGCACAGAGGGGAAGGCCGACAAAGAGAAGAAAGAGGGTCGGCACTAACCAGGCGACGATCATACGTTTACAACTCATCACGGGCCTCCTCCCGCACCGCTCGACGCAGACGATCGGTTCGCCCCGGAAGACTCCACGGTGATAGCCTCAAAGACCGGGATGTTTTGAGTCCCGGAGGAGACCAGGGGACCCGATCCGAGGATAGGGCTCCCGCCCAGACCCCGATCAAGAGAAACGAACAACGAGGTCGTCTCTCCTGTAGAGGCCGGACTGGATATCACATCCCCGAGGAAGGCTGGAAACGCGTCCTTGCTCGAGCAAAGTTCCTGGCCGCTTAGTCCGGCATTCCCGTTGAGCAAGATATAAAGGGTATTCGATCGCAAGGTGGGGTAGCCGGGCATGAAGCCGTTGGCGTCGGTCACGAAAGCCCCCGACTCTTGGGCATCAACGGTACCCCCAAGGTGGGAACCGGCAGTACAACCGAGTCCTCCGCCGCCGCCGCCAGGTTGGGTCGGCACCGGCACATCGCAGCCACCGCCAAAGTCCAAAGATCCGACCCAGCCCGAGCTACTCGCCGACCGGTGGGGCACCAGCGCAATTTCCAGATGAGTCACATCGGAAGCGCCGCAATCGAGTTCAACCGCCCAGGCGGGAGAGGAGGCCGAGCCCACAGCAGTGAGGCGAACCTTGACCGGCTCACAGGCATCCCCGACTCGATCGGAATCATCATTATCCTGGTCCGGGTTGAAGATATCGCGGCAATTATCACAAATGTCTCCCACGCCATCGTTATCGGAATCCTTCTGGTCGGTATTTCTCAGTGCCGGACAGTTGTCCACGAGGTCCGGAATACTATCCTCGTCGTCATCAAAAAACTGGCCCTCGTAGATGCCCGAAATAGTGCCACTGGCATTCTTCGCCGCGTCTACAAAGACTTCGAGGAGACCGTCACCGCTAACATCCAGGAAAGCGATCGACTGGCCGAACATGCTGGATACCCCGTTCGCATAGGCTTGTGGCACTTCGCCGCTCGCGTCGTCGATCGCCTGAACGAGCGAGAACCCAGTCAACGGATCGACTTGAAGCGCCGCAATCGCCCCGGCAGCCTGCGTACCGTTTTGGCCGTCGGCCTTGGGGGCTCCCACGGCGAGCCCAAGGGTCACCCCCCCCCGATCCGACATTCGAGCGATGCTGGCACCAAAGCCCGCACCGGGACCCCAAGGGGGCAGGGATAAAGTGGTCTTATCGAAGCGCGTAGCCCAACTCACCGAGGAAGTACCGGTTAACAACTTCACGAGAAGGAACCCCCCCTCGCCTCCCCCGTGGCCAGGCGTGCCTATCGCAAGGATTCCGTCGCCTTGTCCGTCACCCGCAGGAGCGAGGGAGGCGCCAAATTTCTCCACGGACGCAAGAGAGGGCATCCCCCCCACTCCACTTTCGAGTAGCCCCTCACCGACCAATAACCCGTCGGCCTGCATCAAGGCGATCCCCACAACCCCGCAAGCCGAAGTCAACAACGGGCAATTCGTACTCGTCGCGTCGGGTTGGCCGAAAGCGAAATCGGGGGCGCCGTTGCCGTCCACATCGCCGATATTTGCCAAAGAACGAACAACCGGTCCCGACGAGAATTCCACGTTTATTTCGTTCTCGACCGTCACCCCGGATGTATCCGACCTCGGCCTCAGAACAATCAGCCAAACCCGGGCATCTCCGGGAGCGGCCACGGCCAGCACCGTTCGGTTCGTAAAGGTGCCCCCGCCCAGGTCACCCAAGCTGGCGATCGCATCACCAAACCCAGAATTCGCGTTCAGCGGGATCGAGAGGGTGCCATTGCCGCCCCCAATCCCCCGGGCCAGGCGAAGGGTTCGCTGAACCGTTCCGTCGGCGCGCATCATCACGATCACCACGGCGCCCATTCCCGAATAAGCCGTGGGCAGACCGATCGCAAGATCCTCGATACCGTCTCCGTTCACATCGCCGATGGCCGCCAGTTCGCGATCACCGGCTTCCCCCTGAATATGGTCGAGAGCCTCCAGGCTCAGCAGGGTCGTCTTCTCGACCAGCAAGCCCGCAGTCGAGGGATCGGCTGCGAGAGCGACCCCCAAAAATACCCCCATCCCCAGAGCCTGCCGTCGACCCGCCACCCAGATCAGGAAGAGGAGCCCGACAAAGAGGCTCCAAGCCAGCGAGGGCTCTGGAACGACTAGGATGCTTGTATCGATGGAAATCACCGTCGGGGAAAAGTCGGCGTCCACGACCTCGCTCGCTGCACTCACTCGCAGGCCTTCAGCGGTGGTCCCAGTCCACACCACCTCGAAGCTGCCCAGATGGACCTTAGCGCCGGCGCTCAAGGGCGAGTTCGTGTCTACCCAGTTGACGATGAGTTCACCGCTCGAGGTAACGGAGCCGCCGAAGGCGGGGGGGCCCAGGACAAAATTCTGGATTGTCATGCCCCCGTAGGGGGCCAGCACGACCTGGAATGCGCAGATTTCGTCTCCATCCGCCGTGGCGTTCAGCGGATCACAGGATGACACAGCAACTGTACTGGCTGTCGCCGCGACCCTCAGGCACAGATCCACCGAGAGCGGCGTAGCCGTGGAGAGATTCCCGTGAACGACGAAGGAATCCTGCGCCTCGTCGGGCACACAGCTGCAACTGGCGTCGACTGTCCGACAGAGGAAGACCCGGGGCGCCGCAACGGCGGGGCAGGCCAGCAGGAGGCAAAGACCCACGAGCGCGAGCAACAGGGACGCCGCGAGGCGCAAGTCGGGCCCGAACCCAGGGAGGGCCTGGCGGCACCGAGATTTGCCTGTGCGAGCGAGACTCATTGAATATTCTCCGGTTTTCTTATTCTATACCGATGGGGCTTGGATCCGGTTAAAAAAGCGGGCTGGAGCCGCCGTGGCCGATTCCTCCCCTGCTTGGAAGGTAAGTCGCCCGCAGGCCCCAAAAAGGATCGGAATCTTTCAGGTACCCCCAGGGGCGGGCCCAAGGCCCGGACTGACCGCCAGAAAACGTCGCCGGGGCCCTAGAGCCAGGTACCGATCAGCAAAAAGGGCGCCCAATAGGCGGGATGGCGGTAGCGAAAGTCGGCGAGAAGGACGAGTTGCGCGGCTCGCAGGGCCTGAGCCCGGGAATCACCCGCCACGAGCCGAGCGTAGAAATTTTCGACAAGAGCCGTCGCCGCCGGATCGTTGACGCTCCAAAGGCTTCCCAGCACGCTGCGAGCCCCCGCCTTGACCGCCATGCCAGAGAGCCCAAGGCCGGCCTTCTCACCCCCGCGAGCGGTCTCGCAGGCGCTGAGCGTGAGGAGCCCCAGAGGCTCCTCGCGAAAGCGAAAGAGCCCGACGTCCTCGGAGAGTTCATCGAGACTGAGCCGACCGTCCCAGGTGAGCAGGAAGGTCTCGTCGGGGCGCGGGGAAAACTGGGCGTGGGTCGCGATATGGACAATGCCGAAATTATTAGCCTCCAAAGAATCCCGCAATTCCGCGCGTTGAAACCCCTCGTTGAGCATGACCTGCCCCCCCAAAAGCGCCTCCACCGCGCGCAACTCGTCCACGACCTCGGGCAGGGGCGCCTGCCCCTGCACGGATTCGGAAAGACCGGCGAGCAGCGTCTGAATGCCTGCCAGATCGAGGGGGGCGGGGTCGACGAGGTCGAAACCTGGGGTGGTGGCCACGGCGTAGTCTTCGATCAAAAAACGCTCACCGTCATGCAGCGCAGCCATGGGTATGGTCAGGAGAGCCCCATCGGGGACGAAGACCAAAGTGCTCACCCCCGAGGCTTCGAGCCTGGCCTCGATGGGGCGAATCAGCCAATCGTAGAGCCGCCGGGCCGACACGAGGTAGCGACGAGTGGCCTGGCGTTCCAATTGCGCGCGCAAGGTTTTGGCCTCGGCTTCCAAGGCCTCCCGCGAAACGGGAACGAAAACCAGGTCGAGAGGCTCCCCCGGCGAGCTGACCAGAAGTGCCGTCTGGTCGCGAAGTAAAATCGGGTAGATGATCGCCGCATTGGGAGAAACGCTCTCCAGGCCCCGGGTCCGCGCCCGCTGGGCGTCCACACAATCGTCGCGAAAATAATCGCGCAGCTCGGCGGCCTTGAAGCTTTCCATGGTGGAGCGCGCCTCGACCAGCCAGCGCTGCCTTTGCTCGGGATCCGGGCTCGTCGCGGCTTCTTCGAGCAGAAGTTCGAGGAGCTGGCGATAGACCGGGGCAACCCGATCGTCAAAGGACGAACTCGCCAGACCGGCCCCCCAACTCGCCTGATCGCGGAGTGCCTGGAGGCTCAGCAACGCCTCCCTATACCCGGCGATGGCGCCCGAGCGGTCGCCCATTGCCGCCAGCAGCCGCGCCCACTGGGCCTGCCAGCGATAGACCAGTTCGGGCGCATCGAGCAGGCGTGCCCCATCGAGGGCTTCGCGCGTGAGGGAAAGGCCCGCCGCAAGGTCCCCCTCCTCCGCTTCGAGGCCGCCGCGTGCGGCGAGTGCGTAGGCGAGGACCCGGGCATCTCCCTGCTCCCGGGCGACTGCTTCGGCCGACTCCAAGAGCGCGGACGCCCTCGCGGCCAGCGCCCGCGCCCGGTCGGGGTGCAGGGCGATCATCTGCTCGACCCCGAGGCCGAGGTTCAATAGCAGTACGGCCCGGGGAGCGGTGGGCCCAGCCCGGGCGAGCGCTTGCTCCGCTCGAGCGGCGGCAGCCAGGGCCTGGGTCGCGTTGCCGCCCAGGGCCTGAGCGGCGTTCGCCTCGGCCCGAGCGACCAACGCAAAATCTCCGGCCCGCCCAGCCGCCTGGCCAGCTCTCTGGTAAAAAGCGGCGGCGACGGCGGCCTCGCCCGACAGCATCTCAAGGTTGCCGAGGTCGTTGAGGGCGGCGGCCTCGAGTGCCGGCAGATCGAGCTTTTTCGCCTCGGCGGCGGCCTGGTCGAGATTCGCCCGCGCCGAGTCCCCCTCGCCCTGGGCGAGTTCGACTCCGCCCAGAGCCACACGGGCCCGGGTTGCCCGGGCCGCGTCGCCGAGTTCTCCCGCCAGGGCGAGGGCTTCGGCGAGAGCTTCCTCGGCCTCGGCGTACTCACCCAATGAGCTCAGCCCCCGGGCCAAACCGATCAGAGCCGGGTAGCGAACCGCCGGAACCCCTTCGCGCGCCCCAGCCCGCTCGGCTTCGCGCAAGAGGAGAAGCCCAACCGCAAGGTCACCCTGGGCGAGGGCCGCTTCACCCTGGGCCAGGACCTCTACTGCGGTCAACCCGTGTCCCGGGCTCGCCGGCGTCTTCACCCCGAGCGGAGAACCCGCGCAGGAGATGCCAAGAAGCACCGCAACCGCAGCCACCCAGGCCAAGCCGGGTGCCCGAGGCCGTCGGACCCGAGAGCCAACCGACCTCAACTCGCCTCCCCCGCTTCTTTCATGAAAGGAGACCTGTCCGCGCACCGTACTCCGCGCGCTAGTGGCTTGCCGGTTCCGAGCCGAGTCCTACCTGCTCGAGCAGCGCGCTGCGATGCTCGAGGATCCGGGCGCTCCGGGGTTCGGCTTCAAGCCAGAGCGTAAACTGCTCGAAAGCATCGTACCAGTAGCCCTGGGCCGCATAGCGATGGGCAACCTCGCCGGGTCCCGCGGACGCCAGAGCCGCCGCACTCGCCCCAGAGGCGGGCCGATAGAGCAAAGCTGAGCTGGCGAAGCGATCCTTCGAGCGGTGTTCGGCATCGACCACAAGGGAAACCGACCAGCGGTAGGTGGTCTCGGGCGATAGCTCCACGCCCTGCTCGGCCAGGGAGAGCGCGTGGATGCCCGCTGCCTGGAGACCCGTCAGGCGAGTTTCGAGGAGCGGCTCAAGGGATTCATCGTCGGAAATCACGATTTCTATGGGTAGGTCGCTGGCCTCGCTCATGCGCCAATAAAGCGTCGGTGCGGCCTTGCTCGTCCAACCGACGTGGTCGGGCGAGAGCACCTCAATCGACGCGAGGGCACCCGCTTCCGGGCCGACCGACCGAACAAAACCTCCGGTACGCACCGAGGGGCCGCCCATGCCCATCATCGGATCGAGGCCGTAGAGGGGAAGGTCGCCGGGGAGAAGCGCTGCGATCAGCATCGTTTCGCCGCCTCCCAGCATAAGCTCGGCCTCTTCGGCGATTTCCGGTGTCGCGTGGGCAGCGGTTGGGGTTCGCCCCTCGGCGGACTCGACCGCGGCTATTTCAATATTTCCCGGGGCCCTAAGCTCGGGAGCGACCCGTTCGGCGGGCGCGGGGATGGACTCGGGGATCGCGGCGACTTCGATGACGACGGGGGCTTCGGGCACCTCGACCTCGGCCAATTGCGGGAGCTCTTCGCCGGCCACAACGGCCGAGCCGGGATCAATCGCCAAGGGCGACTCGCCCCCCAGATCGGCTGCGGGCGCCTGCGCAAATTCGGCGCCGCCCTTGGGGGCCTGTTGGCCGTCCCAGAGACGAATGCCGATGGGAACCGCCAGGATGACTACAGCCGCCGCCATCAGGGCGGGCTGGAGGGTGGAAGCGCTCAAGGACTCCCTCCATTCGGCCAAGCTCGCCACGGCCCGCCCGAAGAAGGGCTGGCTCGCGGCGGCTGCCTGGACCGGCTGAACCGCCGAGAAATCAAAGCTCTTGAGAACGGCCACCTCGCTGCGGCAGGCCGCGCACCCCGAGACGTGCTGCTCGACCCGAACGCGCTCGGCCGAAACCAGGGAAAGCGTCGTTAGGGCGAGTAGTTTCTCTTCCGAGGGGTGCGCCTCGCCGGCGATCGTCGTCCGCAGGAGCTGCTCAAGCTTGCCCCAGCGAGCCACCTCCTCGGAACAGTCGGCGCAGCCCGGGTAATGATTCCGGAACTCTTCCCATTGAGGCTCTTCTCGCTCGAGAAGAAACTCGCCAAGGTCCAATTCTCTAGTTTTTTCACAACTCATCTTCTACTCCCGGCGGTTTCCGGTCGGTCTCCGACCTCTCTCTCTACTCCGCCCCCTCCCCCAGTCGAACCTTCGACTCAAAAGGGATCACCCTGAATCGAGAAAATCGGCCAGTTCCTCCCTCAACTGGGCCAAGCCCTCGCGCAAGTAGCGTTTCAAGGAGCCCAGGGGGATTCCCGTTTCCTCGGCCACCTCGTTGTAGGTCTTGCCTTGAAGATGCACGCCGAGCACGACGACCCGGCGCTTTTCGGAAAGGCTCTCGAGCGCCCTCTGAACGTCCTGACTCAACCCCACGGCGACCGGCTCGGAGGCCGTCGCCAGTGCATCGGCCCCCACCACGTCTTCCCAAGGAAGCGTCTGGTCTTCCTTGACACGCATATGGGCACGAAGCCGGTCGACAAACTTGAACCGCGCGGTGGTGCGGAGATAGCCCACCACGGCGCGTCGGTCCCGGATGCGCCCCTCCTTCATGGCCGACGCGGCGGCGATAATCACCTCCTGGAGCAGATCGTCCCAATCCGAGCGAAAATCGTACGCATTCCACCGACCGAGAAAGCCGTTGATCAGCCGGGTGAGGCGAGCCAAGGCCAGAGCGTCGCCCTCCTGAAGCGCCTCCAGGACCGCGTACCAATCCTCATCCTGCTTTGTGCGCTCGCCAGCCATCGGGCCAAAGTATCGCGAATGCCCGGGGGGACTGCGATAACCCTCTGCGAATAATCGGTGAATCTCTCCCGACCCGGGCAAAAACGAAGCCCAGAGCCCGTCGCCACCCGAGTCGGCCCATCGAACCCAACCGGATCACCCTCGCTGCCCCTCTCCGGGCACAGGCGACCCGGAGTTCAGCCGCCTTCGGCCAGGTCGGCGACGATATCGGCCCACTGCTCGGGATCCGGGGCGAAGGGGGCGACGAGACTGACCCGATCGGCAAAATGGCCCGCTCGGGCTCGCACCTTGGAGGCGATTTCGCTGCGATGCCCCACCACGGCGATTCGTTCCAGGAGGTCGTCGTCGATGCGCCCGGCCATCTCGAGCCATTTCCCCTGCTTGGACATGAAGGTCAGCTCGTCCTGCAACTCGCCCCGGCCAATCGAGTCGAGGACGGGCCTGTAGGCGGGCGTGGAACCGTAAAAGGAGATCTGCGCCCGGGCGCCATTCTTGGCCGCCTCGATCTCTTCGTCATTATCGCCGGCCGCCACGATCAACTGGCAGCTCACCTCGAGATCCGATCGACTGCGACCGGCCCGCTCATACCCCTTCTGGAGATGGGGAAGCGTCAAGCTTTCGATGAACTCCGAGGTGTGAAAGGGATGAACGAAAAAACCGTCCGCGACCTCTCCCACGACTTCGGTCATGCGAGGGCCCACCGCCGACAAGAAAATGGCAGGAGCCCCGTGGGGGCTCGCTTCCGGGGTAAACACCGGGGTCATCAACGTATGGGTGTAGAACTCACCCCGGAAATCCAGCTTCGACCCGTTCTCCCAGCAATCCCAGATCGCCCGGATGGCGCACACCATCTCCTTCATCCGCAGCGCCGGCTTCGACCACTCCATGCTGAAGCGCTTTTGGATATGCGGACGAATCTGGGTTCCCAACCCCAAAATGAAGCGACCTCCGCTGAGCAACTGCATATCCCAACCAATATTCGCGAGGGTCATGGGGTTGCGAGCGAAGGCAATCGCGATGGCGGTGATCAACTCGAGCCGCTCGGTCTGTTGAGCCGCGACCGTCAGCGGCAAGAACGGATCGTGCCGCCCCTCGAAGGTGAAGCCTCCGGTATAGCCGACGCTCTCGAGCCGGCTCGCCGCCGGACCGGCGTCCAGGGGATTCTCGACCAAAATCGCTCCATCAACTTTCATTTTCTATCCCCACGGCGCCTCTCTTTCTTCAGCGCCTCTGCATTAGTTTCAGCCCCAAATCGGGGGTAGCATACGGCCACCCCTCCCGTGGATCCCAGGGACCAGGCCGCGACTCTTGGCCAGCACAAACTATCACGAAAAAAAGTCTTCTCAGCGAGTTTCGATACCCCTGGCTTCAAAAATTCTGGCCTCCATATTCTGCCTGGAGATTCTCAAGTGTCCTGGAAAAATAGCAACCCGCCTGTAATCGCACTGGCACTGGCCCTCGCCCTCGCCCCGCTTCTCACAACGGCAATCGCAACAGCAGCAGAAAGACCCAACATCATCGTCTTCGTCGCCGATGATCTGGGCTGGGCCGATGTCGGCTACCACGGCGAGGATGTCATCCAAACCCCCTCCCTAGACCGGCTGGCCCGGGAGGGCGCCGAGCTCGACCGTTTTTACACCACGCCCATCTGCTCACCGACCCGGGCCGCCCTTATGACAGGGCGCGATCCCATGCGGCTGGGTGTCGCCTACGCGACCATTCTGCCCTGGAGCAATAACGGCATCCATCCCGATGAACTCTTCATGCCCGTCAGCTTCAAGGCCGCGGGCTACCAGACCGCCATGGTGGGCAAGTGGCATCTCGGCCATGCGCAGCAGAGCTACCACCCCAACGAACGCGGGTTCGAGCACTTCTACGGCCACCTCCACACCGAGGTCGGCTACTTCCCCCCCTTCGCCAACCAGGGCGGCAAGGATTTCCAGGCCAACGGCGTGTCCATCGATGACGAAGGCTACGAAACCTACCTCCTTGCCGACGAGGCCTCGCGTTGGCTGCGAGAGCGCGACCCTGAAAAGCCCTTTTTTCTCTACGTTCCTTTCATCGCGCCCCACACGCCGCTCGATGCGCCCGAAGATCTCAAGGCGCGCTACGCCGACATGGAGGATGACCGACAGCCGACCCGGAGTGGCCATAGCGACAGGTCGCGCCAAATCGGAAGGTTGACCGGATCGCCGAGCGCTCGCCCAATTTACGCGGCGGTGGTCGACGCCATGGACCAGGCCGTGGGCAGGGTCCTCGACACTCTCGATGAAGAAGGGATCGCGGACGACACCATCGTTCTCTTCTTTAGCGACAACGGAGGCGCGGCCTATGCGAGCGGAGGGGCGGACAATGTCCCCCTGCGCGGAGGCAAGGGCAGTACATTCGAAGGCGGCATCCGAGTGGTATCGCTGATTCGCTGGCCCGGGGTGATCGAAGCCGGCAGCGAAATCGACAGCATCATCTCGGTGATGGATGTTTTTCCGAGCCTCGCTGCTGCCACAGACACACCCATCGAGGGCGGACGGAAACTCGACGGCCGGAATATGTGGCCGGCCATCACTGGCGAAAAAGAAATCGTACGGGAAGACTTACTCTTCTTCGCCTCGGAAACACCGATCCACGGTGCCTTTTCCCTGACCGCGTTCAACGACGAGTGGAAACTCGTCCAAGAAGTCAAGCAGGGTCAGTATTCCGCGGACATCACCAACTATCTTTTTCGCATCGATGACGATCCGAACGAGCGCAATAATCTGGCGGCTGCGAACCCGGACATCGTGTCCGACTTGGCCGAAGAGATCCATTACTGGCGCACTCTCTATCCCATCGCGGGCATTCGCTCAACGCTCACGCCACCCCCGGGTTGGCGCGCGCCCAAGGACTGGGTCAGCTACCCCATTCCCCTCGCGGAATTACAGGCCGAAGCCGCCCCGGGCATGGCTCCCCCCGCCGTACTCCCCTTCCTCGACTGGATGCATGGCGAGGCCGGGCGGCTGATCTATGACTGCGAACCCTACGCACTACTCGGCGGCGGACTCTGTAAATAGTCTGTAAATAGAGAGACCGCCCCTTAATCGGGCCGCCGAGTCAGCCCTGCATGACCAGCAGCACCACTCCGCCCACCACCGCGGCCATCCCGCCGAGTTCTAGGGGGCTGATGCGTTCGCGGAAGAAAAACCAGGAGGCGGCCAGGGCGAACACCAGTTCGAGTTGACCCACTGCTCGAACGTAGGCGGCGTTGTACATAGTCATTGCCGTAAACCACCCCACCGAGGCGAACGCACCACTCGCACCCACCAGCGTGGCGGGTCTCCAGACGGATCGCACCTTCTTGAATTCATCGGGTTCGCGGTAGAACAAATAAATCGTCATCACGAGAGTCTGGAAGACGATCACGGAAAGCAGGGTAAAACCAGCCCTCAGGAAAACCCCGCCCTCGGTCACCAGGGAAAGTGAAGCCCCCCTGAAACAGACAGCCGCGATTCCGAAGAGCGCGCCCGAGGCGAGCCCCATGCCCGCGCCCCGATCAAAGACGAGCTTCGAGAATGCCTCCACCGAGATCTCCATTCTCGACAGCGCAAGGATCACAACACCCACCAGGGAGACCACCAGGGCGAGTACACCCGTATCCCCCACCGGTTCGCCGAGAATAATAAATCCGAAGGCGGCGGCCTGCAGGGGTTCCGTCTTCGAAAAAGCGGTACCCACCGCGAAACTCCGGAGAGAGACGGCTTGAAGAAGCGCGGCCGTGCCCAGCACCTGAGCGAGGGCCCCAACCCCCCCCAGATAAAAGAAGTCACTTCGCATCTCGGGCAGGGGCTCATCGAGATAGAGCATCAGCCCCCCGAGATAAGCGGCGACGAAGACGACCCCGAAAAGGAAGCGAACGTAGGTCGCTCCCGCGTTGCTCAGCCTACCCTTGAGCGATTTCTGCAGTGCTGACCGGGCATTCTGCAGGAAGGCGGCGGCGATCGTGACCGGTATCCAGGGCTCCATGTGCGCGGCCGTATCCTTTCATTCGCCGGACCCCGAAGAAACAAGAAGGTCAACCTGATGGCTTTAATAGCCCGCTTCTTTGACCAACGCCTTCAGCGATGCCAGAAGATCTTCGATCTCCCCGGCCAAACGCCCGGGGATCGAGGGCCTAATCACCTCGAGGACCGATTCGAAATACCAGACCTGCTGCGGCGGTGTGCTGTTGAAGCGTTCGAAAACCGAAGCGCCCTGCATTCGCACATCCCAGACGACGGAGTGAAGATTATGACGCTTATCACATCCGACGACGAGCAAGCTCTCAGGAAGCGCTCCTTCCAGTTGCTTTAAATATCGCGTCTTTCGATCCTGCCAGGGTTGTTTTTGCTCGGCGAATTCATCGGGCCCGGTATCCGTGCAGTTAAGAACCATGGCCAGAACGCCTTCGCCAAATTCCCTGCCGATGATCTCCTCCCGGCGCGCACGCTCTCCCGGGCTGGGAGCATCCTCCAGACTGTCGTGAAGTAACCCCGCAATCGCCTGGTCCGCGTTGCCCCCATGCTCGAGCACCAATCCCTTCACCTGAAGGAGATGGCTGACGTAGGGAATATCCGTCGACTTGCGCCGCTCTCCCCGGTGCCACTCGTAGGCGTATTCGGTGGCATCCACCAATCGCTTTCGGTCTACAGGTTCCATGGGCCTCCTCCCATCCGGACCGGGTGCTTCCGACTCAATCTCGCGGGAGAGATTTCAGTCGATCGGGGGATGCCTTGACGATATCCCACTTTCGAGATCGAGCGCGCGCTCGAGGGCCCTGGCGAACTGCAATACTCCGAAATCGTCGCGCCAGCGTCCGACGATCTGGATGCCCACCGGCAGGCCTTCATCGGTAAAGCCGCACGGGACTGAAATCGCTGGGTGCCCGGTCAACGTGATGAAATAGGCCGACTTCATCCAGTCGATATAGGTCTCCATAGCCACCCCTTCGATTTCTTCGGGGTAGCGAGTCGACACGGCAAAAGGAGGAACCTGGCTCACCGGAAGCACCATGAATTCGTACTCGTCCATGAAGGTGCGAACTCGCTGATAGATCGCACCGCGACGCTTTTCGGCGCTGGCCATATCGTCGACAGAGAGGCCGCGCCCCTGCTCGATATTCCAGCGCACGGTTTCCTTGAGGAGCCGAGCGGCACTCTCGGGAAGCCCGCCGAAACCCTGGGCGAACTCCCAAGCTCGAAAAGCTTTGAAGGCTTCGTCGGCGCCGGACCAGTCGGGCTCCGCGTCCTCGATCTCGCACCCGAGCCCAGCAAAGGCTCCGCGACTGGCTTCGATGACGGAACTGACCCGGGAGTCGACGGGAAGCCCCCCGAGGTCTCGGCTCCAGGCGACGCGAACTCCCTTAAAATCGCGCTCAAGGGACTCTCTGAATGCCTCACCGGGCGTCGAAAGGGAAAGCGGAGCCCGCGCGTCGGGGCCTGCCATGGCCGAAAGGAGGAGCGCGGTGTCCTCCACCGTGCGCGCCATGGGGCCGAGCACCGACAGCGGGGACCAATCCGATCGGCTGGGGTGAATGGGCACCCTGCCCGGCGACGGACGTAGCCCAATGACACTGCAGAAGCTTGCGGGATTGCGCAGGGACCCCCCCATGTCGCTTCCATCCGCAATCGGCACCATTCCGGTGGCAAGGGCGACAGCGGCTCCACCACTGCTGCCTCCGCACGTTCGGGTCGTATCCCAGGGATTCAGGGTTTCGCCGAAGACTTCGTTATAGGTCTGAGAACCGGCTCCAAACTCCGGCACATTCGTCTTGCCCAGGGTGATCGCCCCCGCCGAGCGAAGTCTTTCGACCACCAGATCATCGGCGCTTGGCACGTGCTCGGCCATGAGGAGCGAGCCCGAGGTGCTGCGAATGCCCTCGGTCATCACCAGATCCTTGTGAGCAATCGGGAGGCCATGCAGCGGCCCCAACGCTTCACCACGAGCCTGGCGCTCGTCGGCCTCGGCCGCCCAGGCCATGGCTCTCTCCGGAACCAAGGTGACGATGGCGTTCAAGGTCGGGTTGATGCTCTCGATACGATCGAGGTGTGCCTTGAGCACTTCCCGGGCAGAGAGTTCTCCCCGTCGGATCATGCCGGCGAGCGACGTAGCGCTCTGGTAATGCAAAGACTTTTCGTTCACGAACGACTCCTCGCGGAAATCACCTTTTCTTGCGCTGTCCCGGCTTCACGGGGCGCAGCGGCCTGCTCCCCTCCTCGAGTTTTTTTTCCAGCCTCGACTCCAGGCTCTGAAGCTCCTCGAAAGCTCCCCTGGACTCAACCCGTTCGGGGCCCGGCTGCGGCTGCGCGAGTCCGCGGCGAGTCAACGCCAATGCAGCTTTCAACTCGCGACGCTTCTCAAGGAAGCGAGCATAGTAGAGGTAATTCAAGGGCTCCGCGGGGTCAATCTCGAGAGCAAGCTGGTAATTTTCCCGAGCACGCTTCTTCGACCCTCCAAGGAAAAAGGGAACCACCTGATCAATGGTGGCCAGGCTGCGGGCTGCTGCACCCTCTGCGAAAGTCGGGTCGAGTTCGAGACTGAGCCGCAGGTGTTTTCGCATACCACCCAGGCTGAAGAGCATCTTGACCAAACCCACGGATTCCGCATAGAGGGCCATGTTGACCCCGGCCAGAAGTTGGCAGGGCGCGCAAGACGGATTCAACTCGATCCCCTGCAAGGCGACGTCTCGTCCGCGCGCAAAAAAAGCTTCTTTCTCGGATTTCTCCTTGGCCACCCGACTGCCCAGGAAATAACAACTCATGGCGACCCGCCACGCCGCCTCCCAATCCTCGGGATTGCTCCTATAAAGCTCTTCGTAGCGCTGGTTCGCAAATTCGATGCGCCCCGGCTCCGCGCGCTCCATATAGGCCTGATCGGCCTCGACAAAACGAGGCGCCGACTCCCAGTCCACTTGGGCCGAAGCCAGCCCCGGACTCAGGGAAACCAAAACCAGACACAAAAGACTCTTCAGGACATCAATCACGGATCAAATTACCCCCGGCCCTGAGTGGCCGGTTGGCCGCGTTTCGTTCCCTGTCGCCGCCATCGCCGGCCACTTTTACCGAACTCTTGTGACTTTTGCGCCGTCAGCGTCTCGCCGCCAGAACCTTCTCCTCACCTGAAACTCCGAAAACCCGGCGAAAAGCACCCTTCAGCCAGTCCGCGGCGTCATCGAGGAGCAGGTAGAAAACGGGAATCACGAGAAGCGTCAGAAGGGTGGATGAGAACATTCCCATGGCGGTCGCAATCGCCATGGGCGCCCGGGTCTCCGAACCGGGCCCTATTCCGAGCGCCGCCGGAAGAACGCCGAAGATCATCGATATCGCAGTCATCAACACCGGGCGCATTCGAACGGGAGCCGCCGTGCGCATGGCCTCTACCTTGTCCATTCCCGTCGCCCGGAGTTGGTTGGCGTAATCGACAAGCAGAATCGAATTTTTTGTCACCAGACCCAATAATAAGATGATCCCGATCATGCTGAATATATTCAGGCTATGGCCGAAGACGAGCAGGCCGCCCAGGGCGCCCACCATCGAGAGCGGAAGAGCCAGCATCACCGTCAGCGGATGAATCAGGCTTTCGAATTGGGCAGCAAGAATCATGTAGATCACAAGGATGCCGAGGCCCATAGCAAGAGCGAATTGTTCGTTCCCCTCCTGCATGGCCTCCGCCTCTCCTGACATAGCCAAGTTCATTCCAGGGGGGAGAATATCCGCGGCGATACGGTCGGCGTGCGCAACCGCCTCGGCCAACTTAATCCCCTGGAGATTGGCGCTGATATTGACGCTGCGTTGGCGGTTGATTCGGGTGATTTCTGAAGGTGCCGCACCCATATCGACCGAAACCAGATTTCGCAGAGCGACCGGTTCACCATTTCGATTTCGAACATAGAGTTCGCCAATCGCTTCCGGATCCGCTCGATCTTCGCCCTCGACGCGCATGCGAATATCGTATCGGCGACCCTCCTCCTTAAAGGTCCCCACATCGATGCCGCCCACCATCATCTGGATTGTCTGAGCGATCGCCCGGGCATCCACGCCCATCTCCGCCGCTTTCTCTCGATCGGGCGTTACCGACAACTGGGGCAGCCCCAATTTGAGACTCTTATCCAGGTCAACAAATCCCGGAATCGCTGCCAGGGCAGCGATAAATTCGTCGGAAACCCGATCGAGCTCCTCGAGGGAAAGGTTACCTCGCAAATCGACATCGAAGCCTCCCCCGCGGCTCATCATCGACTCGCCGGGATTGAAGATCCTAATCTGACGTCCGGGAATCGCCCCCAGGTCCTTCCGGGCCTCTCCGATGATTTCCATGACGCTCCGGCTTCGTTCCCCATCACCCGCCAGCGTCCCGAAGATCATCGACCGATTGCTTCGGCTCGTTACGTCGTGCCCGCCCCCTGTCCCCGCGGCTGAAAAGATTCCGACGATTTCTGGCTGATTAAGAAACCAGGCTTCGTCCTGCTTCATATAGTCGAGCGACGCCTGCAACGAAGTGCCGGGCGGCCCTTCAGAATTGCTGAAGAAAATCCCTTCATCCGAGGGCGGGAAAAATTCGATTTTCAGCTGCGTGCCGAACCAAACTGCCAAGCAAAGCGAGGCCAGGGTCCCCAGCGCCGTCAGCGCTCGATGGCGAAGGGTCAGATCCAGGGCTCCGCGGTAGCCCTTCTCGAGGGCGTCAAAGCCCCGCTCCAAACGAGCGTAGATGCTCTTGGGGCTGCGCGGTTTGGGCGGAGGCATGCGCGCCGCGAGCATCGGAGTGACCGTGAGTGCGACGAAGAGTGAGATCATCACGCTGCCCGCCACTACCAGGCCGAACTCTCCAAGAAAGCTCCCAACGAGTCCCTCGACGAAGAAGACAGGGATGAATACCGCCGCCACCGAAAGTGTCGCCGCAGTCGCCGCGAAAGCGATTTCCCGAGTTCCCCGCTTGGCGGCGACCTCGGCCGATTCGCCCATTTCCCGGTGACGCTCGATATTCTCGAGCACCACGATGGCATCGTCGATGACGACGCCAACGGCCAGGGTCATACCCAAAAGCGTCATGGTGTTGAGGGTAAATCCGAAGAGCCAGACCAGACCAAACGTGGCGATCAGTGAAACTGGAATCGCCAGCGCGATGATTAGGGTCGGGCGGCTTCGGCGTAGAAAAACGAAAACCGTCAAGACGGCGAGCAACGCTCCCACCACCAGTGTGAATTGGGTTTCAGCAACGGCCTCACGTACACCTCGCGAAAAATCGATGAAGCCTGCGGGATCTTCGAAGGCGATTCCCTCGGGCAGTACTTTTTCGATTTCGGAGATTCTCCGAAGTACCTCGTCGACGATGCCCACAGTATTTCCGCCCGACTGCTTGCGAATGCCGAGCCCCACGGTTTCCGCGGCGTTGTAACGCGCAACCACATCCTGATCTTCGGCCCCATCCTCGACACGCGCCACATCACGAAGCAGGACAGGAATTCCCCCGGCATAGGAAACAACCATCCGTTCCAAACCGTCAATGGTTTCGAACTCCGCGTCCGTTGTGACCGCGTATTCGACCCGACTCCCTTCGACCTTCCCAGCGGGCAACTCGATGTGTTCCCGCTTGAAGGCCTGGAATACGTCCATGGGCGAGAGGCGACGAGCGCGGAGCGCTTCGCCGTCGATCCAAATTCGAATATTCCGCTCAAGTCCGCCAAAAATGGCGACGCCCGCAACACCGTGAATCGTTTCGAAACGCGGGTTGATCTGGCGCTTGACCGCCTCCATCGTCTCCACCGAGCTCTTGGTGGTGGTCAGCGGTATCCATAGGACCGGCTGGTCATTCGGGTTGAAGGTATTCACCATCGGCGGTTCGACTTCACTGGGAAGCTCGTAACGCGCCTGAGCCACCTTGTCGCGCACTTCCTGAGCCGCCACGTCAAGATCCGTGCCGAGTTCGAACTCGACCTGGATCATTGAGGCTCCCCGATAGCTCGTAGAGGAGATCTTGCGGACCCCGGCGATGGTATTGAAACCCTCTTCGAGAACGTCGGTGACATCCTCTTCAACGCCTTCTGGCGTCGCGTCATCGAGGATCGAAGTCACCGACAGCACGGGGAATTCCATGTTGGGAAATTGATCGACGCCCAAGCGGTTATAACCGAGCACGCCGAAAACGAGCAGCGCCAGAATCATCATCCAGGTGAGAACCGGGCGATCGATGGAGACGTCTGAAAGGGTCATCCGTCAACTCCCGATGCAAGGGATGGAACTGGGGAACTCGCCTCGGGCCTGGTTACGGGAACGCCCTCACGGGTGCGAATGGAAACTGATCCGCCATCGAGCAGCTTGCCCTGGCCCCGGACAACGACACGATCGGTGGGAAGAAGGGCTCCCCGGGCTTCCACCCACCCGTCGCTGTAGACCCCGGTCTCCACCGGGACCTTCACCACTCGGTCGGCATCGCTCACCTTGAACAGAACTGACCCGCTGGCGCGCTGGAGAAGGGACTCCTCGGGCACCAAGATCACATTGCTTCGTTCGCTTACCCCCAACTCGACGTGGGTAAAGAGCCCGGGCCGCAGTCGACCCTCTCCGTTGGGCAATTCCGCCGTGACGCGCAGGGTGCGCGTACGCGAGTCGATCGTCGGCGAGACCACCGTCACCGTCGCCGAAAAGCGCTCACCCGGGAAGGGAGCGACGCTCAACTCGACAGCCTGGCCCACACGAACCAGGCCAGAGTCCACTTCGGACACCGAAAACTCGGCCTCGATGGGGTTGAGGGTGACGATTTCGAAGAGTGGCAGCCCCACGCTCAGGTACTCACCCACACTCACATTGCGCCGGGCCACCAGACCCGGGAAAGGAGCTTTGACCGAGGCATCCGAAAGGGCGCGCTTGGCGAGGCCCAAGCGGGCTTCGCTGGCAGTCTTGCGCGAATGGGCCAGTTCGAGGGCTGTCCGTGCCTCGTCGAGTCGAGCCTGGGAGGCGGCGTCTCGACTATTGAGATTCTGGATCCGATCCATGGCCCGCCAGGCCTCGACAGCCTGGGCGCTCGCCTCGTTGAGTTGTGCCTCAGCGCTGCTGAGTTCGAGTTCTCGCCTTTGGGGGTCGATCTCCAGCAGGATCTGCCCGGCGGAGACCCCGTCGCCCTCCTCCACCAAAATCGCTGTGATCTGCCCCGGAATCTGGGCCGCGATGGTCGCCTCGGCCTTGGCCACGAGCTCACCCGTCGCTGTAATCAGATCGAGTACATCACGGACCAGCACCTGCTCCACCATGACGGGGGGCAATCCGAGGGACGGGCTCGCCTTGTCAGCCTCTTCGCCGCAAGACACCAGTAAAAGGCACGCCGTGGTCCATACCCCGACAGCAATCCGCTTCTTGCGCAACTCCGAACTCATTCTCAAACCTTCCCTCACGATGGACATATTCATGCTTTGCCTACTTCCCCGGACGTTCTCGAAAACTCCGCTAGCCAGCCCCTCAAGAGAACGTCCACGCTGGCCTCGAGCAGGTCGGCGCTCCAGTCCTGGTCTGGTCGTACCGAGGGCAGGGAAATCAGGCCGTGCAGACAAGCCCACAGGGATTGTCGAATCAGGGTCAAGCGCTCCCCGCCGACCTCGTCGCCCTCCGCCAGAACGACCAAGGGGTCCGACATCAGCTCAACCGCCCGGTACGCGGCCGAACCGGGGGACGGCTCTCGATCCCGAGGCTCGTTCATCAGGTGATAGTGCGCCGGGTGGCGGATCCCCCAGCGTGCGAAGGCCAGGCAAAGGACGCGGGCCTGGGCGATGGGTTCATTCCCGCTGGGCACCTGCTCCAACTCTTCGACGAGTTCCTGGAGTCGCTCCTCGAGCAGGGCCTCGATCAGGCCGGGCTTGTCGCCAAAATAGTGGTAGATCGTCGGCGCGGAATAGCCACAACGCTCGACCAGGGGCCGAACCGCGAATCCCCGGTGGCCGGACTCGACGAGCAGGGTCTCGGCTGCGTCCAGAATGGCTCGGCGCGCATCGGCACGGTTTTGCTCGCGGCGCAGCGCAGCGGCGTGGGCGGGGGGGGACATGGAATTCCTTCACGGGGCCAGCCGGCACAGGTCCGGCGGGAGGGGGTGGTTCGCCTGCCCCCGGTCACCCGTGGAGCGGCACCTAACGCTGTTTTAACTGTATAACGGCGTTAGGTGGGGGTTTTTAGCACAGTGACTGAAGCCTTCAAGCCCAACCGGCGCAAAGGGCACCGGAATCCGGGAGTCCCGCCCGGCCTCGATCCGGGTATCCTGCCCCCTCGGCTCTTCTCAGCCCAAGGAGCGCGCCTCATGGCCACTGGCGAAAATCCCCACCTGGCCCGGGGCCACCGCTTCGACCCGAGCGCGCGAGGGGGCGGAACCCTGGTCGGGTCCTGGGCCGCTGGCTGGACTGAATACCCCGAGCGAACCTGCCTGGTCCTGGGCCCGGAGCACACCCTCAGCTACGGCGACCTCGAGGCCGCCTCTCGGCGCGCGGCGGGCAAGCTTCGGGCTGCTGGACTCGACCGAGGCGACCGGGTGATTCTCTCGGCGGCCAGCAGCGTCCATCTCGTGGTAGCCCACGTCGCCTGCCTGCGGGCCGGCCTCGTCGTCGTCCCAACCAATACCGCCTACCGAGCGACAGAGCTCCAGCATGTCGTGGGCGATGCGAAACCCCGGGCGGCCATCATCGACGACCCCGAGCGGGCCGAATGGATCCGAGGGGCCGACGAGCGGGTGCTCACCCTCTCCCCCGACCTTCCGCTTCCCGACGGCCCCGAAATAGAGCTCGATGGCGCGGCACCCAACGACCCAGCCCTCATCGGCTACACCTCGGGCACGACGGGCCAGCCCAAGGGGGCGGTCCTCTCACAACACAACCTCGCCTCCAGCATTGAAGCCCTACGCCTCGCCTGGCGATGGACTTCCGACGATCGACTGGCGCTTTCTCTCCCCCTCTTCCACATGCACGGGCTCGGGGTCGGGCTCCATGGAACTCTCCACGCCGGTGCCAGTGCGATTCTCCTGCCCCGATTCGAACCCGACGCGGTCTTCGATGCCATCTCCGCCCATGGCGCCACCCTCTTCTTTGGCGTCCCGACGATGTATCACCGACTGGCCGAATCTCCGCGCGTCGGTGAACTCTCGGCCCTGAGGCTCTGCGTTTCGGGCTCGGCCCCCCTGCCCGCCGAGTTGCATACCCGCTTCGAAGAACTCACCGATCAAAAAATCCTCGAACGCTACGGCATGACCGAAACCGCGATGCTGGTCTCGAACCCGGTTGATGGCCAGCGGCGGCCGGGCACCGTGGGTTTGCCCCTTCCGGGAGTCGAAATGCGTCTGCGAGGCGACCCCGCGGAGATCGAAGTCCGGGGCCCGAACATCTTCGCGGGCTACTGGGAACGCCCGGATGCCAATTCTGAAGCGTTCACCGCCGACGGCTTCTTTCGGACGGGCGACCTCGGCGCCCTAGACGAAGAGGGCTACCTCGTCATCTCCGGGCGCGCGCGGGAACTCTTGATCAGCGGCGGCTACAACGTCTATCCACGCGAAGTCGAGGAAGCCCTGGCCGAGGATCCTCGCATTCTCGAAGCCGCGGTGGTCGGCACACCCTCTCCCGAATGGGGAGACGCCATTACGGCCTATCTCGTCACCGCGAACGAAGAAGAAATCAGCCCAGAGGCGGTTCGCAAATTCCTGGCCTCCCGCCTCGCCCCCTACAAACACCCGCGCATTCTCTTCCGGGTCGATGCCCTGCCCCGCAATGCCCTGGGCAAGCTCCAAAAACATCGACTTCAAGGGGGCCGAGTTCTCGAGAAAGAATAAACCTGAGCCAATTCAGGCGACGACCCCCGCCTCGCGAAGCCGGGCAATCTGAGGGCCCAGCCCGATTTCTTCGAGAATCTCGTCGGTCTGCTGACCCACCGTAGGCGCCGGGCCGCCGAGGGAAGCCGGTGTCTTCTCGAATCGAACTGGGGGCCGGGGTTGTCGGATGGAGCCTAGTACGGGGTGCTGGGAGTCCACGAACAAGCCAACCGCCTGGGCGTGGGGATCATCCACGAGTTCCCCGGGCGAAAGCACCACGCCGCAGGGCGCCTTCTCCGCCTCCAGCCGCTCGATCGCGTCCTTCACCGTAAAACTCTCCGCGGCCGCATAGATCTTCTCCATCATGGCCCCCATGACAACAGGGTTCTGGCGGCGGGCCGCGATGGTTTTGACTTCTGGAGCGTCCCAACCTTCGACGCCCAGGGCCCGGCAGATCCCCGCGAAATCGTCGTCCGAGACAGGCGCCGCGATGCCCCAGCCGTCCTTAAAGCGCCACAGCCGTTGTCCATGGGAAAAACTCGAGGGTTGACTGCCATCGGAATCTCGCAGCACTTCGTTTCCGGCGGCATCGGCCCAAACGAAGTTGACGACGGCATCCAGCATCGGGATTTCCAGATGCTGGCCACCTGCACCCCTTTCGCGCGCGAAGAGCGCGGCAGCGATGCCCTGGCTCGCGGTCAATGCGGTGACCTTGTCCGCGGCCACCTGATAGAGCAGTTGCGGAGCACCCGTCTCGACATCAGCTTGGCAGGCGGCCAAACCTCCATAGGCCTGAACAACTGGATCGTAGGCGCTCTTGTCCCTATAGGGCCCCTCGTTTCCGAAGCCGCTGATCGAGACGTAGATCAGATCGGGGTTCTCCTCCACTAAGCTTTCGTAGGAGAGTCCCAGTCGCTCGATGACTCCGGGCCTGAAATTTTGAACGAAGACATCCGCCTCACTCACGAGTCGGCGAACGATCTGCTGCCCTTCCTCAAGCCTCAAGTTGACGGCCAACGAACGTTTTCCCCTGTTGGCCATCTGGGCCATCGCGCTGATGCCCGAGTGCGCAACGCCCACCCAGCGACCGATATCTCCGATCCCAGGCGCTTCGACCTTGATAACTGAGGCTCCCTGGTCGGTCATGATCCCGACTGCCCAGGGGCCTGAAAGGGCGATACTCAGGTCGACGACGCGAACGCCGTCCATCGGACCGCGACCTTGACCAGACATAATTCACTCCTCGACCAAAAAGTTCAGGCACCTTCGCTTGGCAAACTCTGCTGTATTTTATCTCTCCAGCCCGGCTACTCGAATATCGCCGAAGAAGGAGTTCGACCGCCCGGTCCGCTATAAGCGAGGGTGTACCCGGGTGGGCTCTCGAAATGGATATCGGGGAAAGCTTCCAAGAGCGAATGCCAGGCAGCGATCAAACGATCTTCCGCCGGATAATCGAAGGGATCCTGGAGAACTCTTTCCTCGACCCCACCCCGAGCGGGAGGGTTTTCAGCGAGATGGCGCGCCGTTCTGGCCACCGCCTCCCGAACCGGAACGACATCTCGGTATCCGAGGTCGGCACAGAGCCGGCTCAAATCGTAGACCCTATGCGTGGTCAAGGGCTGCATAACCATGGGCCGGGTGGGCTTCGCCAGGGCATAGGGCATCGAAACGGTCTCGAAGGCATGCCCCAGCGCCTCAGCAATCACCTCGACTGTCTGAGCCAGCGTAAGCACCTGGCTATCGCCGCAATTATAGATGCGCCCCGAAGCCCTCTCAGGCTTGTCGACGGCGAGCAGGATTGCTTCAGCAAGATTTTCGGCGTAGCCGCAATGGCATAGGGTGAGCCCACCGTCAGGAAGAATGATCTGACGCCGTCCATCGAGGATTCTGCGAACAATGCTCCACTCCCGAGGCATCGGCTGTCTCGGCCCATAGACGATTGGGTAACGAAAATGCGTAGCGTCCGGGAAAGATTCGAACACGGCATCTTCTGTCAGAGCGATCCGCATTCCCTTGGCGTCATCTTTCGACTCCACCACGCGCGCGGCACTTTCGGGCACCGGCACCGGCATACCCGGAGGCGAAAGGATGCCCGGGTTCATGTATCCAAGGTAGGAAGGGCCACCACCGAGAGAAATGAAACGATCGCACCTTCCCTTCATGAGCTCTGCGATACTTCTGAGTCGCCCGTAAGCGGCCACGCAAAGGTCGAAAGAACGGTCCGAGAGGGCTCTGGCGAGCGCCGTTACATCCCACGGATCTACGTGAATGTGCTCCACATCTTCAGGGATCTCTTTGACTTCGTGATTCCCAGTGTGGAGAATCGCCACCGAGTATCCCCGAGCTCGAAGTCCGCCTACGATGAAGGGCCCTGTCGGACCCGTACCGCCGATGACCAGCGCCTTCATTTTGGATTCCAAACCTCCCTTACTTGAGCATCGCACAGAAGCCCCGCCAAACGCGATCTCTGATGCACTTCAGGACCAGCCCGTCCCCGGCTGATCGATACGACAGATTCGCCCCGGGGACCTACATTGAAGGCGCAGTCAATTATCAAGGAGCCGAGGATGCCCAACCACGCCACCCGCGAAGAGATCCGATTGCTTGACGGCCACTTCTACGTGGATCGCCCTTTGGAACATTTTGAATGGATGCGAGAGAACGCCCCCATCTACTGGGATGAGTCGGGTGAGATCTGGGGCATAAGCCTGCACGAAGACATCATGGCCGTGTCCAAAGCGCCTCTCATCTTCTGCTCAAACCAGAGCTCGCGCCCCGAACGAGGCGGCATCATCCCGTCGATGATCAACATGGACGACCCCAACCACAAGCAGCGACGCAGCCTGGTCAACAGCGGCTTCACGCCTCGGCGATTAAAGGAGAGCGAAGCCAAGATTCGGCGTATCACGAACAGCCTGATCGATAACGTCTGCGAACGAGGGGAATGCGAGTTCGTTCGCGAAATTGCCGCGCCTCTTCCCCTGATCATGATCGGCGACATGCTTGGAATGCCAGAAGAAGATTTCGAGACGCTTCTGCGCTGGTCAGAAGACATGCTCGCGGCCACCTCGGCGACAGCGAGTCCCGAGCTCCAGGAGCGCGCGCAGCAGGCTGGGATCGAATACGCAACCTACGCATTGAGCGCCATTCAGGAGCGACGCAGGAAACCGACAGATGACCTGCTTTCGACTCTTGTTCACGCCGAAATCGACGGCCAGAGCCTGAACGAGGAGGCCCTGATTCACGAATCGCTTTTAATTCTGGTCGGGGGTGACGAAACGACTCGGCACGTCATCACGGAGGGGGCACTCGCCCTGATCGAGAACCCTGCTGAACGCCAGAAGCTAATCGAAGAGCCCCTACGGATTTCTACTGCGGTCGAGGAATTGCTGCGCTGGGTCTCGCCGATCAAAAACATGAACCGCACAACGACCCGGGACACCGAGTTGCGGGGACAAAAACTGCGCGAAGGGGATCGGGTCCTGCTCCTCTACCCCTCGGGCAACCGAGACGAAAAGGTCTTCCCCTCGCCCAACTCCCTCGATATTGAACGCTCTCCCAACCCCCACGTCGCTTTCGGCGGATATGGGACCCATCACTGCCTGGGAGCCAGCCTGGCCCGGCTAGAGCTGAGAATCATGTTCGAGGAGTTGTGCCGTCGCCTTCCGGACCTCGAACTGGCGAGCGGAGCCCCCCTGCCCCGCCGGGAGTCGAATTTCATCGCTGGGATCGAGCGGATGCCGGTGCGCTTCACCCCGAGCCCACGCCGGGCGAACTAGCCGCCCGCCTCCCCAGCGGGGCCCGGCACCCGAGAGCCGGAGCCCCGGGAGGGTCCAGCCACCGCAGGCGAGTGGCTCATTTCGACTCCCGCGAAGAGGAAAGTGGTTCAGGCGTCGCCTTTGCGACGCTCTCTGCCGCTCTCCTGCTCCCTCAGTTCTCCTCACGGCGTGCGAATCTTGCTCCTCTTTGGCATGACAATTGCGTATCTAACAAAATTGTCACCTAACTCTTTAGAGTGATCAGGGTCATGGAAGGACCGATTCAAGTGGGAAATCGCACGCAACTCACACCCGATCTCAAACCCGGCTACCACCCGAGTGGACCGCTCCTCAGCCTGGCCGCCTTGGGCCTAGCCTTGACGATATGGTCCCTCTGGGACTTGTCCGGGCATGCGACTCGGATGGCAGCCGTTCAGGACGCCGCGACGGTCGCCGACTCCGTCGCGGCCTTCCTTGAACTCTCCAACGACTCAGACCTCGAGGACCGTGAGAGCACGCCTGGCGCGCGCTCCACAGGGGCCAAGAAGCACGGAAAGTTCAGCCCCGAAACCAGGGTTTGGGCCTTCATCCAGCGACTCGAAAATAGTCGCGTCGGGGCGACCGTCACCCTCCATGAGGCTCAGGGGCAACGCAGCTCGAGTCAAGCGGCTCCAGACACAAAAACTCCATTCCTTTCGCTGGCCCGGACGCATCTTCAAAATTCTCCAAGCAGCTCTTACTACGATTTCGAAACCGATACTCCTACTCCGGTTGTGCGATACGTGATCACAGATTCGACAGCCCCAAAAGGGAATTTCGGAGTCCCGAGCAGCAGTGCGCTCATAGAGGTCTCGATACCCCTCGATCCCAAACTCATCATCGACAGCGAGGTGGATCTCAACCAAGGGCTGCGACTCTTTTCCTTCCTCATGTTCTTGTGGTTCTCAGTCGCAGGAGTAGCGCTCATCGGATCCCGAAGATCGAGCCGGGCCGCTCTGAATCATGCCAGCAAACAAAACGAGAGCAATCTCAAGCTGGAAAGCTTGATCCTCGAGCGAGAAGCTGCGGAACACGAGACTCGCCAACTCGAGAAACAAATATCCTCCGCCGAGAGAACCGAAAGCCTGAATCTCGTGGCGGGAGGGCTCGCCCACGACTTCAACAATCTTCTCGTTCCGATTTTAGCCAATGCGGACTTTCTCAAAGAGGAAGTCCCGACGGACTCCCCAGCACGCGAAATGCTCGAAGACATCGACATCGCCGCAGGCCGTGCGGCCGATCTCTGTGCCCAAATGCTGGCCTACGCGGGAAAATCGAGTACCGAATATGCCCGGAAGGATTTGAACGAAATCGTCAAGGACGTCACTGAACACCTCAACATCGATAACTCGAAAAACCTCATTATCGAAACGTCAGTGGGCTCAGGTCCGTTCTTTACGGTATGCGATGAGCGCCAAATCGGCCAGGCACTCCTGAGCCTAATTTCGAACGCCGCAGAAGCGATCGGCGACGTCTCGGGGAAGATCATTGTCCGCACAGGTTCTTTCCGGACAGCCCCGGGCTTAGTCCAAGAAGGCGAACTTCTGCACGAAGACGACTCTCCGATCATTCTGCCCCCTCTCAAAAAACAGGAACAGCGCGTCTTTTTCGAGGTCAGCGACAACGGGTGTGGGATCTCGCAGGAGAACCTGAAAAAAATATTCGACCCCTTTTATTCAACAAAATTTGCTGGCCGAGGACTTGGACTCGCAGCTCTGCAGGGGATCGTGGACTCACACTCAGGTTTAGTAAGGGTTGAGAGCCAAGTTGGCATCTATACGCGCGTCCGCGTCGAGTTCGCCCGGGTTGAGGCAGGGGTGGCGGCACCAGGCGATACCGTTTCCCCGTTGCGGCCAGAAGAGCACCGTCGAGATCGCGGAAAAATCCTTCTCGCGGATGATGAACCTGCAGTGCGCGCCGTGGCCCAGCGCATCCTGGAAGAGAGCGGGTTCGAGGTCATCCCGGCCAGTACCGGGCTGGAAGCGACAGAGAAATTCGCTTCTCATTTCGGCGATTTTGACGCCTGCGTATTCGACCTCACCATGCCGACCAAGGACGGTGACCGGGCACTGCAAGAAATCAGAGAGATCAATCCAGTGATCCCGGCTGTTTTGATGAGCGGGTACAGCGAAAGAATCGACGAAATCGAAGAAACCCGTGGCCCATATACCGCTTTCGTCCACAAGCCCTTCCGGGCCGCCGCCTTGCGGAAAGCACTCATCGGAGTCCTGAACCACTCAACCGATGAGCCCGCGCCCCTGAAAAACCCGGCCACCGCCCGGTCCGCCGGGGCCACGAGGGGGGGGGCCAGTGGCTCAAATGCTTCGGTCGCGCAGGCGCCCTGACTCGTTTGCAACACTGCATTGAAAACAACTCATATTCCAAGTGACTGAAATATAAGGGATTATTTCATTTCCATTGTTGGCACGCGTCATGCAATGTGATCCATTTGTCTTCTTAGATACGACCCATTCAGTATGCCAGCAGGCTTTTGTCGACCACGATGGAGGGAATCACTCAGATGATATTCGATCACTACACCAGCCAGAACCCTCGCGAGACCAGCTACCTAATCGGCTGCCCAGACAGTCGGGAGGCCGCAATAATCAACCCCCTACCCGGGGCCATGGCTGGCTACCAGGCGACCCTCGTAAAGCGAGAACTGCGGCTGACCCGCATCCTCCTGACAAACCTTGAGCCCGAAGCCCTGGCAACCGCCGAGAAACTCAGCGGTATGGCGAATTCCGCCCCAATTTTCCCGAGGCTCCCCCAAGTCCATCTCGCCGACTCTCAGACTTCGAGCCCCTGTCGGCTCGATTTGCAGTTGGATGGCGACCCGATCGCGATCGGCCGACTCCAGATCGAAGCGCGGCAGAGCCTGGAGGGGGGTCAGCCCAAGATCGCGTACAAGGTGGGCGACTACACCCTCACCGCCGAGTGCCTCCTCATTGGTGCGCCCGAAACCTCCCCTATTGCGACCGACAATGGGCCCGCCACCAGCCAGTTCATAATCGCGCCCGCATCCACCGGGAAGCAGGTGCAGAATTTTCGCAAGGATCTCTCGGAAATCTCGATCGAAGAAATTTTGCTCGAAGACCTCCACTCAAGCCTGATCGAAGATGAATTCAGCCCGAAGGAAACACTCGTTGTGCGTGCCTATATCGAGCTGCTCGAAGATAACGAGATGGCCCACCCGTCCGCTGCTAAACTTGCCGAGAAGATCGGCGATATCGATCGGAGTGTCATTCACGTCTTGGTCCACAGCATCCGGTGGAAGCAGATCGGACTCAACAGGCTCCCGCTCGTTCTCTCTGGTCAAGCGTCTAAGTGGCTCAGAAGCCTCAAAACTGAACCTGAGTTCACTCCCCACGAACAAGAGTTTCTGGTGGCCTATCTCAATCTGGTAGCCAATACCGAAACCCCGCCTTCGGGCCCCGACGTCGCCAGTGCACTCGGCCCGCATCGATCGATTCAGTGGGTCCGAAAGAGAGCCTTTACGATCCGGCGAAAGCAGAGTGAATTCGAACGCCCCCTGCTAATCCTATCTCGCAACAAGTCCCCGCTGCCGCTGATTTCTCGTCCGGTACAGCTGATGCGAGAACGCACTGTATTCGCATCAGACCACGCTCCTGTCACTTGATATCTCCATTGAACTAATCCCAATACTTCCCTATTTCCATATCTCCATATTTCCATGCGATAAGGCACCAAAGAAGGCGTCTGACCCGGCCTCTCGGGACAGGCGCCTTCTTTTTTGGTGGCTGCATAAATACCCGGCCGGATGGCTACGCCCACCCTTGCGACCAGCGCACACTCCCCAAGGACTCACTTGGGCGAAGTCCGATCGCCACTTCGAAATCCCAGCGCGCTATGGTTTCCTCCAGAGACCAGGCCGGGTTTCGCATGGCGAACCAGCCCCAATTACTTAATGAGCGAGTTACCCAATGCGCGCCTTCAGTCCAAGGAATTTTGCCGGGCTAACTTTGATCCTTCTCGCCTGCCTGCCCGTCTTTTTTCTCTTCTGGCATCAGAGCAGCGAACTCGAGAGGAATCGAAATTTCGCTCCGAATGCCGACAGCCAACCCTCCCTCGTAGGTCAAGTACAGCTGCCCGGGGTATCTCCCGGGCTAGTCCTGACCGCCGCCGGACTGCTTCTGCTCGGCGGGTGCTCAATCCTCATTCGAAAGGTGGGTCGCCACGAACCCGAAATCACCGAAATCCGAAAAGAGGAGAAAACTGCCGCCCAATCCCCACCGCCGGGCGACGCCCACGTCTCGAAGCTGCTTGAGCAGCAAAGATCGCTCAGTCGCACGGAAAGAGTTCAGGTCGGCACCGAATTTGCTGCTGCGATATCGCACGAAATTCGCAATCCCCTCGCGGGTATCCAGATGAGTTTGAGCAACATGATCGCTGAATCCTCGAACAAAGAACTCAACAACCGCATGCGGATGATCTCCTCGGAAAACGTCCGTATCACCGACCTTCTGAGTAGAGCAGTGGGCGCCGCGCGCCAGATCCCCGAATCATTCAAGGAAGTCGCCCTCGAAGAACTCATCGCAGATCTTCTAGAGCTTCTAAGGTTCCAGATGCCAGACGGTCTTTCGATCGACCAAGAGGTCGAGGCAGGACTGCGCATCCGCATTCCATCCGACCGTTTTCGCCACTGCCTCGCCAACCTCCTCTTGAACTCTATCCAGGCAGTTGACCCGGAGGAGGGCTGGATCGAAATTCAAATCAGCGCCCACGAGTCAAATCTCCGGGTCGAGATATCCGACAATGGTCCGGGATTTCCCGAGGTCGCACTCTCCGGGGGAACTCGACCCTTCGGCGATAGGGAAGCAACGGGGGGTGGCATCGGGCTCGCCATGGTTCGACGCTTTGTACGAGAAGTAGGAGGGAAAATCCAACTCACGAATGAAACAAGAGCCGACGGTTCATCCGGCGGCCGAGTGACGATATTGCTATCTTCGGTGGTTCATCATGAATGACACTCTGCTCCTCATCGAAGACGAAGATCTTCTCGGAAACGAGCTCACTCGCCATTTCTCGCGCGAAGGCTGGGATGTCGTCCTTTGCGAAGACCTCGCAGGAGCCCGAAACGCCCTGATCACCGAGGGAGTTTCCCCTCTCGTGGTTGTCTCCGACATGAATCTCCCGGATGGCAATGCCCTCGACCTCCTCGAGGAGTGCCGCAAGCACAACACCTCCGGGGAATGGCTCTTCTTGACGGGCTACGGAACAGTCGCAGATTCGGTACGTGCCCTTCGAATCGGTGCCTACGACTTCCTCGAAAAGCCCTGCGACTTAAAAAGGCTTGACCTTGTCGTGGCAAGTGCAGCACGGAGCGCACTCGCACAGCGTCGACTCGACGAGCAGTCTTCCAATCAAAGTCGCACATATCCGGTCGCTAGCTTTGTGGGTGCCAGTCAAGCGGCGGCCGATGTCAGAGAATTTATCGAGCGCCTGATTACGGTCAATATCAGTGGGCTCGTCATCGGCGGAGAGACGGGGACGGGAAAGGGTCTCGTCGCTCGAATCCTTCACAACAGCGGCCCTCGTGCGAAGGCACCGCTGATCGAAGTCAACTGCGCCGCCCTGCCGCGGGACCTCCTCGAATCGGAGCTCTTTGGCCATGAAGCTGGCGCATTCACTGGAGCGAAACAAAAGCGCAGAGGCCTTGTCGCCCAAGCCGATGGAGGAACCCTCTTCCTCGACGAACTCGCCGAGATGCACCTTGACCTGCAGTCCAAAATTCTAAAAGTAATCGAGGATCACCGGGTAAGACCCCTTGGCTCCGATAAGGAAAAGAAGGTTGACGTCCAGATCATCGCGGCCAGCAATCGAAATCTTGCGGACAGAGTCGCCGAGGGAGAATTTCGAGCCGACCTCTACCATAGGCTCTCGGTATTCGAGTTGACCCTGCCCTCCCTCGCGGAGCGCATCGATGACCTCGACGAAATGGTCCCGTCAATCATCAATGAGTTCAACTCGACGGCAGGAAAGAGCGTTCGCGAGGTCTCCGACGAAGTCTGGAAATCTCTCAAGGCCCACAACTGGCCCGGGAATGTGCGCGAATTGCGGAACGTCATCGAGCGCTGTGTCCTCTTTTCCGAAGGATCCGATTTTCCTCATCGGTGGCTGCAACTTCCTGGGCAATCTGCTCCAGCGAAAGTTGTTCTCGACGGCAACCAACTGACTGTTCCCCTGGACGGCAGGCTTTCCCTGGAGGAAATGGAGGCGTACATCATTCGGGGTGCCCTCGAAAAGTCGGCATACAACGTCACTGCGGCGGCGAAAAGCCTCGGGACGACTCGTCAAAAACTTCGCTACCGTGCACAAAAGCACGGAATCCAGGCTCCGGAAGAAGACGATCCCGAGCAGAACCAATAGCCGGGAGCGACATCTCAACGAGCGCACGATAGGCACCGATAGGCACATAACGTCTAAGACTCGCCAGCAACCAGGCCCTCCGGCGAGAACCATTTTTAAAAGACAGATAGAACCCCAAAAAATACTGGAAGACGGAGTACACCATGGACGACAAGCAGCGGATGCGACGTGAGAACTTTCGAAAAGCCATGGCCATCATTGTTGCCGGAGGCCTCTTGGCCGCCTGCTCGACGGTCAGAGTCAACAGCGACTACGATCCAGTCTTCGACTTCGCCGAACTGAAGACTTACGCCTGGATGGAAAAACCGAACCCCGATGAAGCATCCACCATCGCCAACAATACTCTCCTAACCGATCGCATCGAGCGCGCTGTGGATTCAGTACTCCAGGAAAAGGGCCTCACCCAGGTTGCTCGGGCGGAGGCTAGCTTTCTCATTTCTCAGCACATCGGGATCCAGCAGAAGCTTCAGGTTGACACCACGCAGTTCGGCTACGGATACGGTTTTGGCTACGGCGCCTGGGGAGGTCCCATCGGCGGCTACCCCAGCCAGACAACCGTTTCGCAGTACGAGGAGGGCACCCTCATGATTGACTTCGTCAACCCTGACAACAAAGCACTGATCTGGCGAGGAACCGGCCAGAGTCGAGTTCGTAGAGCCTCCAGCCCCGAGGAACGCGAGCAATTGGTTCGCTCGACGGTCAACCAGATTCTCGCCCAATTCCCGCCTTCCAAGAAAAAATAGTCGACGCGGCAGTGGCCGCTTTTTGTCCGATCCATTTCGAGGTAAGGCAGGGCACTCTTCTGCCTTACCTCGATGTATTTCCGGGGAAGCTAAGAGCTCGCGGGCCGGATCGACTCGTTGCTCTTCTCGAGAAATCGGGTTTGGGCTCTTGAAGGCAGGAACCGAGATAACAGGCGTCCGGGACGGTAAGTAGAATAAGTTGGAAACCAAAGTAGATCCCCAAAGCGAAGATTTCATCGCCAACGCGGACCGCATGCGCGATCTGGTAGGTAACCTTCGCGTTCAGCAAGCCAAGGTCGCGGAAGGCGGCGGCGAGCGATCTGTCAAAAGGCATCTGGACAGGGGCAAACTCCTGCCAAGGGAACGGGTCCGAAAACTGATCGACCCGGGTTCGCCTTTCATGGAATTCTCGGCTTTGGCCGCTCTCGGCGTGTACGAGGACAATGTTCCCGGTGCCGGAATCATCACGGGCATTGGGCGCGTCTCCGGCCGAGAATGCGTAATCGTCTGCAACGACGCGACTGTGAAGGGGGGCACCTACTATCCCTTGACCGTTAAGAAACATCTGCGAGCGCAACAAGTTGCCCTGGAGAATAATCTTCCCTGCATCTATCTGGTCGACTCGGGCGGAGCCAACCTTCCGAACCAGGATGAGGTCTTTCCCGATCGCGAGCATTTCGGTCGAATTTTCTACAATCAGGCCAATATGAGCGCGGCAGGAATTCCACAGCTCGCCGTTGTTATGGGTTCCTGTACCGCTGGTGGCGCCTACGTGCCCGCCATGTCCGACGAAAGCATTATCGTCAAGGAACAGGGAACGATCTTTCTCGGCGGGCCTCCGCTCGTCAAGGCCGCCACGGGGGAGGAGGTCACTCCTGAGGAGTTGGGCGGGGCAGACGTCCACTCAAGGATCAGCGGGGTCGCCGATCATTTTGCTGTCGACGACACCCACGCGCTCAGCATTGCGAGGCGTGCCGTCAGCCACCTAGCCCCGCGTAAACGTCTGGACTTCGAGGTCCGTGAACCCAAGGAGCCTCATTTCGACCCCGAGGAACTGCTCGGTATCGTCCCGAGGGACACTCGGAAACCCTATGACGTCCGGGACATCATCGCTCGCATCGTAGACGCCAGTGAATTCGACGAATTCAAGAAGCGCTACGCCGACACTCTGGTCACCGGCTTCGCCCATATCCACGGCTATCCGGTGGGCATCATCGCCAATAATGGCGTCCTCTTCGGAGAGTCCGCACTGAAAGGGGCCCACTTCGTCGAGTTGTGCTGCCAGCGCGGTATCCCCCTTGTCTTTCTACAAAATATCACCGGGTTCATGGTCGGAAAGAAATACGAGCACGCAGGAATAGCCAGGGACGGTGCAAAAATGGTCACGGCTGTGGCGTGCGCCCAGGTCCCCAAGTTCACGATTATCATTGGGGGCTCTTTCGGAGCGGGAAATTATGCCATGTGCGGCCGCGCCTATGGTTCGCGGCTCCTCTTTATGTGGCCGAACGCCCGGATAAGCGTGATGGGGGGAGAACAAGCGGCCCATGTCCTCGCTACGGTTCGACGAGATTCTATGTCGGCCCGCAATGAGTCATGGCCAGAGAAAGAGCAGAAGGTCTTCATGGATGAAATTCGTTCACTCTATGAAGATCAGGGCCACCCCTACTACGCCAGCGCGCGACTCTGGGACGACGGAATCATAGACCCCAGAGATACCCGGCGGGTCTTGGGGCTGGGTATCAGCGCCTCTCTCAATGCCCCAGTCCAGGAGACGTCTTTCGGCGTCTTTCGAATGTAGCCATGTTCGAAACTCTTCTCATAGCCAATCGCGGAGAGATTGCCTGCCGAGTCATTCGGACGGCGCGGAAGATGGGAATCCGGACAATCGCCGTCTACTCCGAGGCCGATGCCGGTGCTCTCCATACCCTCGAAGCAGATGAAGCAATCGCCATCGGCCCCGCCCCCGCACGTGAGAGCTACCTCCGCGGAGAAAAGATAATCGCTGCCGCTCTCGAAACGGGGGCAGACGCCATCCACCCCGGTTACGGTTTCCTTTCCGAAAATGCCGAGTTCGCCGAAGCCTGCGAGCGGGCTGGCATCACCTTCGTCGGACCTTCGGCAGAAGCGATTCGCGCCATGGGAAACAAGGACGAAGCCAAGAGGCGAATGGAATCCGCCGAGGTCCCCATAGTCCCGGGAGAACACGGCGAAGCCCAGGACTACCCAACCTGGGCACAAGCTGCCGAGCGGATCGGATACCCCGTCCTCGTGAAGGCCGTTGCCGGTGGCGGTGGCAAGGGGATGCGCCGGGTCGACCGGCCCGATGCGCTCGAAGCGGCCCTCGAAGCGGCAGCGAGAGAGGCCGAGTCTTCGTTCGGAGATCGCCGCCTCCTCATCGAAAAGTGGCTCGAGCCCTCGCGCCATGTCGAGGTGCAGATCTTCGCGGATGGCCACGGCAATGCCATCCACCTCTTCGAGCGAGATTGCTCCATTCAGCGCCGCCACCAGAAAGTTCTCGAAGAAGCACCAGCACCCGGCCTTTCCGAATCCACCCGACTCCGCATGGGCGAAACCGCAGTTCGTGTAGCCAGGGCTATCGACTACCAGGGCGCCGGTACAGTCGAGTTTATTGTCGACGCCGGGAGTGAGTCAGAGGATCCTCCCTTCTATTTCATGGAGATGAATACCCGGCTCCAGGTAGAGCATCCCGTGACCGAGGCAATCACGGGCACGGACCTGGTCGAGTGGCAGCTCCGCGTTGCGGCAGGGGAACCTCTCCCTCGGAGCCAGGAAGATATTCAACCCTGTGGTCACGCCATAGAGGTTCGTGTCTATGCTGAAGACCCCGCGCGCCGCTACCTGCCCCAAACAGGAACGCTGGTTCATCACCGCCCATCCCCGGAAAGTGCCCACACCCGAGTCGATAACGGTGTCGCAGAAGGCTCGGCCATCACCTTTCACTATGACCCGATGATTTCGAAGCTTATCGTTCAGGCCCCAGACCGGACCAGGGCCATCCGAAGGCTCCAAGAAGCGACCCGTCAATACGAAGTGGCCGGACTCAAAACCAATCTCGGCCTGCTCAATGCCATCGCGATGCACCCGGCCTTCGCCGCAGGGCGGGTCACCACTTCTTTTCTCCAAGATCACGAAATTGCCCTTATTTCAGGCCTGGGCGAGCCGCCCGAGCACTTCGTTGCGCTCGCCTGCGCTGCCCTTCTCGAGCAGCGGAGGCACGGCAGCTACCCGCAAAAGGGTGAGGACCCCTACTCGCCCTGGGCAACAACAGACAGCTTTCGCCTAAACGAAGATGGGCTGGACAGCATGGACTTGATCGTGGAGAAGCGGACTCTCCATATTCTCGTTCACCCTACTGCTGCGGCAATCACCCTCGAGTGGGATGGGCATGCAATCGTTCTTCGGGACATCGCCGCGGGGGAGGCGCGTATATCCGCGATGCTCGACGGCCAGCCGAGAGAAGCCAGCGTTCTCATCGAAGGCAGCATTGTCCACGTGATGGCCGATGCCCGGACCGCCAGTTTCGAGATCGCCCCTGAAAAGGTTTCTTCAGAGGATTCGGGTACGGTCGAGGGTATCGTTCGAAGCCCCATGCCCGGAAAGATTACCGCCGTCCTCGTCCAAGAAGGCGAATCGGTAGAAGTGGGCCAGCGCCTCGTCCAACTCGAAGCCATGAAGATGGAGCACACTCTCGTGGCACCGACTGCGGGAAAGGTCGTCAACTTGCGAGCCAAGCTCTATCTTCAAGTAGACGAGGGCCAGGAACTTCTAGCCGTCCACTGATGCACCGAACCCTCCTCTGCTCGCATCCAACCAGGAGATCCCATGATCAAGGGCTACGCCGGCCGAATCCTCACAGTCAACCTTGACACCCAAGAACACCATTTCGAGCCGCTCGATGAAGAACTGGCTCGACTCTATATCGGGGGTAAGGGATATGGGGTGCGGCTCCTCTATGATTTGACCGAACCCGGAATCGACCCGCTCTCCCCCGAGAACCCCCTGATCTTCGCGACCGGCCCGCTGAACGGCTCCGTCGCGCCCCAATCAAATCGCTTTGCCGTTGTCTGCAAAAGCCCGCTTACCGGCGGGATAGGCAATGCAACCTGCGGCGGCTCTTTTGCCTATGCGCTCAAAAGGGCTGGTATCGACGTCCTGATAATTAGGGGAGCAGCCTCGGCTCCCTATCGTCTGGAGATCGAGAACGATGAAGTCCGTCTCCTCCCCGCGGATGATCTCTGGGGCGAAGGAACTTATGCCACCCAGAAAAAGCTCGGCAAGAAATTCAAGCACGCCGTGATCGGGCCGGCCGGGGAGAACAAGGTTCTCTATGCCGGAATCGTATCCGACGAGAGAATCGCGGGAAGAACCGGGGTCGGCGCTGTTATGGGCAGCAAGAACCTCAAGGCGGTCAGCGTGACCGGAAATCACAAGCTCGAGATGGATGACCCCGAAGCGTTCAAGGCATATACCAAGACAGTCCGCAAACTCTTCAAGGAACATCCAGTCCTGGGTGAGTCGATGAAGCGATTCGGAACGGGGGCGATCGTCAATACCACGAACGGTAGGAATATTCTCCCCACTCGCAATTTCAAGTATGGCCACTTTGACGAGGCCATGAGTATCTCTGGCGAGCACCTGGAAGAACATGAGCTCGTCGGAGTCAAGAGCAGCTGCATGCATTGCCCCGTCACCTGCGGACGGGACGTCGAGGTAGAGGGCGTAGGGAGAGTCAAGGGACCCGAGTATGAGACTCTTGCTCTGTTGGGCAGCAACCTCGAAATTAGTGATCTCAAACACATCAACGAGTGGAACTACCTGGCAGATGACCTCGGAATGGACACGATCAGCCTCGGAGGAACGATCAGCTTTGCGATGGAATTACAGGAGAAAGGCGCTTTCGACGTCGGTGTCAAATTCGGTGACCCGACGGGACTGAGCGAACTGATCCGCAACATCGGGCATAGGCAAGGCGTCGGTGATGACCTCGCCGATGGCAGTCGCCGTATGTCCGAACGCTTCGGCGGAATGGAATTCGCGATGCATGTCAAGGGCCTGGAGCTCTCGGCATACGATCCGAGGGGCTCGTACGCCCAGGGCGTCGAATACGCCACAACCAACCGTGGCGGATGCCACGTCCAGGGCGCAAGCATGTACCTCGAAAGCATTGGGCCTCTGACGATCAATCCGCGGAATCTCAAGCTGAAAGCCGACATCCCGATTGTCCAGCAGAACCTCGGATGCGCCATCAACTCCATGGTGCTCTGTATCTTCTCGACATATGGGATGTTTCCCGCTGCAATTCACAACATGAGTCCCAACTCCTTCACTCATCGTCTGCTCTCACGGCTCATGGAAAACATGGGGCCCCTTTTCCGAGGTTTTATGGGAATCAAGGGAAAACCTATGCTCTGGTGGGAAAAATGGCTGACACATATCACCGGGCAAAAAATGTCCGGAGGGCATCTCCAGGAGATAGGAGCCAGAATTTTCAACCTCGAGAGAATCTATAACTTGAGGGAAGGACTTACTCAGGAGCAGGACACCTTGCCCAGTCGAATTCTGAACGAGCCCATTTTTTCCGATACAACAACGGGACACCCTCTGGACCAACTACTCCCGCGCTACTACAAGCTGAGGGGCTGGGACAAAAATGGTGTACCCACAGCAAAAACGCTCAAGGGACTTCAGATTCGAACCTAGGAGAAAATTCATGAGCATTACCGTCCAGCTCACCTACGACATGGCGCGCGAAGTCGGAAGCCCCACTATCCAAGTCTCTGGCGCAGAGACCGTGAACGACGTGCTGAGGCTGACGCGACAACGTTTTTCCCAAGACGAGGAGAGCTACGCGAACCTAACGCGCGTCGCGGCTCTCGCGGTCAACGGAGTTCTCATCAGCTATCGCCGTGGCAAGAAGACCAAAGTGCAGGACGGCGACCGCGTAAGCTTCGTCAAGGCAGCCGCGGGTGGCTGAGCCGGCTTCGCCGAGAATTGTCCTGAAATATGCCTGTGCTCCGACGAGAAACGACAGCGTAAGCCCTGACTGAAACCGGGGTTTATCCACGGAGTCCACATCATGCCTTCCGTTCAGGCCAACGGCATCTCCATTGAGTACCAGACCCATGGCCAGCCCGAGGATCCCGCCATCCTGCTGATCATGGGGCTTGGGGGGCCGCTCATCCTATGGGAAGAGCCGTTGTGCCATGCGCTCGCGAATCAGAAATTCTTTGTAGTGCGCTACGACAACCGGGACTCTGGGCATTCGACGAAAATGACCGCCCATCCGACCCCCGACGGTGCTGAGTTCGCCGCCCGATGGCTGATGGGTGAAGAAATCGAGGCCTCCTATACCCTTTCGGACATGGCGCGCGATGGAATCGCCTTGCTGGACGCACTCGGTATCGAGCAGGCCCACGTAGCTGGCGCGTCTCTCGGTGGAATGATTGCCCAGACCATGGCGATCGAATTCCCCCAGCGAGTCTCGACCCTGACTTCCATCATGTCCTCGACAGGAGAGCGTTCTCTATCGAAGCCGTCTCCCGAAGCCATGGAGGTGCTCCTGACCCCAGCAGCGGATACCCGTGAAGCGGCCTGCGTGCAGCACCTGGCCGGCAATCGGGCCATCGGAGGAGATCCAAATTTCTTTCCCTATGACGAAGAAAGGCTGATTGACCGTGCCTCCCGCCTTTGGGATTACGGTATCGAGCGAGCGGGGACGACTCGTCAACTGCTTGCCGGCCTCGCCTCGGGCGACCGAACAGCAGGCCTGGCCCAGCTTTCTCTCCCCGCTTTGGTCATTCACGGAACTTCCGACACACTCTTCGGCCTGGATCACGGCAATGCGACTTTCGAAGCCATCCCAGGAGCCAAGCGTATTTTCATCGAGGGCTTTGGTCACGACCTGCATCCCGCCTCCGATAAAGTTATCGTTCGAGAGATTACTGCGCTGTGCCGCACGACCTGACAACCAACGGATCTCCTGGAAGTCAACTCTCGTCGGCGAAGACATCAAAAACCGAAAGGATGGGAAACTCCTATGACCAGCACCGACTCCGAAGCGTCAAATACGCAGACTGATAAGGGAAATGCTCCGCCTCACTGGTTACTCAAGGCCGTGACCCGCACGCATGTCGTCCTCCACCGCCTGAGTGGCGGAAAACTCTTCAACACGTTGACCGGTGACGAGGTTTGTTTTGTCACGATGACGGGAGCCAAGAGCGGGCGAAGGCTGACGATCCCCTTGATGTACGTTCCCCATGGCGCGGGCGTCCTGCTCGTCGCGTCCCAAGGCGGAGCGCCCAAAAACCCCATCTGGTACCACAATCTCGTCAAGAATCCGAAAATCGAGATCAACTACCGCGGAAAGAAAATGAGTCTGTCGGCTCGACTCGCCGAGGCCAATGAGAAGTCAGCGCTCTGGCCCGTCTGCGACAGCCACTACGCCCCCTACGCGGATTACCGAGCGCGAACCAGCCGCGAAATCCCTCTCTTTATCTGCGAATGATTGGGCCAGGGATTTTCAGTCCGACCCCATCGCCGAGGGATCGATGGAGCCCGTCATGATTCCACCAGAGCAGCCTCCATCCGTAAAGAGATTTTCACCACTAATATAACTGGCGGCAGGACTATTCAGAAAGGCGAGCGGCCAGGCCTGCTCTTCGGCCGTCGAATTGCGACCGATTGGTTTGGGGAAAGCGTCCATGAACTCCTTGCCCACCTGCTTCTCGAAATGGGGCATCATCGGAGTGTCAGTAGGGCCGGGGCTGATGCAGTTCAAGCGAATGCCTGTCTCTCGAGTCAGGACAGGCCCCCGGTTCAGGACATAGACGATGGTACACATCTTGGAGAAGGAATAGCCCTCGATCCTGCCGGCCTCATCTTCATGGCTTACCCACTCGAGCGCGGTCGCATAATCCTCGATCGCCAAGAACTCCTTGACCCGATCCAGAGCCATCATATACGCCATTCCAGCGCCGGAGGAAATCGAAGCGATTGCAGACCCCTGCTCCATATGACCCGCGCAGCGCTCGATAAAGCGGCGCTGTCCCAGAAAGTTCACGCTCATCACGTCTGCGTTGGAGAAGGAACCACCTGGAAGGCCGGCGCAATAGAAAAGTGCGTCAATAGGCCCCTGGGAGACAATTGTATCGATCCCGGAATCGATACTTCCCGGATCCCTGCAATCGATCTCAAGAAAATCCGAGTGTGGGATCTCCGGCTCCCTGATATCGACGGCAACCACTTCGGCCCCCATCTCTCCGACCAAGCGTGCCGTGGCTTCACCCATGCCCGAATAGCATCCGACGACGACCGCTCGCTTTCCGGCATAGCTAAAAAGGTCCCTCACACCCGATTCCCCCTGGCTGTCGATGCGCCCAGGATTGTAGCAGCCATGCTTTCAGCCCGAAAAACCCCCGGAACGGGTCTTCGGCGAATTGGAATCGGAAGCCTCAAAGCCCGCCCATGATGTCCGAATCCGGTACTCTTCAGCCGGGAGATCGACGTTGGAGCAGAAACTCAAAAACTCTATTTTGTCCACCGCACGCGAAATGATCGCCGGCGGTTTGGTGGAGGGCACCGCGGGCAACTTGTCCGCACGACTCAGTGCTGAGCGCGTGATCCTGACCCCCGCCTCCCTCAGCTACGAAACGATGGAGGCCTCGGATCTTGTCATCACCGATCTCAAAGGAAAGGTCATCGAGGGCAAAAGGCAACCCACAACCGAAATGGCCCTTCATCTTGCCTGCTTGACGCATCACGCCGATATCGCAGCGGTTCTGCACTGTCATCCCGTCTACGCCAGCATGTTCGCCATAAACCGGGAGCCCATCCCCAGCCTGATCGAAGAGTTTGACATCCACGTCGGCGGTGACGTTCCCGTCGCCGATTACCGAGAGACTGGATCTGAAGCGCTCGCAACGGAGGTGTCTGGGCATCTCGGAGAACGTGGCGCTGTGCTGATGGCCAACCACGGACTTCTCTGCGTCGGGAAAGATCCCGAGCACGCCTTGTCCATCGCACTCCTGGTCGAGCGAACAGCCAAAATCGTGTGGGGTGCCCGGTTGATGGGGAAGCCCTTCGCCCTCCCCAAATCCACTCACCAAAAATATTCCCCGCTGTACAAAAAAGCACGGCGCATTAATTAGGACGACACATGAGTTCAAAATTGACCAAGGAAGAGAGTCCCATGAATGGCGGAGATGAGCCTGAGAGCGAGGTTAACTACGCCACGGCGATCTGCTGCATCGATGGGCGGATTCAACAACCCGTCTCTGACTTTGGGCGGCGGCGCTTCGGTGTGCGCTATGTCGACATGATCACGAAGCCAGGGCCAGTCGCCAATATGAGCGATGAGATGAATGCCTATGTCAGGATCTCCGTGCGGGAACATCATTCATGCGGGATCGTCGTGAGCGCCCACGCCGACTGTGCGGCCAATCCGATCGACGACAACGTTCAGAAGGACCAATGCCGGAAGGCTGCAGCCATTCTCCGCGAGACGTGGACTAAGACAGAAGTCATTCCTGTGTGGGTGTCCCTGGACTGCGCGATCGAACTTCTATGAAAGATTCCGGGGGCACTTCGAGTGAATCGAGGGCGGCTCTCCGCGACGGAACTAGTGGGGTACTCGATCGCCCTTGTCCCTCCTCCTCCTCCTCCTAGACCGTATTGAGAGAAATACTTGAAAGCCTACATCTTCGTCATGCTCCTTCTGTTGGCCATATTCGGCGGCATCGGAAGCTACAAATATTCCCAAATCTCCGCGCTCGCGAGCATGTCTTTCGAGCAACCCCCGGTCACCGTCGCCGCTTCGATCGTGGATGTTGAAACCTGGAGTGACTATCTGGATGCGGTGGGAACAATCAAGGCCGCCCGGGGGATCCGGCTTACTTCCGAAGAGAGTGGCGAGATCATCCAGATAAATTTTGAATCCGGCGACTCGGTCGAATCGCAACAACTCATGATCGTCCTCAACGACAGGGTCGAATCTGCACGTCGCCAGAGCCAGCAGGCTACCCTGGCCCTGGCGAAGCTTCAGTTCGCCCGGAATCGGGAACTGCTGCAAAAGAAATCCGTATCCCGTTCGGAATTCGATCGTTCTCAGGCCGATCTCGATCGGGCCTACGCGGACCTAGCCGAAACGGAAGCGATTCTCGCCAACAAGCGAATTCGAGCTCCCTTCGGCGGAACCGCTGGAATCCGCCAGGTGGAATTGGGCGATTTCGTTTCTCCAGGCACGGTTCTAGCGAGCTTGCAGGATCTCAGCGAGCTTGAAATCGACTTCACCCTCCCCGCCCAGAGCGCGCCTCTGCTCGAAGCCGACCAGCGAATCGAGATCGAGGTCGATGCGTTTCCCGGCCAGCTATTTCAGGCACGGCTGGTAGCCATCGATTCCCTGGTCGATGTCAGCACAAGGAATGTTCAGGCAAGAGCCAAGATCCTAGGGGGGCAAGGCCTACTGCCTGGAATGTTTGCTTATCTGAAGATCTTCCCGGGATCGGACAAAGAGGCGATTACGGTTCCGGAAACGGCGATCAGCTACTCGCTTCACGGAAATACGATCTACCGGATCGACGCTGAGGAAGACGGAACCCTTCGTGCCTCCTCTATCATTGTCGAGGTTGGCGAAACCCGGAATGGACGAACGGACGTTCTCAAAGGCATTCAAGCTGGAGAGCGCGTGGTCACGGCGGGCCAACACAAGCTCTATCGCGGTGCCCGGGTCGCCGTCGATGAAAAAATAGAGTTCTAGAAGAATTCCCTATGGCATTTACCGACATCTTCATCAATCGACCTGTTCTCTCTACAGCGGCCAGCCTCTTGCTTCTACTGCTAGGGCTCCAATCCGCGGGCGAACTGAAGGTTCGAGAATATCCGGAACTGGAAACCGGGATAGTCCGTGTCAGCACTACCTACCGCGGCGCCAGCGCACGCACGGTCCTCGGCTTCGTCACCACACCTCTCCAGCGCTATCTCGCAAAAGCCGACGACATTGACTACATCACGTCGTCCAGCAGGCCCGGCAGTTCAAGTATCGAGTTACACCTCCGCCTGGGCGCCGATACCCGATCCGTACTCTCCGAGGTCATCGCCAAGGTCAACGAGGCAAAATACGAACTCCCACGCGAGATCGAGGATCCCATCGTCAGCACTGAGGCTCCCGGCGAGGCGCTGATGTACATCGCCTTTTTCAGCGATGAACTTTCGATTCCCCAGATCAACGACTATCTCGCGAGATCTGTTCAGCCCGTCCTCACCACGCTGGAGGGCGTGGGCGAGGCAGACCTGCTCGGAAATAAGACCTTTGCCATGAGGATCTGGCTGAACCCCGAAAAGATGGCAGCCCATGGGGTCACCGCCGAGGACATTCGCGATGCCCTTCGGAGTGAGAACTACATCTCGACCAGCGGAACAACCGAAGGGAATTGGGTCCAAACCAGTGTTGAAGCCAGGACCGGACTTTCGGAACCCAAAGAATTCGAAGCCATCGTCATTCGGCAAGAAGGCGACCAGCGGGTGGTCCTCGAAGATGTGGCTGAAATCGAACTCTCCGAGCAGAGCATCGATTTTTCATCATTTTCCAGCGGCCAACGGACGGTTTTTATCGCGATCAAGCCCGCACCTGGAGCCAACCCCCTCGAGGTTGCATCACGCGTCCACGCCGTCCTTCCCATGCTCGAGAAGCAAATGCCAGCCGACGTGGAATCATTTATCGATTACGACGCTTCCCAATATATAGATCAGGCGCTCTTCGAGGTGCTGGTCACCATGCTCGAAGCCGCGGTCATCGTGATCTTCGTCATCTACCTTTTCCTCGGCTCATTGAGGGTAGTCCTCATACCCCTGGTCGCGATTCCTCTTTCGTTGATCGGCGGCCTTTTCCTCATGTACCTCATGGGCTTCTCCATCAATCTGCTGACCCTGCTAGCCATGGTCATCGCGATCGGATTGGTCGTCGACGACGCAATTGTCGTCGTCGAAAATATTCACCGTCATATCGAAAGCGGATCAACCGCACTCAACGCGGCCCTCGAGGGCGCACGACAGGTTGCCGTGCCCGTAGTCACCATGACTTTGACCCTCGTTGCGGTCTACGCGCCCATCGGCTTCTTGGGAGGACTCACAGGTGCGCTTTTTACCGAATTCGCCTTAACCCTTGGCGGCGCTGTTCTCGTTTCCGGATTCGTCGCCTTGACGTTGAGTCCGGTGATGTGCGCGTTTCTTCTGAGAGACAGCGCAGAGCAGGGGCGTTTCTCGGATTGGCTCGACAGCATTTTTCATAAGCTCAAGGATCGCTATCGACGTGCCCTGACCTATAGCCTGGCCAGCCCTGGAGCGGTGGTTCTCTTCAGCTGTGCCATCTTGGCCAGCCTACCGATTCTCTTTGCTCTTTCGTCCGAAGAACTCGCCCCAAAGGAAGACTCGGGAGGCATTACGGTCATCGCAACCGCGCCCGAGTACGCCAATCTTGGCTATATCGACTATTTCCTCGACGAGATCGTAGCGATCTGGAAGGAGTTCCCCGAGGTTGGGCACTCCTGGCAGGTGAGTTCGAAGCGCTTCATCATGGGCGGCCTTTCCTTGGTGGACTGGGACGAACGCGAACGAAGCCAGCAAGACCTGATCGACGAACTTCAGCCTCGTTTCAACCAGATCAGCGGCCTTGAGATTTATACTTTCTCGGATCCCAGGCTCCCTGGGGCAGCAGCTGGCCTACCCGTTAATTTCGTGATCGCGTCGAATGAAGACTACGACCGCGTGGAAGAAGTCTCGAACGCGGTGCTGGAAAAGGCTAGAGAGTCCGGGCTCTTCCTTTTTGTCAGAAAGACCCTGAAATTCAGCCGACCTGAATCCATTGTCTCAATCGACCGTCCAAAGGCCGCACGACTCGGCGTATCGATGCGCTCCATTGGTGACACCCTATCCATCATGCTGGGCGAATCGGAAGTGAACCGCTTCACCATGGAGGGTCGGAGCTACAAGGTAATCCCACAGGCTTCCCCCGATTTTCGGCTGACCCGGAAGGAGCTCAAAAAATACTATGTGCGAACAGATTCGGGCGAGCTCGTCCCCCTCGAAACATTGGTCAAGCTCGAACAAAAAGTAGAGCCCAATACCCTGACCCAATACCAGCAACTACACAGCACCAATATCCAGGGCATGATGATGCCTCCCCACTCCCTCGGCGCCGGCCTGGAGTTCTTCGATCAGGCCCTGCAAGAGGTAGCCCCAGTCGGATTCCGAAAGGGGTACGAAGGCGAATCCCGCAGGTTCATAAAAGAGCGTTCAAGTTTCGAGCTCCTATTTGGCCTCTCGCTGACAATTATTTTCCTGGTATTGGCCGCTCAATTCAACAGTTTCCGTGACCCACTCATTGTTCTGATCTCCGTACCCATGTCGATTTTCGGTGCGGCCACGACGATCGCACTCGGGTTCGCCACCCTGAATATCTATACACAGATCGGCCTCCTGACTCTGATCGGATTGATCAGCAAACACGGGATCCTGATCGTCGACTTTGCGAATGACATCGCTGCCGGAGGCAAGAGCCACTACGACGCTGTTCTCGAAGCCGCATCGCTCCGACTGCGACCCATTCTCATGACGACGGCCGCAACGGTGATCGGGGTCTCCCCGCTCCTGGTAGCCTCCGGCGCCGGGGCCAACAGTCGCTTCAGCATCGGCCTCATGATCGCGTCAGGCATGCTCGTGGGCACGATCTTCACGCTCTTCGTCGTCCCCTCTTTCTACCTGCTGGGGCGCAGTGAGCGTGCTATCCAACATGGCATGGAGAAGCCTCCCAAAACGCGCACCACGCCAGAACCGTCTCCTGTCACGACCAATTGAATGATCTCTATCTCAGAGAAAACTCGGATCAAGAGGATGGGCACTGAAATCGCGGTAGCCCGTATCTAGTCGGCGAGAACGATGAATCAGACAGTCCAATCTCTGTCGGGCGCAAAGCCTCGGCGCTACCCCTCGGTGGCGTCTGCCGTTCTCCTAGCAACCAGCGCGCTGCTCTTGGCTTGTAATGATCCGATCCTAACCTCATCACCTCGCCCATTATTGTTCGAGTCCGATGTCCGAGTCGGAATTCTCCACTCCCGCACTGGCACGATGGCGATCTCGGAGCACACAGTCGCCGAGGCTGAGTTACTCGCAATCGAGGAGCTCAACCGAGCAGGTGGACTAGAAATCCAGGGGAAGCGCTTCGAGATCATCGCGATCGAAGAGGACGGAGCCTCTGATTGGCCGACCTTCGCCAAAAAGGCCGCGCAGCTCATTGATCGTGACAAGGTCGCCGTGATCTTCGGAGGCTGGACCTCCGCAAGTCGCAAGGCCATGCTTCCGGTTTTCGAATCGAGAAACCACCTGCTCTTCTACCCCACACAATACGAGGGGCAGGAGTGCTCTGAAAATATATTCTACGCAGGCGCTACGCCCAACCAACAGGCGGAACCCGCGGTTCGCTGGCTCTTGGCCAACAAGTCAAAGGATTTTTTCCTCGCCGGATCGGACTACGTCTACCCGCGTACAGTCAATTCGATCATTCGGGCCCAGCTCGAAGCGAGTGGTGGCAACGTGGCAGGCGAAGGCTATCTCCCCTTGGGAAGCCGAGACGCCGAGCCGCTGGTCAAGAAAATCAAGCGCTCACTCCCAGACGGGGGGGCCGTTATCAACACGTTAAACGGCGACAGCAATGTCGAATTCTTCCGCCAAATGAAAGAGGCGGGGATCGACGAAGAGCACGGCTACTCGATCATGAGTTTCTCCATCTCGGAAGAAGAGGTCCTTGCGATTGGCCCGGACTACCTAAAGGGGACATACGCAGCCTGGAGCTTTTTTGAAACACTGGACACCGCCGACTCGCGCACCTTCACCGAGAGCTTTACGGAGATGCACGGAATCAACCGTGTCACCAGCGAGCCAGCCGAAGCGGCCTATAGCATGGTCTACTTGTGGGCGGCGGCAGCCGAAAAAGCCGGGAGCATCGAACCCGAAGCGGTCCGGAAGGCCCTGATCGGAATTCAATTTGTCAGTCCGGCGGGGCTCGTCGAGGTCATGCCGAACCACCACCTCTCCAAAGAGGCCCTAATCGGCCGGGTCGATAACGACGGGATGTTCGAGATCGTGGCGCGCTTCGGCTCGATTGACCCCGTCGTCTGGAGCCCCCTCCTTGAGACGGACGGGCACTATCGCTGCGACTGGCGACTCGACCGACCAGACGCCGGGCGCTTCAGGCCCTAAGGACTCCCCAAACCACTTTTCTCGTCAAAAAAAGACCGAGCTTTCTAACGATGCCTGATAACAACACAGTCAAGGGAAATTCCAGGAGAGAACGGCCTTGGATTCCTGTTCTGGCCTGCCTTCTCGTAGCGGCAGTCACCGGGCTCGTCTGGCTAAGGAGCAGCGGGCCCGTCTCTGGCCACTCCCATATCGATTATGGCTTTGAACCGGAAAGCGTAGTGCCCCTGGGGCCCATCAAAGACCTTCCCCGGGACACCATGATCATCTATGCCGGAATCCACGTCAGCAAGGTCTACGAGCTTTCCCTGCAATCACGAACTTTCTCCGCCGATGGATTCCTCTGGCTTGAATGGCCGGCCTCGGTCCAAGAGCAGATGATCAGGGAGGAGATCGCTCCGCTCAATCTTTTTCGCCTGGTCAATGGGATTGAGAGCTGGGACTCAACGCTCGAAACCGTCACATCAGAGCCCGAGCCTCTCCCCGGCGGGCGATTCTACCAACGCTATCGATTTTCGAGTCGCTTCTACGATGATCAGATCGGATTCAAGCGGGATCCTTTCGGCTCCCTGAGCTTGCCCGTCATCATCGAAGTCGCTCCCGCCTCGATGTCCAATAAATATTCCGACGTTCATCTTATTCCGCACCACCATGTGAACGGGTTTTTGGGTAAATCCGGGAGCCTGAGCGGTTATCGGCTCGACCGGGCCACGTTCGAGCCCTACCTACACAAGTACCCGAGTCGCTTCGGGTCGTGGTACCAGCCGACCTTCAGCCAGATGCGCCTCGAGATCCAATACAGATCAGACTATTGGAGCGCCTTCGTCAACTGGGTATTGCCACTTTTGATTGTAATGGCCGTAGTCCTGATGGCTCCCTCTGTAGCGGGCTCCCTAGGAGACGTGCGGATCGCGATTCCATCCACCGCCCTGCTAACTCTCATCTTTCTTCAGCAGGCCTACCACAGCGGCATTCCTCCCCTGCCCTACCTGACCTTCCTCGACGAGCTCTTTGCGTGTAGTTACTTGATCGCCATGGCCCTGTTCGTTCTTTTCACCTGGGGCACGAACGTCTACGCCTCGACCCCGGAAAGCGAGCGAGCCGAGGCATCCCGAAGAATCGATCGGACGGATTTCATTTTCCAATGCTGCGCCCTTTTATTCTTCGCAGGCACAGCCCTGGTCGCCTGGTTTCGCTAGGCATCCAAGGGCTCGCCGCCCTGGAGAGACCTCGCGAGCCCCACTGCACCCTTGTTGCCCATTATTTTCTTGCAAGAACAATCGTACGTCTAGTCTCACTGAAAGATTCCTCCAAACTAAGCGAATTTCTTAATGCCCGAAGCTTCTCCTTTTGTATGATGAATGCTCGCTTTCCCAAGAGCCGGGGTTTCGCATTCATGAACGTTCGGGAAGAAATAGTGCGCTCAACTTTTACACTTCTGGTAATCACTTTGAGTCTCCTGGCCTCACAGGCTCAGGCCCAGCGGATTTTGCTGGTCGGTGATAGCTGGGTCGCGCAAGCTTGGACGTCCGGCGCTTTCTCCACCGCCCTCGCCAACAAGGGGCTCCCGCCGAGCGATGTGATCGGCGGGTCAACGACCATTGGCGGAACGACCGCGGCGCAATGGGCCACCCAACCCTACCTCGACCTAATTACGGCGGCGCTGCAGGCGAACCCAACCGTTGAGATCATTCACCTCTCCATCGGTGGAAACGATTTCCTCGGGGCTCCGCCGGGAAGCGACCCCCTCGTTGTCGGCGCGCAGATCTTGTCAGATACCCAGATCATCGTCGACCATATCAAGAATCTCGATCCTACTCTCAAGGTTGCCCACGCGAGCTACGACTATATCCCTGCAGGCTTTACTAACGAGTCCGCAGGGATTACTCAACTCTTGATCAACCAAGCCGAGTTGACGCCGGGCTACTTCATCATCAACGACCTCGGCCTGCTTCATCATGTCTTCGGCTACCCGCCTAATTTTGCAGCCGGAGCCACGCCTCTACCCGGTGGCTACCCGAGTTATATTCCCTTGATGGGAGGGGATCCCGCCTTTGGCGGCAACCCAGCAATCTTTGCCGATGCCATCCACCCGGGGACGGCGGGCTACGTCGCCCTAGCCGAGCACGCGATCGACGAGTTCTATATGGCATGGTTGACCAGCGTGCCGGTACCAGGACTCGGTGGTTTCGGCATTGCCCTGCTGAGTGTCACCTTGGGTGTTCTCGGCGCCCGGAAAGCACGCGCCTAGGGACGTCGCCCTGCCGGCCCGAACTCCATTCTGTGACCTCGAGGCCTGTCACCCCCTGCCGAGTTCATGGCGGGCCCAGAACCCCTGGAATGTGAACCCGCGAATCTACGGCTAGTCTCTAGCCCGTCAACATGGTCACGCCCTGTTGCTACGAGACGGATCGCTATTCACAGCGCGTCCAGCGGAGAAAACGACCATGGCAGGCCCCCTCGAAGGTATAGAGATCCTCGACGCATCGGCAGTCCTTTCCGGCCCCCTCGCTGCCCGAGTCCTCGCGGACCAAGGAGCGAAGGTCATCAAAGTCGAAGCTCCCGGGCAAGGAGACGTGCTGCGCTACGTCGGAAGCGGGCGCGGGGGAATGACAGCGACCTTTCACATGGCAAATCGGGGAAAACGGTCCATCGTCCTCAATCTCGCAGAAGCTCGAGGGGTCGAGATCCTGAAGGACTTGGCGCTAAGAGCCGACGTATTCATCCAAAATTGGCGCCCGGGGGTCGCTGAGCGACTGGGGATCGGCTGGCAAACCTTGCGCGCCCTGAACCCCCGCCTCGTATACGTTTCCATCAGTGGCTTCGGGCCCACCGGCCCCAACTCTCAGAAACGGGTCTACGATAATGTGATTCAAGCCTACTCGGGCATCAACGATGTCCAGGCGAACCCAGACATCGGAAAGCCCGAGCCCGTTCGCCAACTTCTCTGCGACAAGCTGACCTCGATAACCGTCGCCCAGGCCATTTCTGCGGCTCTCTTCGCTCGAGAGCGGAGCGGAGTCGGCCAACACATCGAAATCTCGATGCTCGAAACAGCGATTGGCTTTCTCTGGACCGAAAACGGAAACGAGCATGCGCTTCTCGACGAGGGCGCACTCCCTGTGCCCCCTCCTGGTAAGAATTATTCCCTGATGCAGCTCGCGGATGGCTTCGCAACGGCAACCCCCTTGACCGATTCCGAGTTCCAGGGTCTGTGCCGCGCGCTCGATCTCAAGGGAGTCGCAGAAGACCCCCGCTTCGCCAGCCTCGGCGCCAGGATGCAGAACCTGTCGGCTCTCGCCGACCTCTTCAAGAACCAGTTCGCCGACGCAGCTTCCTCGCTCTCGCGTGAGGAAGCTTCAGCTATTTTCGACGCGGAGGACGTACCCGCCGGAATAGTGGTCGCTCTGGCCGACCTCCACCAAGATCCTCAGGTCGTTGCCAACGAAATCCTCGTGGAGAACGAGTACCCCCGAATGGGCCGCGTCCGAGAGACTCGACCCACAGCACGCTTTGCGGATACACCCGGCGCAATCCCGGGCCCGGCTCCCGATCTGGGGGAGCATACCGATGAAATTCTCGAGGAACTCGGCCTGGAGATGGAAACTCAGGCGCTGCGTGATGCCGGCGTCGTCGCGTAAACGAACTCCACTCTCGAAGATTCGGTTTCAAGAGCGTTGAGGGTTCAGCGGCTTATCCGTGTTCGGCCGCCAAATCGGCGAGCAGTTCGATTCCCTGATCGTTCGAAGAAATGACTGTCAGGCCGGTGGCCCCCGAATCAACCCACTCGACGAAACGCTCGCGAACACGCTGGGGCGGTCCCATGAGCGCCCCTTCATCGATGTATTCATCGGGTATCGCCTCAGCGGCTTCGGCCTTGCGGCCACTGAGAAAGAGCTCCTGAATCCGCTCCGCGGCCTCGCCATACCCCCGCCGAACCATCATGTCCTTATGGAAATTCTTGTTCCGATGTCCCATGCCGCCGACATAGAGCGCCAGCATGGGCTTCGGCGTCTGTAGAGCTGCCCGCACATCATCGGTGACCACGACGGTGACCATGGGGCGAATCTCGAAATCCTGCCAGGACTTGCCTCCCCCGGCACGAGCGAAGCCCTCCTCGATATAGCTTCGGTAGGACTCCAGTGTGCCGGGTACGAAATTGAGGGGAATCCAGCCATCCGCGATCTCTGCGGTGAGCCGAACATTGGTGTCCGTGCCCGTCCCGAGCCAGATCGGAATATCGGGATTCATATGGAGAATCGACATAAGCGGCTTTCCGATCCCCATGGCACCCTCACCCGTATAGGGCAGGGAAATCTCGCGCCCCTCGTGGGAGACCGGCGCCTCGCGCGCAAAAACCTTCCGCATGATGGTCACGTAGTCGCGAATTCGCCAATACGGTTTCCCCCAGGGCTGGCCGTACCAGCCCTCGACGATCTGTGGACCGGAAACCCCGATCCCGCAAATCGCCCGGCCCGGCGCGAGCGCGTCCAGGGTGCCCATCTGCATGGCCGCCATCGCGGGGGTGCGACCCGCCAACTGAATGACAGCCGTTCCCAAGCGGATCCGTTCGGTATGCGCGGCAATCCAGGCGAGCGGCGTAATCGCATCCGAGCCATAGGCCTCGGCGGTAAAGACGGCGTCGTAGCCCAGCCTCTCCGCGAGCTTCACCGTTTCGAGCGGAATTCTCAATTGAGAGCCCGAGTAGCCCAGCATCAAGCCCAACTTGAGTGCCATGAATATCTCTCCTTCGGCAGAGCCTTTTAGAGGTAAGCAGCCCGAGTTTAACCCCAGCTCCAGGCCAAGCCAACCCAGAGAAAGGAGCCCCATTTGCTTCATGAACAAGAGTTAATGAACCGTCCATCTGCACGAAAAGTTCGCAGTCTAATCTCCAGACTACACAGAAGGAGAAACTCAAATGTACAATTCAGAAACACAAGTGCAGGTCACGGCTAAAAGAACCGCTCTCAACAATCGGGTACGTGAGATTCGCGAGCACAAATTGATGACCCAGGCCCAGCTGGCCCGCAAGGCACGAATAGCGCGTCGGACAATTCACAGCGTCGAGAAGGGGCTGAATTGCCGAATGGATACCAAGCGCAAAATCCTTTTCGCCCTGGGCCTGAGTTTCGAGGACAAGGACCTGGTATTTCCACCGGAGAAGCCGCTCGGTTTTTCTCTCCCGCAATAGATTCGGCTCATGAATAGGAGCTAATGAACTGTCCATCTGCAGGAGAAGTTCGGGACCTAATCTGGATGTCTAGAACTAGAGCCCCCTACCAACGCATCAGAAATATTTAGAAAACCCGGATTCAACCAAAGGAGAATCAAAATGAGAAAAATTTTCGCCATCTCTTCCCTGGCGGCCACAAGCGGAATCCTGGCCCTCTTCATACTTGGGCAGGCCAGCGCGGGAACGACCGAAAGCCTCGCTTCCGAAGAAAAAAAAGAGGCGTATAGCCTGGGCGTCGTCGTGGCTACCCAGGCCATGGCCGGCCTCGGGGAAGTGGATCCCGAGGCCTTCCTCGCCGGCGTTTCCGACACCGTCAAAAACGGAAAACTCGCGCTCGAGGAAAATCAGATCACCGAGGCTCTGACTCGCTTCGATGCACGCCGATCAGATGAGGCAAGAATTGTCGTCGAGGCTCTCATCGATAGCAACCGCGGAGCAGGGGACGCCTTCCGCGCGAACTTTGCCGAGGACCCGGATGTCAAGACGCTTGCCAATGGCCTCCAATACAAAGTCCTGAAAGCCGGAGAAGGTGCGACGCCGGCGGGCGACTCCACCGTCACTCTCCATTACCGGGGGAGCCTTGTCGACGGACGCGAGATCGACAGCTCCTACGCTCGAAACGAACCAGTCACGATCCAGGTCGATCAGGCCATCCAGGGCTGGAGTGAGGCTTTGACCCGCATGGCCGTCGGCTCGAAGTGGCAGCTCGTCGTGCCGCCCGAGTTGGCGTACGGCGAACACGGCGCGGGCTCGCTGATCGAACCGGGCTCGACGGTGATCTTCGAGATGGAACTGATCAGCAAGAGTTAACCGCCCGAGAGGACGCCTCTTTCCAATTATCCTTGGCCGGAGGGGCGTCCATCCCCAGGGTGCCAATCGGGCGGTCGGCCCCGGAAGTCCGCATGGGGACTTCCGGGGCCATTGCGTTCTGGAACCGGAAAACCCCTGTCCCTAGTTCGCCTCGCCCCCAATATCCCCTGCCCCAAGCGGAAACTCGAGACTGATTCGCAACCCCGGGCTCATCTCCTCAAGCCGAAGATTCGCGCCATGCAGGTCGGCGACGGCGGAAACAAAGGCCAGACCCAAGCCCGCTCCGGGCCGGCTACGAGCCGATTCAAGCCGGGCAAAGCGCTGGATCACCCGTTCATGCTCGGCTTCGGGGATGCCCGGGCCCTGGTCGCTGACCGAGAGACGGACTCGGTCTTCCTCCTGATCTTCACAGAGCAGGATACTGACCACTCCCCGGCCCGCGTATTTCAGCGCGTTCTCGATCAGGTTAGTCAGTGCCTGGGCCAGGAGATGACGATTCCCGTTGAGCCGGATCCCAGGGTCGACCCTCGAACGAAGATCGAGCCCAGCCTCTTCTGCAGCGGGCTCGTAGAGTTCACAAGCATCTTCGACCAGGGCACTCATGTCGACCGAGACCATCTCTTCCTGGACACGCCCTGTTTCGATCTTCGCGATATGAAGCAGGGCGTTGAAAGTCTCGAGCACCCGATCCAATTCGCTGCGGAGTTCGTGGAGAAGTTCGTCGTACTGCCCAGGCTGTCCGGCAAAGGTCTGCTGCGCCTCGATGCGCGCCCGCATTCGGGCGAGAGGCGTTCGCAGATCGTGGGCGACCTCATCAGTGACATCTCGCATGCGCTGAAGAAGAGATTGATTCTCGTCGAGCAGGTGATTGAAATGGGTCGCTAAAAGGTCGAACTCGTCGGGGGGAATCGTCAGGGGCACCCGCGAATCTCGACGACCACCCAAGATCCCTGCCACCACCGAACGCATGCCCTCGACCCGGGCCAGAAGTCCTCGACTGACCAATAAACCGCCCGCCATAGCGAGAGCAAAAGAGAGCCCTAAAGCGAGCAGAGCAGCCCCTCTCAGGCCCTCTCCCAATCGGAGATGCTCGGTCATATCCTGGCCTACGGCCAGATGGCGGCCACTGGGAAGAGTGCGGACCACGATCCGAACCTGGCGGGCCAGCCCTGAACGGGGCGACAGCATTCCCTCGAGACCCAGGGTCTGAAATGCCTGGACCTGCTCCAGATCCTCGGGCCAGGTCGACCAGGACCCCTCGATAATCGTTTTCCGGGATTCGGCGTAGAGGTACACGTGGCCCAGCGAATCCGCCTCGAAAATCCGACGCCGGAGTTCAATCGCGAGCGCTTCCGGCCCCTCCCGAAGCGGCCCCTCGATCAATTCAAGGGCTTCGGCATCAAGTTCCTCATCGAGGTCATCCCTGACAAATTCAGCGCTCCACCACGCGATGATGACCAGCGCAACCCCGGTGACCGTCAGCGCCAGCGCTACGCTCGCCAGCCACAAGCGATTGCGAATTCGATGGGTCGATTCAGTCTTCTTCACGAAGAATGTACCCAGCGCCGCGCACAGTATGCAGAAGGGGTGAGCCGAAGCCCTTGTCAACCTTCTGTCTCAGCCTGGAAATATGAACGTCTATGACGTTGGTTTCGGGATCGAAATGATAATCCCAGACAGCCTCAAGCAGCATCGTGCGCGTGACCACGTGTCCGGCATGGCGCATCAGGTATTCCAGGATCTGAAATTCCCTGGGTTTGAGTTCGATCTTCTGTCCCGCACGTTTTACGCTGCGCGCCAACGGGTCGAGCTCGAGATCGGCCAAGCTCAACTGAGTAGGGCCGGACCCTCCCTGGGGACGACGGCTGAGCGCCTCGAGACGGGCGAGCAATTCGGCGAAGGCGAAGGGTTTGACCAGATAGTCGTCGCCGCCGGAGCGCAGCCCACGCACCCGATCGTCTACTTCGCCGAGTGCGCTTACGATCAACACGGGAGTTCCGTGCCCTTCGCTCCTCAAATTTTCGATCACGGTCAGGCCATCCATCGACGGAAGCATGCGGTCGATCACGAGAACATCGTAGTCCTCGTTGCTCGCCCGCTGCAGCCCCTGGGCTCCGTCTGCCAGGGCTTCGGCGTTATGTCCGCTCTCGCCCAGGGCCTTCACGAGGTAACCCGAGGTCACTGGATCGTCTTCGATGATCAAGACCTTCAAATCGTGTCCTCTATTCGCCGGCGCGGCGGGCTCCCGGCATCCAAAAATGGGGGCCGGCCAGGTCCGAGATCCCTGGCCTCGTATTGTAGCCCGAAACCGCCCAAGGCTCCGCCTTCTCGCGCAGTTCCCCGGCTGATCGAAGCGGCGGCCGGCTCCCGGATCTGCCACACTTCAAGCAAGGCAAAGCACTCTCACCGCAAACTTTCACCAGGAGTTCGACGTCATCGGCTGGCTCAAGGAACGCAAACGGCGCAAACGCCTCAACGCTCCTTTTCCAGCGCCGTGGCTCGACGTACTGGAAGCGAATATCGCCCATTACGCGAAGCTCGACGACGCGGAGAAAGCCCGGCTTCGGGATTTCGTCCAGATCTTCATCCCCGAAAAGAGCTGGGAGGGCTGCGGCGGGCTGGTCCTCGACGATGAGGTCCGGGTGACCATCGCGGGTCAGGCCGGCCTTCTTGCCCTGGGTCTGCCCCATCAGTTCTACGCCAACGTCGCCTCGATTCTCGTTTACCCCAGCACCATCATTACCCCCGAAAGGCAGAGCGGCAGCTTCGAAATCCCCCGGCTTCAGACAACCTCGGGCATTCCTATCCTGGGTGAGGCACAGCTCAGGGGGCCGGTGATCCTCGTGTGGGACACGGTCAAGCGAAACGCGCGTCACCCCGAGGAAGGCCACAACGTCGTCTACCACGAGTTCGCGCACAAACTCGACATGCTGGACGGCACCGCCGATGGCACCCCTCTTCTGGAGAATCGCAAAGCCCTGGCTCGCTGGGTTGAAATCTGCCACGCCGAGTTCAACACCTTGAGGGAGCGCGCTGGCCGGGGACTTCCGACCTACCTGGACAAGTACGGGGCTACCAACGAAGCCGAGTTCTTTGCCGTCGCCACCGAGTACTTCTTCGACAAGCCAAGAGATATGGAGAAACACGAAGCCGCTCTCTACGCGCTCCTCCGCGATTTCTATCACCAGGATCCCGCCACCCGAGAGCGCGCGCGCTGAGAGCCAATTTTTCGCCTCCCAGCACCGCCCTCGGATTTCAGCGAACCGGGTAGAGCTCGGGCAGAAGGTTTTTGGGGGCTTCGGGCAGGTTCGCCCGGAATCGCCAACCAGCGAGACTTGAGCCCCGGAACGCCTGCCAGAGCGCGCGACCTTCCCAAGTCATGCCGCCATCGGCGGCGAAGCGGTGTTCCGAGAGTTCCCGGAGTGCGACTTGGAGTTCGCTCGAAGCGAGACGGCGCGCCAATTCGGCGGTGCTGTGGGGGGGCGACTGCGGCCAGCAAGCGCGGCCCAGGGCCAGCAAGGCCGCTTCAGCGCCGGCGGCATCCCCCGCCGAGCAGGCAACCTCAAGCCCCCTTCTCAGAGAGCGGCGTCCGGGTTGGTCCGAAGGCCCTGCCGAGACTCCGCCGAAGCGGCGCCATGCTCCGTACCCCAACCCACTCACCAGCAGCCCAATCGCCAAAGCGCTTACGGCCATTGGGCCCAGCGCAGGATCGTCTTGAAGGGAAGCGACTGGCCCAGGTCCCGGTTGGGCTTCCGGAGGCGGCGGGCCGGTGGAAGTCATGGAAGGCGGGGCCATCGCCGAGGCGGTGGTGCCCAGGGCGGGGGCCACTTCGAGGGTTCTCGCGGGCAAGCGCGCGATCCGGGCCTGATCACTCTCCGTGTCCCACCATTGGATCTCGACTTCCGGGAGAACGTGGCGGCCCGGCTTGGTGGGGATCAGGACTGTCGGCAGGGCGCGTAGCGCGACCATCTCCCGGTCGAAACCCTGGCTGTCCTCGTAAGCTGGCTCGGTGTATTGCTTGATGCCGTCGACCTCGGCGATCTCCGGCAAGGGAAGCTGGGAAGCCGTCACGCCGCGCGCGCGAACCGCGACCACGCGATTCACGGGCTCCCCGACGCGAAGACTGGGTGGCTCGGAGTCGCCTTCTCCCCAGAGTTCCACCAACTCGAGCCCCCGAGCGGGCAGCCACCTCGCGCCCAGAGCCTCGGCGGGCCGCTCTCGAATCGCTAGGACAATCGGCTCCGAGACGGCGCGAACCCGCCGACCCCGAGCCCCAAAAACCTCTCCAAGAAGGCTGTCCGAATTCGAAAGGAAATCATCGAAGAGCGACCCTCCCAGCATGGAGCCAAAAGGCGAAGCCGATCGGCCCCGACGGGACTCGACATCTCGCACAGTTCCATCGAAGATCAGCGAGGGCACCCGAAGCTCACCACTCTGCTGCGGAAAGATTGCGTAGCGACGCTCGAAGACGTAAGTCTCTCGACCCTCGATCCTAACCCGCTCACTTCGATCCTCACCCATTCTTTCCACGATCGCGCCCGCTATTTCGGGCTCACCGAGGGCCCCCCCTGTCAGGGGAAGATCGGACTCGAGACGAAGACTCAGGATGACCTGCTCCTGCACGTAGGAGTCGTCGCGGTCTACCTCCGCGGCGAGTTCGACCGTCCGAAAAGATGCACCCGGGGATTGCGCACGACTCTGTTCTAAATCGCTGCCCCTGGCGACCACCGTCACCGCCAGGGCCTCGGTCGACTCCGATCCCAGCACCAGCGGCGGAATCACCCGCTCACCGGGTTCTCGGGCGAGCAATTGGATTCGCCATTCCATGCTCGCATCGCTCTGGCCATTCACCACCCGGGTTTGCAGGCTGCGGCTGCGGGCCACGACCAGGAATTCTTTCTCCAGAGGTGTGAGATCGGGCTCTTCAGCGAGCGCGTCACCCGCGCTTCGGATCTTCAGCTCAAACACTTCGCCCACCGACACCTGCGAACGGTTGACCCCCGCTATGACATCGGCTCCGGCGTCGGCGATGCCGAGCCACGAGAAAAGCAATCCCGCTAGCACGATCCAACCTCCCCTACGCTTCGCTTCGTTCACCATGTCGATCCTCCTTGTCGCAATCCGTACCCCGCTTGTTTTTCCGCGTAGCGTCGGCGAAGTTTTTCCCGTAGAAGGCCGCCCGGGTCATCGGGCACTCGCCCGAGCCACTGCTCGATCTCCTGTTCTTCTTCGCTCATGGGCGCCCGAATCGAACTCAGCCCCTCACCGCTCTCGGACGCTTCCCCTGTCTCCCCCTCCGAGTGGCCCTCGCTGGCCAGATGCTCCTCGCGCGTCCCCGAACTCTCCGCCTCCGCTGGATCCGGGACTTGGCCCGCTCCTGACGCGATCGCCTCCCGGGACTCCCGAGAAGCGGAGTCCTCCGAGCCTTCCTGCCCCCCCGAAGGAGAGTGGGCGGCGCGGTTTTGCGAGGGCGATTCATCGTCGCCCTGAGCCTGGCCCGACGAAGCCGGGCCCTGCTCTCGCGCCTCGGCCGGGTCTTGTCCCGCCTGCTGCGACTCGGCCTTCTTCGATGCCTGGGATCCAGACTCCCCCGGATCCCCAGTCGACTCAGCGGCGGCCTCGGCTTGCTCGGCGTTTTCCGGGGACGTGTTCTCTCCCTGACCCTGGCCGGGCTTCGGCGGCGAATCGCCTTGTCCTTGCTGTCCGTCCGACGGATCTTGCTGCGAGTTCTGTTCTTGTTC
>JAPKBZ010000173.1 GCA_028823175.1 Myxococcota bacterium
GCGCCATGCGGGATACCGATGGCGACGGCTTGCCCGACGCCTGGGAAATCGCCAATGGGCTGAACCCCCTGGCGGCGGATGCCGAGGCCGACAGCGACGGCGACGGCACGTCGGATTTCGACGAGATCCTTCGCGGTACGGACCCCAACGATGCCACCGACCATCCCAAGAACGCCGCCAACGACCCCGACTGCGACGGTTGGTCGACCTGGGACGAAAACCTGCGCGGGACGAACCCCGCCGAGGCCAGCGATCCCACCGACACCGACGGTGACGGCGTCGATGATTCCTGCGAGCCACGATACGCTTGGACGTCCACCCCGGTCGCCCGGCGGACCACCGAAGTCGAGTACCTGCCCACGGGCGGGATCTGGCAGGACGCCGCCCAGACGACCCTCGAGACCTCGATCGGCCGCCTCACCGTGGTCGATCCCTTCGGCGAGGTCTTCTTCGATCAACTCGGCCTGCCCGATCACGCCGCCATCGTGGCGGGGGGGCTGACCGGAGAAGCAGACCTGCCCAGCTGGCTCCAGGCCACGCCCCTGGCGGCCGAACTGGCCGCGGGACAGGTGCCGAGCATTCGCATCCCCGGCGGCACGGGGACGATCATCCGCGCCCAGAGCGAGGAGCTCACGGGGGAACCCGGAACCTGGGTCGCCAAGGCCTGGATTGCTCCGACCCTGGACCTGACGCCCGGCGCCTACAACACCTACGTCGACGAGCAGATCGCTTTGGGCAACGACATTTCCTGGACTCTTCCCGCGGATTGGCTGGCCAGCTACGAATTGTATCTCGCAGCCAACGCGGTTCGATCCATGGCCTCATCGGTGGATCCCTCCAGCGGACTCACCCTCGCGCTCCTCGAGGCCGCGGTGGCCTGGCATGGCGAGCTCAGCGAAGGCGCCGAGGTTCTCGTGGGCAATCCCGATGCGGCGCTGGCGCCGGCCGCCATCGCCTCTCTCGACGAAACCCTGGAGCCCTCGGGCCGCAACTGGATGGATCTGCTCGACGCCTACGCGGCCCTGGTGGCGGCGGGCGGGGAGCTGGTGACTTTCCGGTCCAGCGTGCTCGGCTACTTCGCCGATCCCTCCACCATCCCGACGCCGCCTTTGGCGCCCGCCGCCCTGGCGCCCACCACAGAGCGCGGCGCCGCGGCGCTGGTCCAGGGCGCCAGCGCGGACAACGATGTTCTGGCCGCCTATCTGGCCAAGCTCTACGTGCTCTTCTCTCCCGCCGAGCTCGCGGCTTTGTCCCCCGCCGACTTGGCCGCGCTTCTCAGCCCGGCCGGGGATAGCGACGGCGACGGCCTCGACAACGCCACGGAACTCGCCGCCAAGGCGGCGGAGAGCGGCAACCCCGAAGCCTCGGATTCGGACGGTGACGGTTTTGCGGATGCCCTGGACCCCTGCCTCGCCGACCCCGAGAATCTCTGTCTCGCCCAGGTCGAACTCGAGGGAGACGACGACGGCGATGGGGTGGTCAACGCTCTGGACAATTGCCTGAACGCCGCCAACAGCGCCCAGGCCGACGCCAACGGCGACGCCATCGGCGACGGCTGTCTCCGCTACGCAAATATCCGGACGCCCGTGGCCAACGTGCGCGTCTACCCCGGTGGCGCGGTGAACTTCACGTCCATCGAAACCGAGGCGGGCGCGGTGGCGACGGGCCCCCTGGCCTACGACTGGGATTTCGGGGGCGGCGCCGCGAATTCATTGGCGGCCACCCCGGGCCCGGTCAGCTTCGACCTGCCGGGCACATGGCCCGTGACCTTGCGGGTCTCCGATGCTATCTCGAACGATCTCGGCGTGGATGTCCGCACCGTGACGGTGCTTGGGGATATTCCCCTCGTGAGCATCGTCGGGGCCTTCTCGCTGCCCGAGGGCCAGGAACTCGCGCTCTTTGCCGCGGCCTCCAGCCCGAACGGCGCCATTGCGAACTACGCCTGGGATTTCGGCGATGCGGAATCGGGTATAGGCGCCAATGTCGCGCATACCTGGGCCCAGAATGGCGACTACAGCCTGAGCGTGAGCGTGGCCGATGTGATCGGCGCGCCGGCGACGGATACCGTGGTGCTCAGCGTGACCGATACCGCGCCCGTGGTGAGCTTTGTGCTCGATCGCGTCCGAGGGCCGGTGCCGCACACCGTCCAGTTCACGGGAAGCGCGCCCGTGCCCTACGACGGCCTCGCCGGGCTCGACTGGGATTTTGGGGACGGCTTGCCCGGGTCGGCCATCGCGGCCCCGAGCCACGATTTCACCGCCGCCGCCACCGCCACGGTGATCTTCTCGGCCACCGATGGCGACGGCTCGGTGGGCGCGGCCATGGCCAAGGTTCAGGTCCTGACGGATTTCAATCTCCTGCCCGACAGCGATAGCGACGGGATCTCGGATGCCTTTGAAGCCGGCCACGGCGCCACGGATCCCGCGGCGGACAACGACGCCGACGGCGTCGACAACCTGGCCGAGTACCGGGCGGGCACCGATCTAGAGGACCCCTTGGACCTACCGCCGGGCGCACCCGGCGACCCGGTTCTGCAACTCGGCGATGACTTCACGGATCCTGCGGGCGAGCGCTGGAGCCGGAGCCTTGTCTCGAGTGAGGCGGCCGCGACGCTCAGCCAGGCCGCGGGCCGGCTGCTCTTTGAGCTTCAGCCCCCGGCCCTTGGCGAACTCTGCCAGACTGGAAGCCTGGTGAGCTTCAGCACCCTGGATGCCGAGGATCTCTGGCTCACCGCGCTCTTTGACCCCGGGGCCGCGGGCACGGGCTGTATCGGTCTGGTGCCCGGCACCGATTATTTCGCTCGGGCCGAAGCCTGCTTCGTCGAGGCTCCTGGCGGCTTCGATGTCGAGTTGCGCCTGACCGAGGGCGACACCGTGAGCGTGACTTCTGCTGGCAGCGTAGTCGGTGGCAGCGATCTCGAACTCGGCCTGGTTAAGGTCGGCCCGGATTTCTACCTGACCCTCGAGGGCGCCGCGATGGCGAGCGACAGCAGTGGCGGAAGCCTCGGCAACCTCGGCCTGCGCCCCTTCGTGAGCGCCGAGAGCTGCTCGGATTCTGGGGGCGCCACGGCCCTCGATATCGATGTCATCGAGATCATCTACGCCCCCGAGCCGGCGATGGCGCTCCAATGGGCCGCCGGGCTCTTTGGCCTGCGCGCCCTCTACCGCCGCCGGCGTGGGGTTTCCGAGATCGCCAAGCGAGATTGAGCGCCCGGGGCGTGGCCGCACCGTCCAAAACGCTCCATTCTCGGAGCTGGGTCTCGGGCTTGGGCCCATTCGAGAGCGGGGGCGCCGCATGCTGACTCGGTTTTACACGAAGTGTTTTCTGGCCGGGCACGGGGCGCCCCTGCCCGGGCCCGCCCACGCCGAGGCGCGCCGGCGCCTGGCCGGTGACGCGGCCAAGACGTACCGCGAGCTTCTGCCCACGCTGCCCCGGCAGCCGACCCTGGGAGCCCGTGCTGTCACGCGCTTCACGGCGGTTGGGGTCGCATTTTTTCAAGCGGCTCTTGCGGCGGGGATCGCCCGGCCAGAGGCGATTCGCTTGGTCGAGCGCGCCAACCGGCGCGCGCTCGGGCCGTTCGTGAAGCTCGGCTCCCGGCTGAGGGGCGGGCTCGGACGCCGGCCGATCACCCGGGCACGGCGGGTCTTCTTCTTCATGAACCGCGTCTTTCCTTTTGCATCGCCGGGTTGGCAACGCGCGGATGTCGAGATGGGCCCGGGGGCTGTTGGCTTCGATTACACGAGTTGCCCCATCGCGGCGCTGACCCGGGAGCAGGGGGCTCTCGATCTCTGTACCGGGGCCTACTGCGAACTCGATCACTGGATCGGCGACGCCCTCGAGGTGCGCCTTCACCGCACGGAAACCATTGCCCTCGGCCACGCGCGCTGCCGATTTCGTTGGCATCCCGCCGACGCTTTAGCGAGCGCCGCCGGGGCCGAGCCCGGGAAGGGTTCGGGGGAGGCGGGGCCGCCGGCCTAGGTCTCGCCCACCGCCCACGCGCTCGGGGCGGGTTCAGGGCAGATCGGTGGGCAGGTCAGAAGGCAGGTCAGTGGGCAGGTCAGAAGGCAGGT
>JAPKBZ010000019.1 GCA_028823175.1 Myxococcota bacterium
GATCGAGTTCTTCGAAGGAGTCTGAGCGGATGCCCGTGAAAGTCTACAAGCCGACCAGTCCGGGCCGGCGAAATATGAGCGTCTCCAGCTTCGAGGAGATTACCCGGGGCAAGCCCGAGCGATCCCTTCTCGGCGGCCGAGCAAATAAGAGTGGCGGCCGGAACGTCCATGGAAGAATTACCACCTTTCAGCGGGGTGGCGGCCATAAGCGGCGTCACCGGAAAGTGGATTTCCGGCGGGAGAAGACCGGTATTAAGGCAAAGGTTGCTTCGATCGAATATGATCCGAATCGTTCGGCCAATATCGCCTTGCTCCACTACCTCGACGGTGAAAAGCGGTATATCTTGGCCCCGAACGGTCTCAAGGTTGGAGATATGCTTCAGTCGGGCGCCGATGCCGATCTGGCCCCGGGCAACGCAATGCCCATTGCAAATATCCCGCTGGGAACCCAGATGCATGCGGTCGAACTGAAACCCGGCAAGGGTGCGCAGATGGCCCGTTCTGCGGGAACCAGTGCGCAGTTGATGGCGCGCGAAGGAAAGCTCGCCACGCTTCGCCTCCCGAGTGGTGAGATGAGAATGGTCCGCATCGAGTGCATGGCCACGATTGGTCAGGTAGGCAACTGGGAGCACGAGAACCAGCGCATTGGCAAGGCAGGCCGTTCTCGATGGAAGGGCAAGAGGCCCAATGTTCGAGGCGTCGCCATGAATCCAGTCGACCACCCAATGGGTGGTGGCGAAGGGCGGTCCTCGGGTGGGCGTCACCCCTGTACGCCCTGGGGGAAGCCCACCAAGGGTCGAAAGACTCGAAAGAATTCTTCATCCGACAAGTACATCGTCAAGCGGCGAGGGAAGAAATAGATGGCTCGTTCATTGAAAAAGGGTCCCTTCGTCGACCCGAGTCTCCAGAAGAAGGTAGATCGTGTCGCGGGCGCCGGCTCCAAGCAGGTGATCCGAACATGGTCGCGTCGGTCGATGATCACCCCCGACTTTGTTGGAATGACCTTTCACGTTCACAACGGCAAGCTCTTCATGCCGGTCTTCGTGACGGAGAATATGGTCGGGCACAGACTTGGCGAATTCGCACCCACGCGGAAGTTCACTGGGCACGCCACGGACAGAAAGGTAAAGCGCTGATATGGAGGTTCGTGCTTCGCTTAACGGCTTTCGAGTAAGCGCCTTCAAGGCTCGCCTTGTTGCTGACCAGGTCCGGGGTAAGGGTGTGGAGGAAGCGCTCAATATCCTTTCGCTATCGACCAAGAAGTCCGCGCCGGTGATCGAGAAATTGCTTCGTTCGGCAGTGGCCAACGCAGAAAATCGAAACGACGAGAAGTCCGCGGGCATCGACGTCGATAGCCTCATCATCAGCAAGATCACGGTCGATGAAGGGCCCAGCATGTGGCGCATTCGTCCGCGTGCCCAGGGGCGAGCAAATTGGATTCAGAAGCGCGCCAGCCACATAACCGTGGTTCTCGCGGATAACTAGCGGAAAGATCGAGGAGACAACGTGGGTCAAAAGGTCCATCCCTACGGCTTTCGGGTCGGCACGCTCTACGGCTGGCAGTCAAACTGGTTTGCCGATAAGCACTATGCCGAGCAACTGCACGAAGATATTGCTGTGCGTAGCTTCATCAAAAAGAAGCTCTACCACGCCGGTATTTCAAAGGTAGTGATCGAGCGCACAGGCGATAAGCTCGTAGCGAATATTTATACTGCGCGACCGGGGATCCTTATCGGAAAGCGCGGCGCCGAGATTGATGTCCTCCGCGACGAACTGAAGAAGCTCTCTGCGCGAGACATTTTTATCAACGTCAAGGAGATCCGTAAGGCGGAGCTCGATGCGCAGCTGGTGGCCGAAAATATCGCGACGCAGCTCGAGCGAAGGGTCGCTTTTCGACGTGCGATGAAGAAGGCAATGATCGCCACCATGAAATTTGGTGCCGAAGGAATTCGGATCCAGTGTTCCGGGCGTCTCGGTGGTGCTGAGATGGGCCGGCGGGAATGGTACCGCGACGGTCGGGTGCCGCTTCACACTCTTCGCGCCGAAATTGAGTACGGCTTTGCCGAGGCGCGGACGACCTATGGGATCGTCGGAGTGAAGTGCTGGATCTTCAAGGGTGAGATCGGTGACAAGGAACTCCGCAAGGGGCCGTTGAGCCACGACGCTTCCGGGGAAGTCGCTGGATCCGGACCGAGCAGGTAGGGGAGATAACGCGCGATGTTGCAGCCGCGGAAAGTCAAACATAGAAAAGTCCAAAAGGGCCGCCTTCGTGGCAAGGCCTGGCGTGGGAACGAGGTCTCATTTGGCGACTTTGGGCTACAAGCCCTTGGGACCGGTTTTATTACCGCTCGCCAGATCGAGGCAGCTCGTATCGCGATGACTCGCCACATCAAGCGTGGCGGGAAGGTTTGGATCCGCCTTTTCCCCGATAAGCCGGTCAGTAAGAAGCCGGCCGAAACTCGGATGGGTAAAGGTAAGGGGAATCCCGAAGCCTGGGTCGCGAGAGTGAAGCGCGGGCGGGTGCTCTACGAGCTCGAAGGGGTCGAGCTCTCCGTTGCCCGGGAAGCCCTGAGGCTGGCGGCTCACAAGCTGCCGATTCCAACTCGTTTCATCGAGCGGGAGGAATAGGAATGGAAGCAGCAGAGATTTGGAAGCTCGCAATAGGCGAGCTGGAACAGAAGGCACGCGAAATTCGCGATGAGTTGTTCAATGCGAGGGTAAAGCACGCGACTGGGCAGTTGGAAGACACCGCGAAGTTGTCAAAGCTGCGGAAGCAAATTGCTCGAGTTGAAACCGCGTTGCAAGAGAAGCAAGAGGCGAACAAGTGAGCGAGCGAGGAAATAAGAGAACCATGGTCGGAACTGTCGTCAGTGACAAAATGGACAAGACCGTCGTCGTTCGTGTTGAACGGCTCGTCCAAGATCGGCGATACAAGAAGTATATTCGTCGATATTCCCGTTTCGTCGCACACGATGAAAACAATGACTGCAAGCCTGGTGATAAAGTGAGGATCATCGAGCACCGCCCGATGTCCAAGCGAAAACGCTGGATGGTGCAGGAAACAGTCACCAGGGCCACCGGGGTCTAGGAAGAGCGAAGATGATTCAAGCAGAGTCGACATTGACGGTTGCTGACAATTCAGGAGCGCGTAAAGTCAAGTGCATTCGCGTGCTCGGTGGGTCGCGTCGCCGCTTCGCATCCGTTGGGGACGTCATCATCGTCGCCGTAAAGGAGGCGATTCCCAATGGCCGTGTCAAGAAGGGCGAGGTGCGCCGCGCCGTAATTGTCCGGACCAAGAAGGCAATCGGGCGGACAGATGGTTCCCATATTCTCTTTGATGAGAACGCCGCGGTCCTCCTGAGTAATGACAAAGAAGTCGTTGGAACACGCATTTTCGGACCCGTTGCTCGGGAGCTACGAGGACGAGGGTTCATGAGAATCGTTTCCTTGGCGCCGGAGGTACTTTGAATGGCCGCCCGTTTAAAAGAGCGGTACCAGGACGAGATCGTGTCGAAACTCAAGGATGAGTTTGGGTATGGGAATCCGCACCAGGTACCTACGGTGACGAAGGTGGTTGTGAATATTGGCATGGGTGAGGCCACCCAGAACTCCAAATTGCTGGACAAGGCAATGGAAGAACTGACCTCGATTACCGGCCAGAAGCCGGCATTGAGAAGGGCGAAGAAGAGCGTTTCGAACTTCCGGTTGCGAGAGGGGCAGGGCATCGGTGCCATGGTTACTCTGCGCGGCACGCGAATGTGGGAGTTTCTTGATCGCCTCTTCACTGTGGCGCTTCCCCGCGTTAGGGATTTTGGCGGGGTTTCGGAGAAAGCTTTCGACGGCCGGGGCAACTACACGCTGGGTGTTCGTGACCAGACAATATTCCCCGAAGTGGACTATGACACAGTAGACCACGTGACCGGCATGAACGTGACGATGGTGACGAGCGCAGCAACGGACGCAGAAGGAAGAGCGCTGCTGAGGCACCTAGGTGTGCCTTTTAGGCAGTAAGGGATTATCCATCATGATGACCGACCCGATAGGTGACATGCTCACGAGGATCAGGAATGCAGGCCGTGTGAATCACGCCGAAATTCGCTGCCCCTCCTCAAAACTCAAGGTGGCGGTAGCCGAAGTCCTGAGCGCGGAGGGCTTCGTTGGCCCAGTCAGGACAGAGAGCGACGAAACGAAGCCTACCCTGGTAATCGACCTCAGATACTCGAATTCTGGCGGGCCGATGATCGACAGTATTCAGCGCGTCAGTCGTCCCGGACGACGCGTGTACATGGGGGCCTCGGATGTACGTGCGGTACGAAATGGATTGGGGATGACGGTGCTGTCTACTTCGAAGGGCGTGATGTGTGATCGCGATGCGCGAGCCCAGAAAGTGGGCGGCGAAGTGATCTGTGAGGTCTGGTAGAGATGTCCCGAATTGGAAAAAAGCCGATCGCGCTCCCCGATGGAGTCGACGTCAGCCTCGGAGCGACTGAGATCAAGGTGAAGGGCCCGAAAGGCAGCCTGGTTGGTCCGCTTCCGTCCGTGATCAACGCGGCGGTCGAAGACGGGAGGCTGGTGCTGACTCGGGAGGACGACAAAAAGCAGACCCGGGCTCAGCATGGTCTCGCTCGAGCCCTCGCGAATAATATGGTACTGGGTGTGACCCAGGGTTTCTCGAAGAGCCTTGAAATCGAGGGTGTTGGCTATCGAGCCGAAGTGAAGGGGAAGTCCCTGCATCTGACTCTCGGCTTTTCGCATCCCGTCGAGATGGCGGTGCCCGAGGGCCTCTCAGTCGCAATGAATGGGAACACCAAGTTGAAGATAGAGGGCACGGACAAACAGGCTGTCGGCCAGTTTGCCGCGGATATCCGCAGCTTGCGCCCGCCCGAACCCTATAAGGGCAAGGGTATTCGTTACGAAGGCGAGCATATTCGCCGCAAGGTTGGCAAGACGGGAGCGGCCTGAGATTCTTATGAAGAATACTGTTCTGGAAGAGAAACGACGCAAGTGGAACGCTCGACGAGCCCGGACCAACAAGGCCGTTGCGCGCACAGACCGGCCCGTGGTGAAGGTCTTCAGGAGCTCAAAACATATCTATGCCCAGCTCGTAGACCCCGTATCCGGGGCAACGCTGGGCGGCGTTTCCACCTTGAGCCCCTCGGTCGCCGGGGACGGAAAGACGGGAAATATCGAAGCCGCAAAGAAGGTCGGCGCGGCTCTCGCGGCACTCGCGAAGGAAAAAAAGATCGATCGTGTAGTCTTCAATCGCAACGGCTTCCTCTACCACGGGCGTGTAAAAGCCCTGGCCGATGCAGCCAGGGAAGCGGGGCTTCAGTTCTAATATGGCTCAAATGATTAAATCGTCTCAGATCAATCCGAATGATCACGACCTTACGGACCGCGTTGTGCACATCAACCGCGTCGCGAAAGTGGTCAAGGGTGGTCGCCGGTTCAGCTTCAGCGCCCTTGTGGTCGTTGGTGACGGGAACGGTCTCGTTGGCGTCGGCCTGGGTAAGGCGGGCGAGGTTCCCGAGGCCATCCGAAAAGGCGTCGAGAAGGCCCGCAAGGCTTTGATTCGAATTCCTCTGGTCGACGGGACGCTCCCTCACGAAGTATTGGGGCGCTTCGGCGCAGGCCGTGTGATGCTCAAGCCGGCTTCGCCCGGCACGGGGGTTATCGCCGGTGGCCCGGTTCGCGCAATCGTTGAGTCAGCGGGTGTTCACGATATCTTGACGAAGACCCTGGGGACGAATAATCCCCGAAACGTCGTCAATGCGGTGATGGCGGGGCTCCAGGAGTTGCGAGATCCCGAGGAGCGGCTGTCCGAGCTTGGAAGGGCACGCTGATGGCTGAAAAGGCGATGATTACGGTCAAGCAGGTGAAGAGCGCGATCGGTTATAACCGGAGCCAGCGAGCCACGCTGGTGGGTCTGGGGATTCGGAAATTGCACCAGTTAGTGCAGCTTGAGGACACGCCCTCGGTGCGTGGAATGATCAATAAAGTCAGCCATCTCGTAGTGGTGGTCGAGGAGTAGAGAGATGCTTGATCGACTGAGCCCGAGGCCGGGCGCAAGGCGAAACCGTCGAAGAGTTGGGCGCGGGCCCGGCTCGGGGCTGGGGAAGACAGCCGGCACGGGAGTCAAAGGTCAGGGCACTCGCTCTGGCAAGAAGATAAAGGCATGGTTCGAGGGCGGTCAGATGCCTTTGACCCAGCGCGTTCCCAAGCGTGGGTTCAAGAACCTCTTCCGAAAGGAAGTGGAGATCGTGAACGTAGGCGAGTTGTCTAGGCTCGGCGATGGAACGACCGTCGACCAGGACGCACTGGTTAAGAATGGCCTCGTTCGGGGTTCGGGAGCGGAGATCAAGCTGCTCGGCGAGGGTGATGCCCCGAAGAATTTAACAATCAAGCTGCATCGGGTGAGCGCGGGAGCGCGAGCGAAGATCGAGGCGGCTGGGGGAAGCGTGGAACTCATCGTATGACGAGCGGATTCCAGAACATCTGGCGAATCCCGGAACTCAGGTCCCGAATTTTGTTTACCTTCGGGATGCTGGCGGTTTACCGGGTGGGTTGCGTTGTGGTGACACCGGGGATCAACTCCCAAGTCATCAAGGACTTCTTTGCCCAGATGCAGGGAACCGTTTTTGGGCTCATGAATTTGTTCTCGGGTGGCGCGATGGAACAACTCTCCATCTTTGCTCTCGGGATCATGCCCTATATCAGTGCAACCATTATTTTTCAGCTACTGACGGTGGTCATTCCCGCTCTGGAGGCGCTGAAGAAAGAAGGAGAGCAGGGGCAGAAGAAAATCAATCAGTGGTCTCGTTATGCCACGATTGTCTTGGCCCTATTTCAGAGCCTCCTGATCGCTTTCGCGCTGGAGGGTGGTCAGTTTGGTGAGGGCGCGGTGCTCTACCCGGGCTGGGGCTTCCGCATTGTCACCATGGTGACGCTGACTTCTGGCACAGCATTTATTATGTGGTTGGGCGAGCAGGTGACCGAGCGCGGGATTGGCAACGGGATTTCCCTGATCATTTTCTCGGGAATCATCGTCAGCATTCCCTCTGGACTCTCGAATCTGGCCGACATGATCCGGAACGATCAGTTTTCGATACTGCAGGCGGCGATGGTTCTGGTTTTTGCGATGGTCGTGGTGGGCGCCGTGGTCTTTGTCGAGAGGGGGCAGCGGCGAATCCCCATCCAACATGCACGACGCGCGGTGGGGCGCGAGGTTGCCCAAGGTGGCATGAGTTATTTCCCGTTGCGGGTCAACTCGGCCGGCGTCATCCCCCCGATTTTCGCGTCTTCACTGCTGATGTTTCCGCTGACGGTGCGGCAGTTCAGCGACAACCCAGCGGTACAAAGCTTTATCGACAGGTTCTTAAACCCTGGCGACCTGACCTATAACCTGATCTACGTCTTCCTGATCGTCTTCTTCTGTTTCTTCTACACGGCTATCATCATCAATCCGGTGGATGTTTCAGAGAATATCAAGCGGTCGGGAGGCTACATTCCGGGCATCCGTCCCGGCAAGACCACCGCCGAGTACATCGATAAGGTGCTGAGTCGGTTGACGTTCATCGGGGCAATCTACGTATCTCTCGTGTGTTTGCTGCCGGTGATTCTTTCTACTCGCATGAACGTGCCGTTCTATTTCGGAGGAACTGCGCTGCTGATCGTTGTGGGCGTTGCCCTGGATACGGTGGGCCAGATCGACGCGCACATGGTTTCTCGGCATTACGAGGGCTTCGTAAAGGGCGGCCGGATGCGGGGACGATTGGGTCAATGAGCGCGACGAAGATCGTTCTTCTCGGAGCACCCGGCGCAGGCAAGGGGACCCAGGCGGTTCGCCTGATGGAGGCTCTCGGCGTTCCGCATATATCCACGGGCGATATGTTGCGGGCCGCAGTGGCTGAAGGGACTCCGGTGGGTCTGGAGGCGAAGGCCGTGATGGACGCCGGGCAGCTGGTGAGTGACGAGATAGTGACCGGAATCGCTGGCGAGCGGCTGGCGGAGAACGATGCCGAGAAAGGTTTTATCCTCGATGGCTTCCCGCGAACTCTGGGCCAGGCAAAGGCGCTGAGCGAGCTGCTCGAGAGCATGGGGTCGGGCCTGGATTGCTGCCTGTCGCTCACGGTGGACACCGAGACAGTTGTCGAGCGGTTGCGCAAGCGTGCGGAGACTGAAGGCCGGGCAGACGATAATGAGGAAACGATTCGAGAGCGGATGCGGGTCTACGAGGACCAGACGGCGCCGCTTCTGGGCTATTACGGCGGCCAATCCCTGCTCCGAGAGGTCTCAGGGATGGGTCCGGTGGACGAGATTTTCAAGTCGCTTCTAGGGACCCTGGAGTCTTCGTGAGCTACGGAGAGAGGATTACCCTCAAGAGCCGCCGCGAACTCGATCAAATGAGGGAAGTGGGGCAGCACACCGGTGAAATCCTGATGAAGCTGCGAGAGCGAGTGCAGCCGGGAGTCACGACGGGTGAACTAAACGAATTTGCAGGGAAAGAGCTCAATCGAAGAGGGCTGAATTCGCCCTTTCTCAACTACGCACCCGGGGGGCTTCCCCCCTATCCGGCTGTGATTTGTGCGTCGGTCAACGACGAAATCGTGCACGGGATACCGGGGTCGCGCGAACTCAAGGAGGGTGACATAATCAGCCTGGACTTCGGGGTGGAAAGCCACGGTTTCCATGGCGATTCGGCTGTTACGATTCCGGTGGGATCAATTTCCACCGAGGCCGAAAAACTCCTGAAGGCCACTCGGGAATCCCTCTACGAGGGGATCAACGAGATGGTCCCGGGCAAGCGCCTCTCGGATATAGGGGCTTCGGTTCAAAAGCGCGCCGAAGGCGAAGGTTTCTCCGTAGTCAGGCAATTCGTTGGCCACGGGATCGGCCGAGAGATGCATGAGCCGCCCCAGGTACCGAATTATGGGTCGCCAGGGCGCGGGCAACGCTTGAAAGCGGGAATGGTGCTCGCAATCGAGCCCATGGTGAATGTAGGAAGCGAAAAAGTACGAATTTTGGATGACGGCTGGACCGCAACGACAGTAGACGGAGAATTGTCGGCGCATTTCGAGCATACGATCGCGATCACGGATGCCGGGCCGGAAGTCCTAACGAAGGTAGATGGATCACACTGAGCGCCTCGCAGGGCGTGCGGTAGAGGAAGAGTCAGAATGAAAGTTCGAGCATCGGTACGGAAGATGTGTGACAAGTGCCGGATCATTCGCCGCCGGGGCGTGGTCCGGGTCATTTGCGAGAATCCGAAGCACAAGCAGCGCCAGGGTTGAACCTGGTTCGTAGGGATATCCAGAGGAGAGGCGCATGGCGCGAATTGCAGGTGTGGACTTGCCGCGTAATAAGCGGATCGAAATATCGCTGACTTATATCTTTGGTCTCGGGCGCACGAGTGCGACCGCGATCTGTGAGAAGGCGGGTATCGATGGTGGCACGAAGACGGATCAGCTCAGCGAGAGCGAGGCGATCAAGCTTCGGGAAGTCATCGAGAGCGACTACAAAGTGGAGGGTGACCTTCGCCGTGAACTCACTCAGAATATCAAGGTTCTGATGGACATCGGTTGTTATCGGGGCTTGCGGCACCGCCGCAATCTTCCAGTGCGAGGTCAGCGGACACATACTAATGCCCGGACACGCAAGGGTCCGGCCAAGAGCGTCGCGGGCAAGAAACTCGCGCCCAGGAAGTAGTCAAAAAACAATATGGCAGTCAATAAGACCGTGAGAAAAAAGAAGGTCAAAAAGAACATCCAGACTGGAGTGGCTCATATTCAGTCGACCTTCAATAATACGATCATTACGATCACCGACGTCGGTGGCAATGCAGTTGCCTGGTCGAGTGCTGGCCAACAGGGCTTCAAGGGGTCGAGAAAGTCCACCCCCTACGCGGCCCAGATGGCGGCCGAAGAGTGCGCGAAGAAGGCCCAGGAACACGGCGTTAGGGCGCTTGGCGTCGAGGTCAAGGGCCCGGGCGGTGGTCGTGAGTCCGCCCTGCGCGCGCTGCAGGCGGCCGGCATGAAGATAACGATGATTCGAGACGTCACACCCATCCCGCATAACGGTTGTCGCCCTCCCAAGCGGCGGCGAGTCTGAGAGGCAAGTCATGGCGCGATATCGAGGTTCAGTTTGTCGGCTTTGTCGGCGTGAGGGCACCAAGCTTTTCTTGAAGGGCGACCGCTGCTTCAGCGAGAAGTGCGCGATCGAGCGCCGTGCCTACCCGCCGGGTGTGCATGGCCAGGGGCGTGTCCGTTTTTCGGATTATGGTGTTCAGCTGAGAGAAAAACAGAAGGTCAAGCGGATGTACGGCCTGCTCGAGAAGCAGTTCCGTCAGACATTTGATCGTGCCGCTTCCATGAAGGGTCGGTCTGGTGAGAATCTCCTGATCCTGCTGGAGCGCCGTCTGGACAACGTGGTCTTCCGGCTCGGTTACGCGACCTCGCGTGCCGAAGCCCGGCAACTCGTCAAGCACGGGCATTTCCGCGTGGATGGCACAAAGGTCAAGACGCCTTCGATGCTGGTCAAGCCAGGAATGGTGGTTTCTCTCAGGGAGCGATCGCTCAAGGTCGAGCGGGTGACCGGTGCCCTGGAAACCCTGGAAGGCCGGAGCGTCCCGCAGTGGCTCGAAATCGACAAGGACGACAAGGTGGGGACGATCAAGCAGTTGCCGGTTAGGGAAGACATTACCCTTCCCATCGATGAGCAGTTGATCGTAGAACTCTACTCGCGCTAGCCGAGGCCGGGAAAGGCTCAGCAGGGCCTTCTCCGTAATTAAGTCATCCCGTGTCCAGGGCTCGTTGCTCCGGTCCACGGAAAACTCAGATCCTCATCGTAGGACATACAGAAAAATTCAAGGGAGGTTCCCATGCAACAGGAACTGGTTGTAGCGAATTGGCGGACTTTAATTCGTCCGCGTCGGTTGGACCTTGAGGAGGCGTCTTTGGAGTCGACCTATGGTCGATTTTCCTGCGAGCCTCTGGAAAGAGGCTTTGGGACGACTCTCGGCAACGCTCTGCGTCGAGTGCTGCTCTCCTCGCTGCAGGGTGCAGCGATCACGAATGTTCGGGTCTCTGGCGTCTTGCACGAGTTCTCGACGATCCCCGGCGTGATGGAGGATGTGAGCGAGATCATTCTGAACCTCAAAGAGGTTCGGATGAAGATGCACTCTGAAGGACCCCGTACCATCCGTATCCGCAAGTCGGGTGGTGGGACGGTGACCGCCGCTGATTTCGTTTCGGATGATCAGGCCATCGAAATCGTCAACCCGGATCGCGTTATCTGCACGATGGGTTCCGAAGCTGAACTGGACCTCGAGGCGACGGTCGAGACAGGCAAGGGGTACGTGCTCGCTGACAAGAATCGGTCGGAGGAGATGCCGATTGGGACTATTCCCATCGATTCTGTCTTCTCGCCCGTTCGTCGCGTCAACTATATCGTGACGCCCGCCCGCGTGGGTCGGCAGACGGACTTCGATCGGCTCAATCTCGAGGTCTGGACCGATGGCGCGGTTGAACCCGCGGATGCAGTCGCCTACGCGGCAAAGATTCTGAAAGAGCAGCTCACGATCTTCATTAACTTCGAAGAGCAGGATGAGGCGTTGCCCGCCCAGGCTGAAGAGCCGGAGCCCCTCAACCCGAACCTCTTCAAGTCGGTGGATGAACTCGAGCTTTCCGTGCGCTCGGCCAACTGTCTGCAAAACGCCAATATTCGTTTTATCGGTGAGTTGGGAATGAAGACGGAAGGTGAGATGCTCAAGACGAAGAATTTCGGCAGGAAATCTCTGAACGAGATCAAGGAAACCCTGGCATCAATGGGGCTTTCCCTCGGTATGACCATCGAGAATTTGCCGGTGAGAAGTGAACTTGAGAAGATGCGTGAGCAGCGCGAGGCTTGATCGATGAGGCACCGAAAATCGGGTAAGAAACTTGGGCGAAACAGCGCGCACCGCAAAGCGCTATTTCGAAATATGGTCACGTCGCTCATGGAACATGAGCGAATTCAGACGACGGACGCCAAGGCCAAGGAATTGCGTGGCGTGGCTGATCGGATGATTACGCTGGGCAAGCGGGGGGATCTGCATGCCCGCCGGCAGGCCGAGGCGTTCATTCGGGACAAGACCGTCACGTCGAAGGTCTTCGGCGAGTTGGCTGATCGTTACCGGGAGCGCCCAGGAGGCTACACCCGGGTGATCAAGGTCGGCTATCGAGCGGGGGATGCCGCACCGGTATCCATCGTCGAACTCGTCGATCGGGTCGAGGCCGAAGACTAGAGCCCCGATAGGAAGCCGTGTTTTGTGGCGCCGTTTCCAGAAAATCGGTTCTCTGGGCGAGCGGTGTGCAGGGGTTGTAAATGTCTGAGCACTCGGATGCCGGAAGCGGCGGCGGGCCGCCCGTAGCGGCCTGGCTGGTCGCGCTGGGCCTCGTTGCTATGGCCGGCTTATTGATCCTGATGGGCGAGCCCATCGAACCGCCGCTCTCGAGGGGTGACCCCGCCCCTTCCTTCAGCTTGCCCGATCTCGAGAACGGTGAGCCGGTATCCCTGGCCGATATGCGGGGCCGGGTGGCACTCGTGAACTTCTGGGCGACCTGGTGCAAGCCCTGTGAGGACGAGATGCCGGCCATGGAGAACCTGCACCAACAGCTCAAGGACCAGGGTTTTACGCTGTTGGCCGTGGCGGTGGATGAATCCAGGGACGATGTCGATGCCTTTCGGGAGCGCCTGGGGATCACTTTTCCCATCCTCCTGGATCCGGCTCAGGTGGCCGCCCGCAAATATCAGACCACCGGATTTCCCGAGTCCATCCTGGTGGATTCCGAGGGCGTGATCGTGGAGCGCTATGTCGGCCCGCGGGAATGGGACCATCCCGACTACGTGGGACGGGTACAGAAGCTGCTCCAGCCCCAGAATTGAGCCCTTTTGGTGCTCCCCGTGGGTAGATCCGGGCGCAACACCCTGGAAGTCGGGTAAGATTGGCGCCCATGACCATCGTCCACAGGGGGGGGGGATGAAGGCCCATTGGCTCGTGCTCGCCATTTTTCTGGGTGGGCTGGGTCTCAGCATCGCCGACCGAGAATCGGGCCTGCTCAAATGGCACGAGAAGCGCCAGGAATTGGAGATTTCCCGGGCCCGAATCGCTTTCCTGAACCAGCGGGTTGAGATCCTTGAGGCGGAAATCAGCGCCCTAGAGGGTGACCCGTTTGCCTTGGAACGGGCGATTCGTGAAGAGTTGCAGCTGGCGAAGCCCGGGGAGATCGTCGTGCGATTTGCAAGGGGCGCCACGGCGCAGTAGAAGGAGAGGGGCCGGTCACGAGGTGGCTGGGCTGGGATCGAACGAATGAAGGAAGACCTGATCAAAAAAATCCGAGGCGCGCTTATCGCGCTCCTTGAGGATTCCGGTGCCGCTGGAGAAGTGCCCGAGGTCACCCTCGAGGTTCCCCGGCAACCGGAGCACGGAGATTTTGCTTGCAGCCTCGCCATGGGGCTCGCGAAGCGGCTGAAGACGTCTCCGCGGGGAATTGCCGAAGACCTCGCCGCCCGCATCGGGGATGCGGGCGGGCTACTCGCCAAGAGCGAAGTGGCGGGTCCAGGCTTCATCAATTTCCGCATGGCACCCTCGGCCTGGCAGGGGCTCGTGGCGACGGTCGTGGCTGCCGGGGCAAATTTCGGGGCTAGCGAGATCGGTGCCGGTCAGCGGCTTCAGGTGGAGTTCGTCTCGGCGAACCCAACGGGGCCACTGAGCACCGGGCACGGACGCCAGGCGATCCTCGGCGATTGCCTGGCACGCCTGATGGCCAAGGTGGGATACCAGGTGACCCGGGAGTACTACTTTAACGACGGTGGTCGTCAGATGCGGGTTCTCGGAAATTCGGTGAGGGCTCGCTACCTCGAGGAGTTGGGGAAGGCGGCTCCCCCCTCGGCAGAGGCGTTGGCCGACCCCGAAAATGCATGGCAGGAAGAGGTCGAGGGCTTGCCGGTGGCTTTCCCCGCCGACGGCTACCAGGGCGGCTACATCGGCGACATTGCCCGCGATCTCGTCCGGAGCCACGGGGACGGGCTGGTCAACGAGCCCGGTGACGGTCTTTTCAGGGAGCTCGCCCACAAGGAAATCTTCAAGGACATCGAGTCCACCCTTGATGGCATTGGCGTTCATTTCGACGTGTACTTCAACGAGAAGTCGCTCTACGACGATGGCAAGATCGAGAAAGTTCTTGCGGACCTGCGCGAGAAGGGGCTGATTTCCGAATCTGACGGGGCCGTCTGGTTGACCGCGACCGAACTGGGCCTGGATAGAGATCGCGTGGTGGTCAAGAGCAGCGGCGAGCCCACCTACCTGCTGCCCGATATCGCTTACCACAGGGAAAAGATGGAGCGAGGATTCGATCGGGTTATCGACGTCCAGGGCGCAGATCACATCGAGCAGTTTCCTTTCGTCAGGCGGGCTGTAGGTGCGCTGGGCTTCGACGAGAATCGGATCGAGCTGCTGATGCACCAATTCGTCACGATCACGAGCGGAGGCGAGAAGGTTAAGCAGTCGACTCGCCGGGCCACTTTTATCACCGTTGACGAATTGGTCGAGGATGTCGGTCGAGATGTCTTTCGGTTTTTTATGATCGAGCGCAAGCCCGAAGGTCATCTGGATTTCGATCTGGATCTTGCCCAGGACCAAAATTGGCGAAAGAACCCGGCCTATTACGTCCAGTACGCCCACGCGAGAACCTATGGGATCGAGCGGCGCGCCCTGGAAGAGGGTGTCGCCATACCCGGCGCCGAATCTTTCGATCCCGGCCGGCTGGATCTACCCGAAGAAATCGAGTTGATCCGCAAACTCGGCGAGTTCCCGGAAATGATCGAGCGGGCGGCGGCAGATCGTGAGCCCCACCACGTGGCCTATTACCTGCGCGACTTGGCCGGGCTCTGGAATCCCTATATTCAGGATGGAACTCGGCACCGGGTGGTCTCCGAGGATGCGGAGTTGACCGGGGCACGCCTGGGACTGGTTCTGGCCGTTCGCGCGGTTCTGGCCTCGGGGCTCGAACTGCTGGGGCTCTCGGCTCCGGAGCGAATGTAATGGCTCGCCAGGGCACAGTCGCAAAGCGGGGCCGGGGGATCCATGGGCTGGTGACGAGCCTGGTTCTCCTGCTGATGGTCGTGGGTGGCTTCGCCATCGGGCTCGCCGTGGGGTTCGTGATGGAGGAGCCAACTCTCGTGGCGGGTCATATCGCGGGGCAGACCACGGCGATTGATTGGCGACCGGAAGTGAGCATTGAGCGCGCCGCTTCCCGCCCGCCTGTGGGGGCGGGCCCGCCCTCGCTTTCGGCCAAGACGCCCGAGGGCGATTTTGATTTTTCCATTCAGGTCGGGGCGTTCGGTGATCCCGAATTGGCGGCATCCCTGGCCGATCATCTCCGGTCAGCGGGCTACCCGGTCCAGATCCTCGAGCCGCTGGCCGATGAACGCTGGCGTGTTCGAGTGGGGCCACTCGAGGAAGAAGAGCGCGCCGAGGAGCTGGCGCGACAGTTGAAGCAGGAGAACCGCCTTCCCACCTGGATCCTTCGGGAGCCGAAGGGGTAGCCATGCGCTCGGTCTGTTCAATCTCCCCCCCCCCGGCAGTACGGCCGGGCTGAGCGCATTCTGTGCGCTGGCTCATTACGGGAAGCGGCGGCCAGCTGGGGCAATGCCTGGTCGGCTCGCTGGAAGCGCGTCCAGGCCAGACCCTGGTAGGAGCCTTTGATCATTCGACCCTCGATATTGCTCGGCCGGGTGCCCTGGCCAATCTGCTGGCGAAGGGCGGGGCGGACGCTCCCGATATCGTGGTCAATGCGGCCGCCTTTACCGCGGTGGATCGTTGCGAAGAGGAGGCCGAACGGGCCCAGCGGGTCAACGCCGACGCTCCGGGTTGGTTGGCCGAGGATTGCTGGAGTGCTGGCCTGGCCTATGTCCACGTGTCTACGGATTACGTGTTCAGCGGCGTGGCCAGCGAACCCTACGCCGAAGATGCGCCGGTGGGTCCGCGTACGGCCTATGGCCGCAGCAAGGCCGAGGGGGAACGCCGGGTTATGGAGGCCCACCCCAAGGCCCTTGTGGTTCGCACGAGCTGGCTTTTTGGTCCGGGCCAAAATTTCGTGGCCGCCATCCTGCGCCAGGCCCAGCGTCGGGGCCAGGGTCTCGAGAGTGGTCCCTTGCGGGTGGTCTCCGATCAATGCGGCTGCCCCACCTACGCGGGGGATCTGGCCGAGGGTATCCTCGAGTTGGCCGGGGTCGATCCGGATCGAGAGCCTATGGGGGAGGGGAGGGGGCAAGCCCCGATTGGAATATTTCACCTCGCGAATCGAGGAAAGACGACGTGGTTCGACTTCGCCCGCGCTATTCTCGATGAGACCGGATACGGTGAGATCGAACTCGAGCCCACGAAAACTTCCGACCTTGGGTTGCCGGCCGAGCGGCCGGCTTGGTCGGTGCTGGGCTGCAGGCGGGCCGCCGAGTTGGGCGTGAACTTGCGGCCCTGGCGAGAGGCACTCGTCGCCTATCTCAATTCGGCGGCTGGCATCGCGCTTCAGGAGGAACAGGGTTGAGCAGAATTCCCACCGAGCGGATTCGGAACTTCTGCATCATCGCGCATATCGACCACGGCAAGAGCACGATTGCCGACCGACTGCTTGAGGCTACGGGTGCGCTCTCCGAGCGCGATCAGCAAGATCAGTTTCTCGACAATATGGAGCTCGAACGCGAACGGGGAATCACGATCAAAGCTCAGACGGTTCGGCTCAGCTTCCGCGCGGAGGACGGTGAGGAGTACCTGCTCAATCTGATCGATACCCCCGGCCATGTGGATTTTTCCTACGAGGTTTCTCGCGCGCTCTCGGCCTGCGAAGGGGCCCTGCTGGTGGTTGATGCCGCCCAGGGGATCGAGGCCCAGACTCTCGCCAATGCCTACCTCGCGGTGGACGCCAATCTCGAACTGATCCCCGTCGTCAATAAAATTGATCTGCCGTCGGCCGATGCCGACGCCGTCGCCCAGGAGATTGAAGACGTGATTGGGCTAGACGCGGCGGACGTCCTGCCCGTCTCGGCCAAGGAGGGCACGGGGATCGATGCTCTTCTTCAGGCCGTGGTCGATCGGGTCCCTCCGCCCGTGGGCGACTCCGATGCGCCGCCCCGGGCTCTCATCTTTGATTCCTGGTTCGATCCCTATGTGGGCGTGATCATGCTCGTGAGGGTGGTGGATGGAATATTGAGGCGGCGAGACCCGATCAAGTTGATGATCGAAGGGGGTGAGCACAGCATCACCCAGCTCTCCGTCATCGATCCCGCGCCCCGAAAAGTGGAAGAGCTTGGGGTCGGTGAAGTGGGCATGGTGGTCGCAGGGATTAAAACCCTCTCGGACGTGCGAATCGGGGATACCATCACCCTGCGCGATAATGCCGCAACAGAGGCTCTGGAGGGCTTCCAGGAGGTGAAGTCCATGGTCTTCGCGGGGCTATATCCCGTGGATGCCGAGGACTACGAGGATCTCAAGGCGGCGCTCGAGAAGCTTCGTCTCAACGATGCATCGTTCGGCTACGAGCCGGAGAGCAGCGTCGCCCTCGGCTTCGGTTTCCGGTGTGGCTTCCTCGGCTTCCTGCACGGGGAGATCATTCAGGAACGCCTGGAGCGCGAATACGGGCTCAACCTGATCACGACAGCTCCGACGGTTCGCTACCGGGTCGTTCCCAAGGTCGGGGAGAGCTTTGAGATCGAGAGCCCGGCCGCATTGCCAGACTCGAGCGATATCAATCGGATCGAGGAGCCGGTGATCCACGCCAATATTCATGTGCCGTCAAATCATCTGGGCGCGGTCATCGCCCTTTGCCAGGATCGCCGGGGCAGCCAGAAGGACATGCAGGTCCACGGGAGCCGGGTTCAGGTTCGCTACGAACTGCCCCTTGGGGAGGTCGTCACGGATTTTCATGACAAGCTCAAGAGTGCGACTCGGGGATACGGCTCCTTCGATTACGACCTGGTCGGTTTTGTCCAAGCAGATCTCGTTAAACTCGACGTTCTCGTGAACGGGGATCCGGTCGATGCACTCTCACTGATCGTGCACAAGGATGCGGCCCAGTCCCGAGGTTCCGAACTCGCCCGGAAGTTGAAGGAATTCATCCCCCGCCAGCAATTTCCGGTGGCGATCCAGGCCGCTGTGGGCAGCCGCGTGATTGCAAGAACGACGGTTCGCGCCCTGCGCAAGAACGTTCTCGCCAAATGCTATGGCGGCGATATTTCGCGCAAGCGCAAATTGCTCGAGAAACAGAAGGCGGGTAAGAAGCGGATGAAGATGGTCGGATCGGTGGAGATCCCTCAGGAAGCCTTTCTCGCAGCCTTGAAGCTTGGAGACGAATGACTGCCGACGAGACCCCTGAGAAGCCTTCGGACGAAGAGGCGGAGGGGGGGAATCCTGGGCGAAGTCGCCTGGCCGCGATTTGGGAGCAGGTCAGCACGCTGCTGGTCGCGGTCCTGATTGCTCTGGCCATTCGGGCATTTCTCGTCGAACCCTTCCGTATCCCGTCGGGGTCCATGTTCCCGACGCTCTTGATCGGGGATCACCTTTTCGTCAACAAATTGACCTACGGCCCAAGAATCCCCTTTACCGACATCCGACTCCCAGGTTTTCGCGAGCCCGAGCGGGGGGATGTGGTCGTCTTCGAGGTCGGTCGGAATGACGGTCGAGAGAGCGGATTGCGCACGGATATCGTGCCCGCAGACCTCTACCCGGATCTGCCCCAGGACGATTTCGTCAAGCGGGTGGTGGGCCTGCCCGGGGATCGCATCCGGATTCGGGATGGGCGCGTCATCATAAACGGCGTTCCCATGGAGCAAATCGCGACGGGCGAGGTTTTTGAGGATAATCGGGGGGCCAGCCTGGCGATTCGGGACGAGGTCCTCGGGGAGTGTGTCCACGAGGTGCTCGATGACCCCGTGTTGAGCAACCCCTTCGGACGAGACCGGGAATACGAGGTGCCCGAGGGGCGCTACTTCATGATGGGAGACAACCGGGACCACTCGAATGACAGCCGGAATTGGGGAACCGTCCACCTGGACGAGATGAAGGGGCCGGCATTCTTCCTCTACTGGTCCTGGGACGTGAACGGCAACGCTTTGCAATTCTTCAACCCCCTAAACTGGTGGAATGCCGATAAGCGCTGGTCCCGGGCATTCAGCCGAGTGCGCTGCCAGAGCCTCGAGGAGGCGGGGCTGGATTGAGCCCCCCCCGGAGAGCCCGGGCGCCGGCCAAAATGGTTCCAAGATCTCGATTGACGCCGGCGTCCCAGGCTGTAGACTCGGGCCACTTCAAGAGCCCCTTTTAAGCCCGTCCTGAGAGACGGCCAAAGGCGCAACGGTGGCCAAGACCCGACCCCCTACCTCTGAAAACGGAGACCCTCGACCGGGCGCGCAGGCCTCGAGCCGCGCCGATATGGTCGATTTGGAGTCGGCTGAAGCTCTGCCCGCCGGCGCCGGTCAAGACGGCGAGCGCGTGGTACTCGATGATACGCGCATCCAGCGGGCCTTGATGCGGATCGCTCATGAGATCGTCGAATCCAACGCCGACCTCAAGCTCCTCTATCTGGTAGCGATTCCCAATGGCGGAGTGCCTCTGGCCCGGCGTTTGGCCCAGAATCTTGAATCCCTGACGGGGAATGCGCCTCGCCTGGGGATCCTGGATACCACGCTCTATCGCGACGACTTGGCCACTCGGGGAACCCGCCCGCGCCTGCGCCGGACCGAGATGCCCTCGTCGGTCGATCGAAGCCTCGTGATCCTTGTGGAGGACGTGGTGAGTACCGGGCGTACGATTCGAGCGGCGATGGACGCGCTGATGGATTTCGGTCGGCCCCAATCTGTCCAAGTCGTGGCCTTGGTCGATCGAGGGCATCGGGAATTGCCGATCAAGATCGACTATGTCGGGAAGAATATTCCGACCCAACCCGGGGAGTCGGTGATTTTTCGATCGGGACCCCAGAACGAGTCGAGCGACGAAGCTCTCGAGGTCGTCGTTCAGTCGCTGGTTGGGTCCGATTCTGGTTTGAATCGATCTCAAGGTGTGGGGGAGTTGACATGATCGGTCAGGATCTTCTGGGTATCGAGTTTCTCGACCGGGAGAAGATCGAATTGATTCTCGACACCGCGGAAAAAATGCAGGAGATCGGAACCCGGGACGTAAAGAAGGTACCCACGCTGCGAGGCCGTACGGTGGTGAACCTCTTCTTCGAACCTTCGACCCGGACCCAGACGAGTTTCGAGATTGCCGGGAAACGCCTGGCTGCGGACGTGGTGAATTTTTCGGTCTCCTCGTCGAGTTTGAGCAAGTCCGAAAGCCTTCTCGATACGGCCAAGACCCTCGATGCCATGGATCCCGATGCGGTCATCGTTCGCCACAAGGTGGCGGGGGTTCCCCAGCGCATCGCCGACGTGCTGGATGCTCCGGTGATCAATGCCGGGGACGGAGCCCACGAGCACCCGACCCAGGCACTTCTCGATATGTTGACGGTCTATCAGGAGAAGGGTCGGATCGAGGGGCTGACCGTGGCCATCATCGGCGATATCGCTCACTCCCGGGTAGCGCGTTCCAATATCTACGGATTTACGCGCCTCGGGGCAGAGGTTCGGGTGGCGGGTCCGCCCACCATGCTTCCTCCCCAAGTCGAGGCCCTCGGTGTGAAGGCCTATACGTCCCTGCGCGAAGCTCTCGATGGCGTCGACGTGGTGATGGCCTTGCGGATCCAGAACGAGCGCCTGGGAGGCGGAATCTTTCCCAGTGTTCGCGAGTACTCGGCGACGTTTGGCCTCGACCGGGCCAAGCTCCGATTCGCCCGTCCCGACGCCATCGTGATGCACCCCGGGCCGGTGAATCGGGGAGTCGAGCTTTCCCACGAACTGACGGATCATCGCCCCAGCGTGATTCTCGATCAGGTCCGAAACGGCGTGGCCCTTCGGATGGCCCTGCTTTATCTCATCGCGGGGCGCAATTTTCCGCAAGACCAGGAGTGATTTCTTGTCCAGAGTGCTGATACGGGGTGGGCGCTTGCTCGACCCCTCCGTCGACTACGATGCGGTCGCCGACCTGCTGATTGAAGACGACCGAGTTGTGGAAGTAGGGATCGGCCTCGAGGCCGAGAATGCCGAAATCATCGAGGCCAAAGGAAAGTGGGTGGCCCCGGGCTTTGTGGATCTTCATGTCCACCTGCGGGAGCCCGGCCAGGAATACAAGGAAGACCTGGCCTCCGGAGGGCGGGCTGCTGTGGCCGGTGGCTTTACGTCGGTCTGCTGCATGGCAAATACCGACCCGGTCAACGATGACCCGGCGGTGACCCAATATATTCTGGACCGTGCGGCCAAGGATTCGCCGGCCCGAATCTTCCCGATTGCGGCGGCCACCCGCCGCCTCGCGGGCGAGTTGATGACTGAGATGGCGGCCCTGAAAGAGGCCGGCGCCGTCGCGTTCAGCGACGACGGAAAAACCATCATGGACGCCTGGGTGATGCGCAACGTCTTGGAGTATTCAAAACTCGTGGACGCGGCGGTGGTGATCCATGCCGAGGATTGCGGACTTCGAGCCGATGGCGTGGTCAACGAGGGGCGCATGTCGACGCGACTCGGCTTGCCGGGCAACCCCGTGGAGGCGGAGGAGATCCATATCGCGCGGGATATCCGCCTGGTGCGATTGACCGGGGCGCGCCTGCACGTGGCGCACGTCTCGTCCGGAGGTTCGGTGGAGTTAATTCGCCAGGCCAAGGAGGACGGCCTTTCAGTGACCGCCGAGGTGACTCCGCACCACCTAGCCCTCACCGATGAGATCACCGAGGGATTCGATACGAGTACCAAGATGGCTCCCCCCCTGCGCACCGCAAGGGATGTCGAGCAACTTCGGGCGGCCTTGGTCGAGGGCGTCATCGACTGCGTGGCGACCGACCACGCTCCGCACGCGGTTTACGAAAAGGATGTTGAATACACCGCGGCGCCGTGCGGGGTCTTGGGGTTGGAGACAGCTTTTGGGGTCGTCAACGATATGGTGCAGCAAGGAGAGATCGCCCCCCTGGAGTTGATGCGGCGAATGTCGACGGCCCCGGCGCAGATCTTCGATCTCGCGGGGGGTAGTTTACAGTCGGGCGCCGTCGCCGACGTCGTTGTCCTCGATCCGGAAAAGTCCTGGGTCTACGATCCCGCCGAGGGTTTTTCGAAGAGCCGGAATTCACCCTGGGCGGGCGAGGAACTCAAGGGGCAGGTCTCCGCCACTCTGGTGGACGGGCGAATCGTCTACCAGGCGGGCAGGGGGGTACTGGCGCGATGAGCGCCGCCAACTCGGAAAAATCGCCACAGAGGCCACTCGGGACCGCCGGCCGATTTCGCCCCGCCGTTCTCGTTCTTTCCGACGGCACCGCATTTCGGGGGCAGGGCTTCGGGGCCGAGACCGTGCTCGATGGCGAGGTGATCTTCAATACCAGCATGACGGGCTACCAGGAGATCGTCACCGACCCCTCCTACGCGGGCCAAATCGTCACCATGACCTACCCCCAAATTGGCAACGTGGGGGTCAATCCCGAGGATGAGGAGTCGATTCGTCCCTTTCTCTCGGGCTTCGTGGTGCGCGAACTTCTCGATGAGCCGAGCAATTGGCGCGCTCAAGGGAGCCTCGATCAGTTCCTGGCCGAGGCCGGGGTGCCCGGAATTTCCGGGATCGATACTCGGGCTCTGGTGCGCCGAATTCGCGATTCCGGGGCCCAGGTGGGGGCTCTGAGTACGGATCCCGCTGAGCAGGATGTCGAGCGCCTCCTGGCTCGAGCGCGCAGTGCTCCGGGGCTCGACGGCCGGGACCTTGTCGCCGAAGTTACGTGCGCGGATTCCTACGAGTGGACCGAGGGCAGTTGGAAAGGGGTTCCCGGTCAGGTGCCCCGGCCCCCACGACCCGATACACCCCGGCGACTGGTTGCCTACGATTTCGGAATCAAGCGGAATATCCTCCGCATGCTCGTCGAGCAGGGCTTCGAAGTGACCGTGGTTCCCGCGACGACCAGCGCGGCGGAAGCTCTGGCCTTGGAGCCCGACGCGATCTTCCTCTCGAACGGTCCCGGGGATCCCGGGGCGGTCGAGGGGGTGCAGGAAGTGGTTCGCGAGCTTGCCCAGGCCAAGCCCCTGTTCGGGATTTGCCTGGGGCACCAGATTCTGGGTCTGGCTCTGGGCGGCCGGACCCACAAGCTCAAGTTTGGCCACCACGGGGGCAACCAGCCGGGCAAGGATCTTGCCACGGGCAAGGTTGCCATCTGCGCCGAGAATCATGGCTACGCAGTGGATGCGGAGTCACTGAACGCGGCGGGTGAGCCGGTGGAAATTACCCATGTGAACCTCAACGACGGAACAGTCGAGGGTCTGGCTCATAGCACCCGGCCCATCTTCTCCGTCCAGTATCACCCTGAGGCATCGCCCGGGCCCCATGATGCCTCCTTCTTTTTTAGACGCTTTCGCGAGATGGTCGATCGGCACGTTGCAGGTGAGGACGTGACCGGGGCCGCTATTGCGAAGGGTCAGAACGCCTAGGCGAGCGAGAGGAAAACAGCGCCGTGCCCCGACGAGACGATATTCATACCATTTTGGTGATTGGTTCAGGCCCCATTGTGATCGGTCAGGCTTGCGAGTTCGACTACTCGGGGACCCAGGCTTGCAAAGCCCTGCGTGAGGAGGGCTACAAGGTGGTCCTGCTCAACAGCAATCCGGCAACCATCATGACGGATCCCGAAACTGCGGACAGCACCTATATCGAGCCCATGACCGTGGAGGCGGTGGAGAAAATCATCATCGCGGAGCGGCCCGATGCGCTCTTGCCCACGATTGGCGGACAAACTGCGTTGAATCTGGCAGTGGACCTTGCGGAAGCAGGGGTTCTCGAACGCCACGGCGTGCAGTTGATCGGCGCCAATATCGCCTCGATTCACAAGGCCGAGGATCGCGAACAGTTTCGGGCCGCCATGGATCGAATTGGCCTGGCCGTTCCGGCTTCTGGCCTGGCTCGGACCCTGGCCGAGGCCCGGGAGATTCTGAAGACCACGGGCCTGCCCTCCATCATCCGACCGAGCTTTACGATGGGGGGGACCGGGGGCAGCGTCGCCTTCCAAGACGACGATTTTGACGGTCTGGTCGAATGGGCCCTGGCGCAATCGCCGACCACCGAGTGCCTGGTGGAGCGCAGCGTTCTTGGCTGGAAGGAATACGAACTCGAGGTCATGCGCGACAAGGCGGATAATGTCGTGGTGATCTGTTCCATCGAGAATTTCGATGCCATGGGGGTGCATACTGGAGATTCGATCACGGTGGCCCCAGCCCAGACCCTGACCGATCGCGAGTATCAGGAAATGCGAGATGCCGCGGTGGCGATCATGCGCGAGATTGGTGTAGATACCGGGGGGTCGAACGTCCAGTTCGGAGTCGATCCGGAGAACGGTTCCATCGTGGTGATCGAGATGAACCCGCGTGTCTCGCGCTCTTCGGCCCTGGCATCAAAGGCCACTGGCTTTCCGATCGCGAAAATTGCCGCCAAGCTCGCTGTAGGGTTCACCCTCGACGAAGTGAGCAACGATATCACCCGGGAAACCCCGGCGAGTTTCGAGCCGAGCATCGACTATGTGGTCACCAAGATACCCCGCTTCACCTTCGAGAAATTCCCCAACGCCGACAGCACTCTGACCACCCAGATGAAGAGTGTCGGGGAGGTGATGGCGATCGGCCGAACCTTCAAGGAAAGCCTTCAAAAGGCGATCCGCTCCCTGGAGATCGGCCACGCAGGGCTGGAGTCGCCGGACCTGCCCGAGGGCGAAGAGGGGCAGGCGCGCCTGCTCGAAGCCGTCGAAATTCCCCGGCCGGGTCGGCCCTGGGCAATCGCCGAGGCTCTGCGTCGGGGGACGACTGTCGAGGAGCTCCACCGTCGCTCGGGCATCGACCCCTGGTTCCTCCGTAGGGTGGAGGAGATCGTTCGGGCCGAGGAGGATCTGCGCGGGGCGACCGAGGAAGAACGCGAGGGATGGCTTCGCCCGGCAAAGCAGATGGGTTTTTCGGATGCCCGACTCGCTGCGTTATGGGGCGAGAGCGAAGATTCGGTGCGCGCTTTGCGCAAGCGTCTCGGGGTGACACCGGTCTACAAGCGCGTCGATACCTGCGCGGCCGAGTTCGAAGCGCATACGCCCTATCTCTACTCGACCTACGAAGACGAATGCGAGGCACGTCCAACGGATCGTCAGAAGATCATGATCCTGGGAGGGGGGCCCAACCGCATCGGCCAAGGGATCGAATTCGACTATTGCTGCGTTCATGCGGTCTTTGCTCTGCGTGAGGCGGGCTTCGAAACCATCATGGTGAACTGCAACCCCGAGACGGTCTCCACGGATTACGATACGAGCGATCGGCTCTATTTTGAACCCCTGACCCTCGAGGATGTCCTTTCCATCGTGGACGTGGAAAAGCCCGACGGAGTCATCGTTCAGTTCGGCGGCCAGACGCCGCTCAAGCTCGCGGTCGCTCTCGAACGAGCGGGTGCGCCCATCATTGGGACTTCTCCGGATGCCATCGACCGAGCCGAGGACCGCGAGCGCTTCGAGGAGCTTCTTGAATCTCTGGCCCTTAAACGCCCTGAGGGCGCCGTAGCGCGGAGTGCCGGAGAGGCGGAGGCGGTAGCCGAGAAGATCGGGTATCCGGTGCTGGTTCGGCCCTCGTACGTCCTCGGTGGACGAGCGATGCAGATCGTTCAGGACGTCGACGCCCTGAGGGATTACATGCGCTTCGCCGTACGCGCCTCGCCTGAGCATCCGGTGTTGGTTGACCGTTTCCTTAGCGATGCGATCGAGGTGGATGTCGACGCGATCTCCGATGGTAAGCGGGTCGTTGTGGGCGGCATTATGGAGCATATCGAGGAGGCCGGGGTGCACTCCGGGGACAGCGCGTGCTCGATCCCGCCCTACTCATTGGGCAAGGAGGTGATCGACGAGATTATTCGGTCAACCCACCAGCTCGCCTTGAGCCTCGGGGTCTTGGGCCTGATGAACGTGCAGTACGCGGTGAAGGAGGGCGAGGTCTTTGTGATCGAAGTCAATCCGCGCGCTTCCCGAACGGTGCCCTTCGTCTCCAAGGCGATCGGTCGTCCGCTCGCCAAGCTCGCGGCCCTGGTGATGGTCGGCAAGACCCTCGACGAACTCGGCTTTACCGAAGAAATCGTGCCCCCTCACTACTCGGTCAAGGAAGCCGTCTTCCCCTTCGTCAAATTTCCGGGTGTGGACACCCTGCTCGGTCCCGAGATGAAGAGCACGGGAGAGGTTATGGGCATCGACTCTGATTTTGGGCGAGCCTTTGCTAAAGCCCAAATTCAGGCGGGCAATAGCTTGCCCACTGAGGGAACTGTCCTCGTTTCCCTGCGGGCGGCGGATCAGAAGAAGGTGGTCGAAGCGGTCCGCACCCTCGTCGGCCTGGGTTTCGAGGTCATCGCCACCGAGGGGACGGGTCAGACTCTCAAGGCGCACGGCATCGAATCCAAGCGGGTGAACAAGGCCTACGAGGAATCTCCGCATACCGTGGACTTGATCGAGTCGGGTGGGGTGCATTTGGTGATCAATACCGTGGACGCGGATGAACGAGCGGTCAAGGATTCGTTCTCCATGCGCCGAGCTGCGCTGCAACGCGGAATACCCTATTGCACCACCTTGGCAGCCGCGAGGGCTTCGGCCTCCGCGATCGAGGCTTTGCGTGCGGAGTCCATTGGGGTGCGCTCGCTCCAGGAAATTCATGCGAGGATGTAGGTAGGAGGCGTTCGCGCCCGGTGTTCATCCCCAGCCATCGGAATTCTTGATCGCGTGGCCCAGCCCTCGAACCCTCGCTGGCCACCCGCTGCGCGCACGCCTCTGGAGGCCGGCGTGGAGGGACTCCTCCGTCCGCTGCAGTTTGCGCTCGAGGCAGGCGACGAAAACCTCGATCGGGTTCAGGATCTCGAGGTCAATGCGGCGGCGGCCTGTCGCAAGCTGCAGGGCATGAGCCTGCCAGGCGACCTGGTGAGCTTCTTCAAAGAGATAGAGGCCCTCTTTACGAGGCCTCTCGAGGGTGGCGATCGCCGGGAACGTCTCGAGTCTATAGGGCAACGCCTCTCTCCGTTGCGTGAGCCGGGGTGGATGGATGGGATGCTCGGTCGGAGGACTTCGGTCCTTGCCGGTGTCGGCGCTAAGCGAGCCGACTCTCTTGCCCTACGGGGCATCGCCACAGTGGGTGATCTGCTCTTCCATCTGCCTTCGCGCTACGAGGATCGGCGGCGGCTTTCCCGAGTCTCGGAGCTTGAGGTGGGGAGGCGCGCCACATTTATCGCCTCGGTACTCGCAGTGGATTTCATCGGCTCTCGCGCCCGGGGACGGACTCAACAGGTTCTCCAGGCAGTGGTTGGCGACGACGGAGGCACGATCAGCCTCAAGTGGTTTCGTGGAGGCGAGAGCATCGCGCGGAACCTCAAGCAGGGCGATCGTCTCCTGATCACCGGCGACATCGTGCGCTACCGCTTTTCCAAGGAGATCGTTCATCCCGAGGTCGAGCGCCTCGAGGACACTCCGCCCAAGCCGGGCCAAGGGAATGAGAGCCCGGGGCCGCAGGGGGAAGAGTCGGATTCGGAAAATGTTCAACACGTGGTTCCCCTCTACACAGCGCCCGAGAAGGTGAATCCCCGCACCCTTCGGCGTCTGATCCAGAGTGCCGTGGAGAGTCATGCCGATCTCCTAGTGGGTTGGCTGCCACCCCGATTGGCGGCCCAGCGGGGGCTGCCGGCGGCGGCGGATGCCATTCGCCAGGTGCACTGCCCGGGTCCCGGAGCGGATGTGGACGCCTACTCGGATCAGGTTTCGGCCGCCCACGAGCGCTTGATCCTCGAGGAGCTCTACCTGCTCGAGGTCGGATTGGCGCTGGTGCGCCAGGCCCGGGGTTTCGAACCGGGCCTCGCGCTGAACCCCCGGAGCGAGGCGGTCGAGGCGGTTATTCGCGGCCTTCCCTTCGAACTGACCGCGGCCCAGGAACGGGCCTGGTCGGAAATCGCCGGGGATCTAGCACGCCCTCATCCGATGAATCGACTCCTTCAGGGCGATGTCGGGAGCGGCAAGACCGTCGTCGCCCTGCTGGCCGCGGTAGCCGCCCAGGCGGCGGGCAAACAATCCGCCCTGATGGCTCCCACCGAGCTGCTCGCCGAGCAGCATGCGCGAACCCTGGCGAACCTCTTACGCGATGCGAGTTTGGGGAGTTCCCTTCGGATGGCGTTGCTCACCGCCTCCCGATCGCCCCGGGAAATCGCGCGAATCAAGGCGGATCTGGGAGAAGGGAAGATCGACCTTGTGGTGGGGACCCATGCGCTGGTTCAGGAAGACGTCCAGTTCCAAGGGCTGGGCCTGGCAATCATCGACGAGCAACATCGCTTTGGGGTGCGCCAGCGAGCCGCATTGGCGGCCCGGGGGGCGGGGGGCGTGCAGCCTCATAGTCTGCTCATGACCGCGACGCCGATTCCACGAACCCTGGCCTTGACCGTCTACGGTGACCTCGATGTTTCTGTGATCGATTCTCTTCCTCCCGGCCGCTCCCCTGTGGAAACCGATCTCCTGCGCGAGGGGGAGGTGGGGCGCATCGTCGGCATCATCGAGGAGACCCTGGCTCGAGGCGAGCAGGCCTATGTCGTCTACCCCCTGGTAGAAGAGAGCGAGAAGGTGGATTTGCGCTCTGCCCTGGAGTCTGCCGAACGGATTCGCCGCGCCTTTCCCGAGGCCCGGGTGGGTGTCCTGCACGGTCGTCTCGAGGCCGGGGAGCGTGGCCGGGTGATGGATGCGTTCGGAAAGGGCGAACTCGATCTCCTGGTGGCCACGACGGTGATCGAGGTCGGTGTGGACGTACCCAATGCCACGCTGATGGTGATCGAGCACGCCGAGCGGTTCGGCCTGGCCCAGCTTCACCAGCTGCGGGGGCGGGTGGGCCGGGGGGATCTTCCGGGGCGCTGTTTGTTGGTCGCCCGAGGTGGAAGCGAGAAGGGAGAGGCTCGCATGCGGGCCATGCTCGATACCACCGACGGCTTCGTGATCGCCGATGCGGATCTGAAAATTCGCGGGCCGGGGGAATTTCTGGGCACGCGGCAGAGCGGTCAACTCAAGAACCTGCGCGTCGCCGACCTGGTTCGTGATGCGCGCCTGGTCTCGGTGGCGCGCGAAGCGGCCCTGGCGGTGGTCCGCGCCGACCCTGGCTTGAGGAAGGATCCCGGGCTTGCCCGAGCGGTTGCCGCTCGTTGGGGAGACAAACTGGCCCTGGTGGAAGTGGGCTGAGGGCGGTCTGGGGCCCGGGGAGGGTGGCTTCCTTGACGTCGCCGTCGCCTTTCGACATAGTGGCGGCGTTATGAGTTCAAACCCGGGCCGACAATTGCACCTCCTACTCCGACTGCCGCTAGGCAGGGCGGGGGAGGTGTAACGCCAGTCCAGCGGCCTCGAAACTGAATCTCGGCGAGTGGCCGGGTTCGAAGAACTTCGAGGCCCCAACAACGGACTCAAATGCGTGAAGCCCTCTCCCGCCGAAAGGCCGGAGGGGGCTTCGTGCATTCGGGGCCCGCTCGCCGCCGGGAACTCGCCATTGGGATGCCCCGTGCTTCGCGGAGCCCAGGGAGGGTGGCAAGGTTCCGCGGATTCTTCGGCCGATCGCGTGGGAGAGAGCTGAGCGTTGAGGGTTCCGAGGAGAATGAACGATGTTCGAAGCCGACCGTGAAACAAGTCCCGCTAGGCCCGGCCAGGGGCAGGGTGCCCCGGGCATGCGAGCCGATGCCTATCGACCGCACCCGCCCGTGCCCCTGAGCGACCGGAGCTGGCCCGATCGCCTGCTCGAGGCGCCTCCACGCTGGTGCAGCGTCGATCTGCGTGACGGCAACCAGGCCCTCGCCGAGCCCATGGGGCCCGCACAGAAGCGGCGCTTCTTCGATGCACTCGTCGCTGTGGGGTTCCGGGAAATCGAAGTCGGATTTCCCGCGGCTTCGCGCAGCGAGTATGCCTTCATCCGCGAGTTGATCGAGAGCCGGGCCATCCCCGAGGAGGTCTGCATCCAGGTGCTGACCCAGGCGCGGGAGGATCTGGTGGTGCCCACCCTCGAGTCTCTGCGCGGGGTCGAGCGGGCCATCGTGCATCTCTATAATTCGACTTCGACGCTCCAGCGCCGGGTGGTCTTCGAGCAGGACCGTGCAGGGGTGATGGAAATTGCCCGGCGCGGAGCGGGAATGATTCGGGAGCGGGCGGCTCGCATGCCCGAGACCCGGATCACCCTGGAGTATTCCCCCGAGAGCTTCACGGGAACGGAGCTGGATTTCGCGCTGGAGATCTGTGAGGCCGTGGCCGACGAGTGGGGGCCGAGTGAGCACGATCCGATGATTGTGAATCTTCCCGCCACGGTGGAGATGGGCACGCCCAACCTCTACGCCGACCAGATCGAATATTTTGCCCGGCACGTGACGGGCAGGGAGAAGATGATTCTCTCGGTGCATCCGCACAACGATCGAGGAACGGCGGTCGCGGCCGCCGAACTCGCGCTGATGGCGGGGGCTCAGCGCCTGGAGGGAACACTCTTCGGGAATGGCGAGCGAACTGGCAACGTAGATCTCGTCACCGTGGCGCTGAACTTTTTCACTCAGGGCATCGATCCCGCTCTCGATCTGGGTCGGATCGATGATCTGGTGGCGCTCTATCAGGAGTGTACGGGGATGCCCGTCCACCCCAGGCACCCCTACGCCGGGGAACTGGTCTTTACAGCCTTTTCGGGTTCGCATCAGGATGCGATTCGTAAGGGTCTGGCTGCTCTCGAGGACGGTCCCGGTCGGCGCTGGGAGGTTCCCTATCTCCCCGTGGATCCCGCCCACGTGGGCCGGGGCTACGATGCCCTGGTTCGGGTGAACAGCCAGTCCGGCAAGGGCGGGGTGGCCTTCGTCCTCGAGAACGATCACGGCTACGCGATTCCCCGAGCCATGCAGGTGGATTTTCAGCGTAAGGTCCAGGAGAGTGCCGAGGCCACCGGGGGAGAAGTGGGCTCCGCTGGCATTCGGAGTCTCTTCGAGTCCGAGTATCTGGCCTGGCAGGAGCCCCTGGCTTGCCACGCCGACAGCTGTCGCTTTGAGAAAGGGGCGGGTGGCGAGTGGCGGGTGACCGGGGAGGCCTTCTACCAGGGCGATGCCCACGCGGTGGAGGGTTTGGGCAATGGTCCCATCGACGCGCTCTTCACCGGGCTGTGCGCACGGTTTGGCCTGACCCTGACCCTCAGCGACTATTGGGAACACGCGGCGGCGCCGGGCTCCGACGCTGAGGCGGTTGCCTACGTGGAGGTCGCCGATGCCGGGGGACGCCGATTCTTCGGAGCCGGGCGCGGGCCCAGCAGTGTGGGGGCGGCGCTCGAAGCGGTGGTCTCGGCCCTGAACCGAGCCCTGGCCTGAGGGGAAGGGCCTGAGAGGAAGGTCTTGTGCTCCGGAAGGTTGGGAGCACAAAAAAACGCCCTGGCCGATTCGGCCAGGGCGTTTTTGGCTTGCCCGTGCGCTACTGGATCGTGGCGATCAGCGGCGCGATCAGCAGGCTCACAACGCTCATGACCTTGATCAGAATGGCGACGCCGGGACCGGAAGTGTCCTTGAAGGGATCGCCCACCGTGTCGCCGATGATCGAGGCCTTGTGGGCCTCGGAGCCCTTGGGATGCCCCTCGAGCCCTCCGGACTCGATGAACTTCTTGGCATTGTCCCAGGCACCACCCGCGTTCGCCATGAAGAGCGAGAGCGAAGCCCCCACCGCCACGGCGCCGGCAAGCATGCCCGCGAGGGATGCAGGGCCGAGCAGGAAGCCCACGGCCACCGGCGCGGCGATGGCGACAGTGCCGGGCAGGATCATCTGGGCGAGGGCCGCCTTGGTTGCGATGTCCACGATGACTTTGCCCTCGGGCTCGGCCTCGCCCTCCCGGAGGCCAGGGATTTCGTTGAATTGGCGGACGATCTCCTTGATGATCGCCTGAGCCGCTTTGCCCACGGCGATCATCGTGCTGGCTCCAACTGCGTAGGGGAGACAGGCGCCGATCAGAAGTCCGATCAAGATCGGAGCATCGTCGAGTTGGAGGACCAGGGCGTCCATGCCCTCCTCCATCCGCTTATGGTTGACCGCGAGAATGAAGGCCGAGAAAAGGCTCAGCACGGTCAGGGTGGCGGATCCGATCGCGAAGCCCTTGCCGATGGCGGCGGTGGTGTTGCCCACGGCATCGAGTTCGTCGGTGATCGCTCGCACTTCCGGCCCGAGGGAACTCATCTCGCTAATGCCCCCGGCGTTGTCGGCGATGGGTCCGTAGGCGTCGACGGTCATCACGATGGCGGTGCCCGCCAGCATCCCCACGGCGCTCATGGCGATTCCGTAGAGACCCATGCCCTCAGGCATGACGGCGTTGGCGACGAAGCCGACCCCGGCGACGATGAGCAGGGAGACCACGGTGCTCTCCATGCCCACGGCAAGGCCGCTGATGATCCCCGTGCCCGCGCCGGTCTTCGAGGCGTCGGCGATCCTCTGGATGGGGCCCCAGGCGGTGTAGTACTCGGTGACCAAGCCGATCATCGCGCCGCCGATGGCGCCCGAGGCCAGCGCATAGGTGACGGACTGGCTCACACCCAGCATGGGCATGACGACGAAGGCCACAACGCAGATGATCAGGGAAGGCACGACCAAGGCGGCGCGCAGCACCATGGCCGGCGCGCCCTTACGCATGGCACGAGCGATGAATATGCAGAAAATACTGACCAAGAGTCCCAGGCCCGAAAGGAAGACCGGGAGGGTGACGGCGAGCATCGTCGCGTCGTGGCCCTGGAGGCCGTTGGTGAAGAGCGTTTGGATGTACTCGGGGCGGGCGGTGAGGGCGATGGCCATGGCGGCCACGATGGCGGCGACCAGGGACTCGTAGATATCGGCCCCCATGCCGGCCACGTCTCCCACGTTGTCGCCGACGTTGTCGGCAATGCCGCCGGGGTTGCGCGGGTCATCTTCGGGAATTCCCTCGACGACCTTGCCCGCGATATCCGAGCCCACGTCGGCGGCCTTGGTGTAGATACCGCCGCCGATTCGCGCGAAGAGGGCGATCGATGAGGCGCCCACGGCGAAGCTGTGAAGGACGGTTCCGAGGTGCGGATCGTCTCGGTAGAAATAGTAGAGCCCGCCCAGGCCGAGCAGCGCGGTGGCGGCCACACAGAGTCCCATGACGGCTCCGCCATCTAGCGCGGTCAGCAGGGCATCGGGCTTGGAGCCCTCCCGGGCGGCCTGGCTCGTTCGCACATTCGCGTAGGTCGCGGACTTCATGCCGACAAAGCCGGAGCCCAGGGAGAGAAAAGCGCCGAGCACGAAGCACATGCCCGCCAGGATGCCGGTTCCCTCGGAGTCGAAAGCGACGAAGAGGAGGCCGAAAACCGCGATGGTGTAGACGGCGAGAACCTTGTACTCCCGGGTCAGAAAGGCCATCGAGCCTTCGCGGATGTACTTCGCGATCAGGTTCATCGTGTCCGTGCCCTCGGGCAGGGCCTTCACTCGGAAATAGAAAAAGGTCGCGATGACAAGGGCAAGCAGGCTTGCTCCGAGGGGCGCCATCGTCAATTGGTCCAGTAGTTCGTTCATCAGTTTCATCCTCTCGTCGGTGTGCGTGTCTACAGATCGACTTACTTCGATTGCTGGTCTGGCTCTTTACGTGGGACTTGGTCCGAATCCCCCCGGCACCTTTCGGCTGGGGTTAGCCGCTGCGGGCCCCGGTGGATCGATCGATTTCGGATCGGATCCCTCGGCGCGGATCGCCTTCTTCAAGCCTTTCCCATGCTCTGCGCCGCAATCCTGGAGTGTGAGTCCGGGATTGGTTATTCGTGGGTTAAGCACTACAGAAAAGCGCGTTTTTGGCTCTCGCCCGCCTTACTTGCGGAGGGGGGCGGTCGCGATCCTCTCGCGGATGTGATTTAGCGACTCAGGCGGGGTCCGGCAAGCAAATCGCCCTGTTTTTTCGGCGAGTTGCGGTCTTAACCCGCTTCGCCGGCCGGGCGGCTCTCAGGTCGCCAGAAAGCCGTGCCAGAGGAGGAGAAAGAGGGCGACTAGGGTGAGAATTCCTCGGTAGAGGTGCAAGAAGAGACCCTCGCTGACCGATTTCAGCATCCGCGTTCCCACGATCGTCCCCACCACGACGCAGAGGCAGAGCAGGGCGAGGAGGCCGCTCCAGTCGGGGAAGGCGAAGCCGGCTAGGCCGAAAACCACGATCTTCACCGCGTGCGCGGCGAGCTGGCAAGCGGCCTTGGTGCCGATGATCGCGAAGCGGCTCAGGCCGAGGTTCAGGAAGAAGGGGGCGATCAGTGGCCCCGTGGCCCCGAAGGTCACGTTCATGACCCCCACCGCGGCGCCCAGGGTTAGGAAGCGAAGGCGGGGGTTGGTTTCACCGGGTCGGGTGCCGAGGAGGAGCCAGGCGGGTCGCCAGGTGCTGACGAGCACAAAGCCGCCGATCAAAGCTCGCGCCGTGTGGGGCGGGATTTCCTGGGCAAGTTGCAGGCTCAGCCAGCCCAGGGGAACCAGGGGAAGGGCGTAGAGCCCAAGGATGCCCCATTGGATATGGCGGCGCTGGGCCACGCTGCGGGTTCCGTTGGAAGCGAGTTGGACCGTGGCGTGGAGGGGAATCGCGACGAGGGGGTCGAGAAAAAGGAGCATCACGGCCAGGAGCGTGATGCCGCCGCCCATTCCCAAGATGGCCGAGAGCACGGAAGTCAGGAACGCGGCCAAGCCAAGCACGCCAACCTCACCCGGCGTCATCGAGCCCAGGAAGATGGTTGCGAAATCCATGATTGAGGTATAGGGAATCCGCAGACCCACCTCGCTTTCGGGCGCGAGATATTTTCCCAGTGGTGCCCGCTATGCTCCCCCCCCATGGAACGAACCGCATCCGGGCATCCTCGAGACCGCCTCCCTCGGTCCCTCTCGCTCCTCGATGCTTCGATGCTGGTGGTGGCCTCGGTGATCGGGGCCGGAATTTTTTTCACCCCGGGCCAGGTGGCGCAACTCTTGCCCTCTCCCGGGTGGATCATGGCCGCCTGGCTGGTGGGAGCGCTCCTCTCCCTGGCCGGGGCCCTGGCGAATGCCGAACTCGGGGCGATGTACCCCCGAGCCGGGGGCGATTACGTCTACCTACGCGAGGCATTTCACCCGGCGGCGGGTTTCCTGGTCGGCTGGTTGAGCTTTTTCGCCGTCTACGCTGGGACGGTGGCCGCGTTGGCCGCGGCCTTTGCCGAGGGCGTCGGTGAGCGGCTGGGCTGGGGCGAAACTGCTGTATTGATCGCGGCGGTGGGTGTGACCCTGGCCGTTTCGGCCATCAATTATGTGGGCGTGCGCTGGGGCGCCCGGGCGAATAATCTGACTTCGGCGCTCAAGATTCTCGCGCTTCTGGCCTTCGTGGTTTTCGGGCCCTTCAGCGATGCCGGCGATGCGGAGCGACTCGTCGCCGTGGCCGAGCCCGGGAGCATTGGGCCGATGGCCTTCGGCCAGGCGTTGTCCCCCATTCTCTTCACGTACCTGGGTTGGAACGCATCGGTCTACGTGGCGAGCGAGATCCAATCGCCAGGCCGCAATGTCCCGCGTTCGCTCTTCTTCGGTTTGGCGATCTGTGCGGGGATCTACCTCGCGGTCAACGCCGTCTACCTATTCGCTCTGCCCCTGGAATCGCTCATCCAGGCCCCCGATGCGGGCACCGCCTCGGCGCTGGCGCTCTTCGGCCCCGAGGCCGGGGCGGTGGTGAGCGTCTTCGTGCTCGTTTCGGTACTCGGGACCCTCAACGCGACGGTCCTGGTGGGGCCGCGCATCGCCTACGCGATGGCCCTGGACGGTCTCTTCGTGGGCCGGGCAGGTCGAGTCCACACCCAATTCAAAACCCCGGCATCGGCCATTATGATTCAGGCCTTTGTGGCGGTCGGGATCCTGCTCGTCCTGCGCAGCTTTCCGGCAGCTCTCAATTTTACGGTCTTTGCCATCCTGCTGGCGACTCTTGCCGATGTTCTTGCCCTCTACCGGCTGAGACGCCGGGAGCCCGATCGCCCGCGCCCCTATCGGGCCTGGGGATATCCCTGGGTTCCCGGCCTGTACTTCGTGGCCAATTTAGCCATCGCGGTGGCCATGCTTGTGGGCAACCCCCTGGAATGTGCTTTGAGTGTCGGGTTGTTGCTGGCGGGGCTGCCCTTCTACGCCTTCTTTGTGGCGGGGCGCAGAGCAAAAGGCGAGTATGCGGAGCCCGAGAAACGCTATCTGGAGCCACCGCCCGATGTCTGATTTTCGCCCTCGACACGACTTTAATAAGCTCAACCGCTTACCTCCCTATATCCTGTCAGAGGTCACTGACCTAGCTCGGGCGGCTCGGCGTGACGGGGAGGACATCATCGACCTGGGGATGGGAAACCCGGACCTTCCCACGCCGCCCCATGTCGTTGAGAAAATTGTCGAGGCGGCCCGGGATCCGCGAAATCACCGCTACTCGTCTTCCCAGGGCATTCCGAACCTGCGTCTCGCGGCCACCGAGTGGTACCAACGCCGTCATGGGGTCGAGTTGGACCCCGATCGCGAGGCGATCGCGGTGATCGGCGCCAAGGAGGGCCTCAGCCATTTCGTGTTGATGACCATCGGCCCGGGGGACGTGGTCCTCGTGCCGGATCCCGCGTACCCGATTCATCAATACTCCGTCATCATCGCCGGGGGCGACTTGCGGACGGTTCCGCTGAAGGGTGGAGAGGATTTTTTCGTCAACCTCGAGGAGGCCGTGAGCCTGACTTGGCCCCGTCCCAAGATGTTGATTCTCTCGTTTCCCGCGAACCCGACTACAGACGTGGTCGGATTGGATTTTTTCGAGCGCGTGGTCGAGTTTGCCAAGGCCAACGATTTGATGGTGCTTCACGACTTCGCCTACGCTGAGATCGCCTTCGATGGCTGCAAGCCCCCAAGTATCCTAGAGGTGCCGGGCGCCAAGGATGTCGCCATCGAGTTCATCTCCCTGTCCAAGAGTCACTCGATGGCGGGCTGGCGGGTGGGCTTTGCCTGCGGGAACCCCGAGATGATCCACGCGCTTCGCCGGATCAAGAGTTACCTCGACTACGGCATGCCCCAAGCCATCCAGATCGCGGCGATCGGCGCATTGCGTGGGCCCCAGGATTGTGTCCAGGAGAATGTCGAGGTCTACCGAGAGCGGAGGGACATACTCTGCGACGGCCTGGCTCAGGCCGGTGAGGGATGTTGGGAAATAGAAAAGCCCCAGGCCACGATGTTCGTCTGGGCGCCGCTTCCGAGCCCCTTCGAAGCGATGGGATCGTTGGAGTTTTCCAAACTGCTGCTGAGGGAGGCCAAGGTCGCGGTTTCGCCCGGAGTCGGTTTTGGGAAGAGCGGTGAGGGCTATGTGCGATTTGCCCTGGTGGAAAACAAGAACCGAATTAGGCAGGCTGCTCGAGGCATCCGCCGATTTCTAAAACGGGCGAGAGAGGCGTAGGGGCGATGACGGAAGAAAAAAGGCGCAGCATCGGTGTGGGTCTGATCGGCTTCGGCACTATTGGGGCCGGAGTCGTCAAGGTGTTGACGAGCAACGCCACGGTGATCGAGCAGAGGCTCGGCTTCCCCTTGCGAATGGTGGCCATCGCCGACCTCGATACCGAGACCGATCGCCACGTCGATCTCTCCGGAATTCGCTTCGATTCGGATGCCGAAGGACTGATTGCCTCTCCCGATGTGGATATCGTGATCGAGCTCGTCGGCGGCTACGACGTGGCCAGACGCTTCATTCTGTCGGCCATTGCCGCGGGCAAGCCTGTGGTGACCGCGAACAAAGCCCTTCTGGCATTGCACGGGAAGGAGATTTTTTCGGCGGCGGGTGAGGCGGGTGTCGATGTGGCTTTCGAGGCGGCGGTGGGGGGTGGCATCCCGATTCTGCGCTCATTGCGCGAAGGCCTTTCGGCCAACCATATCGAGAGCGTCCTGGGCATCCTGAACGGCACCACGAATTACGTTCTGACCGAGATGGAGAGAACTCAGGAGGATTTTGAGGTCGTTCTGAAGCGGGCCCAGGAACTCGGCTACGCCGAGGCGGACCCCACCTTTGATGTCGACGGCATCGACGCGGCGCACAAGCTGGCCCTTTTGACCTCCATGGCTTTCGGTGCCGAGCTCAGCTTCGAGCAGATTCCCACCGAGGGGATTCGCCGGCTGATGCCCATCGATTTCGAGTTGGCCAGGGAGTTCGGCTATCGGATCAAGCTCCTGGGAGTCGCGAAATGTCACCGGGAGGAAGGCGCTGGCGAGCGGATCGAAACACGGGTCCACCCCACGATGGTGCCGCTGGGAAGCATGCTCGCCAACGTGGATGCGGCCATGAATGCGATCGAGGTTCGCGGGGACGCCGTTGGGCCGACCCTCTATTACGGGGCCGGGGCCGGAGAGATGCCGACGGCCAGCGCAGTGGTCGCCGACCTGATCGAAATTGCGCGTGAACTGCAGCGGGGAGGGGCCGGGCCGGTGGCGCCGCTCTCCTATCTGGCCCACCACCTAGTCGTCAAGCCTCTGGTTGCCCAGGATGAACTGAATGGGCGCTTCTACCTGCGCATTACCGCGGCCGACGAGCCCGGTGTGCTGGCGAAGGTCACAGGCGCCCTTGGGGCCGAGGGTGTGGGGATCGCTTCCGTTGTCCAAAAGAGCGGGGCGGGGGAGGCCGCGCGGATTCCGATCATTATCTTGACCCATCGGGCCAACGAGGCCTCGCTCAGCGCCGCCCTGGCCCAGGTGGATCAACTCTCGGACGTTGCCGAGCCCACCCTTGTGGTTCGCATCGAGGAGGGAGATTGACCATGGCGGCTGCGAAGCCCTACCGGGCCTGGTTCGAAAGTCTCAGCGACTCTTCGGAGCAGTACCCCCTGGAAGAGATTATTTATACGGACCGGGCTGGAGGCCTGCTCCAGGTGGTTCACGACATGGAGGCCCTGAAGCAGCACAGCGCCGACGAGTGGAAGCAGAAATTCGATCGGAGGGCCCGACGCAGCGATTGGCCCTACGGCTCGGGCGTCTGGGGGAAGAAGGAGTGGGTTCTGCCCGGCGTGGCCGACGAGAACGTCGTGTCGATGTACGAGGGGAACACGAACCTCTTCTGGGCGGAGCGTTATGGCCGGGAACTCGGGCTGGAGAATCTCTGGATCAAGCTCTGTGGCAACTCGCATACCGGCAGCTTCAAGGATCTCGGCATGACTGTGCTGGTTTCCCAGGTGAAGGAGATGATCTCCCAGGGCGTGGATATCCCCGCTGTGGCGTGCGCCTCCACCGGCGACACATCGGCGGCTTTGGCGGCCTATGCGGCGGCGGCCTCCATTCCCGCCGTGGTCTTCCTTCCCCGCGGCAAGATTTCCCTTGCCCAGCTGATCCAGCCCGTGGCGAATGGCGCGATCGTATTCGCCCTGGACACGGATTTTGACGGCTGCATGGAGATCGTTCGGGAAGTTTCCGAGCGAGATGGTGTTTACCTCGCCAACTCGATGAACAGCCTTCGGATTGAGGGGCAGAAGACCGTCGGGATCGAAATCATCGAACAATTCGACTGGGAGGTGCCCGATTGGATCATCATCCCCGGCGGCAACCTGGGAAATGTCTCGGCCCTCGCGAAGGGGTTGGATATGCTCCTCGAACTCGGGCTTGTGGATCGGAAGCCGCGTATCTGCGTGGGCCAGGCCGAGGCCGCGAACCCTCTCTATCTCGCCTACCAGAAGGATTTCGAGGTTTTTGAACCGATTGCGGCGCGTCAGACCGTCGCTTCGGCGATCCAGATCGGGAATCCCATCTCCAAGGACAAGGCCATCGATGCGCTGCGCCGCTACGACGGAGTCGTCGAGCAGGCGAGTGAAGCCGAGATCATGGAGGCCTGCGCGGCGGCGGATCGCACGGGACTCTTCAACTGCCCCCATACCGGCGTTGCCCTCGCGGCGATGCAGAAACTTCTCGGCCGCGGGCTAATCAAGAAGAGCGACCGAGTCGTGGTGGTGTCCACGGCGCACGGGCTCAAGTTCACCGATTTTAAACAGAATTATCACGAGATGCGCCTAGAGGATTTTGCGCCGACCCATGCAAACCCGCCGATCGAGTTGGACGCGCGATACGACAAGGTGCGAGATCGAATGCTCCAGGAGATCGATCTCCGGTTCCGGGGCTGAGCGGTTGAGACTTGCTCGTGTCTCGGTCTTGGTAGTGGTAGTGGTAGCGGTCGCGACCCTTGCCCAGGCCGCGAATGACTGGCAGCAGACACTCGACGAGACCGTGCCTGGCGTCGTCGTCCTGCGCATCAACTCGCCGCGATCCTTCGATGGCCAGGTTTCGGGCTACGCGACGGCCACCGGGTTCATCGTCGACGCCGAAAAGGGCCTCATCCTGACCAATCGTCACGTGGTGACGACGGCTCCGGTCGTTGCCGAAGCGGTACTTCTCGACAATGAGGAAGTCCCAATTCAGGCGCTCTATCGCGATCCTGTCCACGATTTCGGCTTTTTTCAGTTCGATCCGAACGACGTCGAGTTTATGGAAATCCGGGAGTTGGAACTCGCTCCCGAGCGTGCCCGGGTGGGAAGGGAAATTCGTGTCGTAGGCAACGATGCCGGCGATAAACTGGCGATTCTGCCGGGGACGATTGCCCGCCTCGACCGGGAGGCCCCGGATTACGGCCCGGACTCGTGGAACGATTTCAATACGTTCTATATCCAAGCCGCATCGGGTACATCGGGGGGCTCTTCTGGCTCGCCGGTGATCGATGTCGACGGCAAGGTGGTGGCGATGAATGCCGCCGGGAAACGAACCGCGGCTTCGAGCTATTTCCTGCCCCTGGATCGCGTCAAGAGAGCCCTCGAGCTTCTCCAGCGGGGGGAGCCTGTGCCTCGGGGCACTCTCCAGACCGTGTTCAGCTATCAGCCCTACGACGAGGTGCGGCGCCTCGGAGTCCGGCGCGAGACCGAGTCCGCTGCTCGGACCGCTTTCGAAGAGGGAACGGGCATGGTGGTGGTGAGCGAGGTGGTTCCCGGAGGCCCCGCTGCCGAGATCCTGGAGCCCGGGGACGTCGTGGTTCGCATCAACGGCCGCTGGGTCGGGGACTTTCTGGGCTTGGAGACGGTTTTCGATGACTCGGTGGGTTCGAGCGTGATCTTGGAAGTGGAGCGCGGTGGTGAGCCCTTGTCTCTGGAACTGGAGGTAACCGACCTTCACGCTTTGATTCCATCGAGCTATCTGGAGGTCGGGGGAGGCGTCGTGAATCCGCTCTCCTATCACATGGCGCGAAATTACGCGGTTCCCGCTGAGGGTGTCTACCTGGCGTCGCCGGGTTTCATGTTTTCTAGGGCCCGTGTTCCGCCAGGGGCAGTCATCACCGAGGTCAATGGTGTTGCGACGCCCGATCTCGAAATCTTCGAGGCCGAGATGGCGCGACACGCGCAAGGTGATCGCGTGCCGATTCGCTTTCACATGCTCAGAAACCCGCGGATGCCCAGGGTGGCTGTGCTCCAGGCGAGCCGGCACTGGTTTTCGATGCAGCGCTGCAGCCGGGACGATGCAACGGGTCGCTGGCCTTGTGTCCTGTCTGAACCACCACCGCCGCCTTCGGCACTAGAGCCGGCGACCACGCGAGTCGAGGTGGAGGGTCCGAGGCCGGTCAGGAATCTGGCTCCCTCTCTTGTCTTGGTGACGAACAGTATCCCCTACCTGATCGACGGGGCACACCACGATCGCTTCGTGGGTACGGGTCTCGTTGTCGACGCCGAAAAAGGACTGGTCGTAGTCGATCGGGAAACGGTGCCCGTCGCACTGGGTCTGCTCTCCTTGACCTTCGGCGCGTCGGTGGAGGTGCCTGGAGAGGTGCTCTACCTCCATCCCGAACATAATTTCGCCGTCATTCGCTACGACCCGGCATTGATTGGGGACACCCCGGTTGAGAGTGCTCGCCTCAGGGAAAGCGGGATGGCCGTTGGCGATGAGATCTGGTTGGTGGGAATTTCTGGGGAGCAGCGGATCGTTTCCCGGGAAACCCGGGTGGCCCGTCGAGAGCCCGTGAGCCTGCCGCTTCCCTTTCCGCCGCGTTTTCGCGATCGCAACGTCGAACTGGTGATGCTTGAAGATTCGACACCGACCGTGGGCGGCGTGCTGGCCGATGGCAAGGGGAGGGTGCAGGCACTTTGGGCCGCGTATTCCCTGGGAGAAGGGCCGTCGGCCAACGAGTTTTTTGCCGGAATTCCAGTGGCTCCGATCAAGGAAGTTGTGGAAGCCCTGCGCCGGGGGGAAGATGTTCAATGGCGCTCGCTGGGGGTCGAGCTGAAGCCGCTGACCCTGGCCGACGCTCGCACCCAGGGGATCTCCGAGGAGTGGGCCCGGAAACTCGAGGAGCATGACCCAAAGGGGAGGCGAGTTCTCACGATCGTGCGCGTTAGCGCAGACAACCCTTCGGCGGCCTTGCTCCGTGCTGGAGACCTGCTGCTCTCGATCGACGGTCAGCCCGTGACGCGTTTTAGGGAGGTGGAAATTGCGGCCAGGGCCGACGAGGTCCTCGTGGAAGTCCTGCGCAAGGGGAGGCAATTGAGTCTTATGGTTCCCACCCAGGCGCTCTCGGGTACGGGGACGGACCGCGCCCTCCTATGGGCGGGGGCTCTTCTTCAAGAGCCACCAGCGGCCCTGGCCCGGGACCTGTCTCTGGCTGGGGAAGGCGTCTATGTGTCTCGCTACTGGTATGGATCGCCCGCCAACCGCTATGGCCTGACGGCGACGAGCCGGATCATTGAGGTCAATGGAGAGCCGACGCCGGATCTCGATGCCTTCCTCGCCGCTGTGGCAGGGACGGATGACAGGGGCTCGGTACGGATGAAGCTCCTCGACCTTGAGGGCCGAGTTCGTGTTAAGACCCTGAAGCTCGATCTTGAGTACTGGCCGACCTCGGAACTGTTACGGGGCCCGGGGGGCTGGGATCGCCGGAAGATCACCGGCGGAGCCGTCGAAACCCCCGCCGGTTCGTGAGGACCCGCCCGCTCAGAGCAGCCTGTTGAGCAGTAGGGTCGCGATGCCGAGGAACGAGAAGAACCCCAAAGCATCGGTGCAGAATGTCACCAGAACGCCGGCCCCGAGTGCTGGGTCCTGACCCAGACTCTTGAGCACCAGGGGGACAGCTGCCCCGAGAAGACTCGCGACGGTCATCGTGATCATCATCGCCAACAAGAGCACTAGGCCGAGCACCGGATTCCCTTGCCACAAGTAGGCGATAAAGCCTGAGAGGACTCCCGCAACGGTGCCGATCACTAGGCCGACCCACAACTCTTTGCCGACGGCACGCAGGCCGCTCGAAAATTCGATTTCGCCGAGTGCGATCGAGCGGGTGATGACGGTCAGGGTTTGAATGCCGCCATTTCCACCCATACCAGCCACCACCGGGAGGAAGATTGCAAGGCTGACAAGTTGGTCGAGGGTCGATTCGAAGAGGCCTACGACGGAGGCTGCCGTAAACGCAGTGAAAAGGTTGACGAGCATCCAGGGTAGGCGTCTGCTGATGGATACCCGAGCTGCAGTAAAGACGCGATCGGATTCGGAGAGGCCTACGAGGTGGTAGATGTCCTCCGTCGCTTCTTCGTTAATGACATCGATGACATCATCCACAGTTATGATGCCAACCATGCGATCATCTGGATCTACGACGGGGAGCGCGAGTAAGTCGTAACGCGCCACGAGTTGTGCTGCCTGCTCTTGGTCTGCTTCGGATGAGATGCTGATTGGATCGGGAACCATCAATGTGGATACAGGAGTCTGCGGTGGAGTGGAAACAAGCTTACGAATCGGAACTTCTCCGAGGAGTTGTCGTGCTTTGTCGACGACGTAGAGGTGGAGCGCATATTCATCCGACTCGCTCGCAATTCGAATTTCGTCGATCGCTTCCTGGGCACTCATCTCTTCGTGGAGAGCGATAAAATGGGTGGTCATGGTTCGTCCAGCACTTTCGGCCGGGTAGAGCTCGGCATGCATCAACTCTCGCCGCTGGCGAGCAGGCAGCCTCTCCTTGACGATCTCCTGCCGGTCGGCGGGGAGTTGTTCGGTGATCGAGAGCATGTCGTCGACTTCGAGTCGAGCGAGGACATCGGCCAGGCGTTGGTCCGGAACGGCGCCCAGGATCTTGGGCATCAACTCCGGAGGGAGGTCGGCGAGCATCGCCGCCGCCCGGTGTTGGACGAAGAGGCGGTCGACAAGTCGCTCGATCTCTTCGGCCCTCAGGTCGCTGAGAAGGGGCGCAAGGGTCGAGGGATGGATTTCAGCGAGGCGTTCTTCGGCCTGGAGGTCGTCCTCGTCCGCGAGAAGCCGACGCAAGAAGTCGATCGAGATATTTTGTTCCGACATGGGAACTCGCAATCATTTTTCAGTTCTCGGAGGGGGTTGCCGCGGCAGCAATGGAGGGGCGAGCGGCTTTTGGAACGAGCAGAGGCTCGAGGAAATCAGGCCGGGTTGATGTTGGTGCTGGGGAAGCGCCGATGCTTCAGATCAACTTGGCTTGGATTTCCGGCGCATTCACTCTTTTGTGAAAGCGAAGTCCACTGCTTGATTTCGGGCAACCCACCTCGAAGGGTTCGGCCAAGCATCCCGGGGAAACGAACCCGGACCGAGGGATCCCGCTCTCTTCTAAGAGCCGGGCGTGGCGGATCTCCCGCATTCCGCCCGGTTTATTCGTCCGCAAGAGTAGCGAACTTTGATAATTCATCCGAAATTGCAGCGATTCACGGAATGTAGTTAGGTCTTTCCCTGATGCGGATAACGGGGGAAAGGAGGAAGATTGAGATCCTGAGTTTAATTCCTTCGTTAGGAGCGTTGGAACACGAGTCAACACGAGTCAACTGACTATTGAAAAGGAAAGAGTAGGGCTGGGAGAATGGCGATGACGATGAAGCAACTGATCGAGGGAATTGTGCACGCTCTGGTCGACGAGCCCGGAGAAGTTCAACTCAAGGAGGTCGTGGGTGACCACGCACATCTCCTCGAGTTGAGTGTTGCTCCCGGGGACCTCGGCAAGGTAATCGGCAAGGGCGGCGCCCACGCGTCGGCGATTAGAACGCTGATGACCGCTGCGAGTGGCAAAGAGAAGAAGCGCTACATCCTTGAGATCATCGAGGACTGAAGTCGCTGCTTCGGACGAACCGGCGCCGGGTCGGGAGTCGGCGTTGTTCCCCCGCGGGATCTTTGCCGCCTTGACTTGCCGCGGCAGAGTCAGTAAATCTTGGCCGGCGAACGACGCGGTGGGAAGGGGAGGTTCAGCGAGCCTCTCCGAGATCGGGCGATCAAGATCAGGCCGGGTTTCTCGCTGGCAGTCGGAGTAATATTCGGTTCTCGTCGGTCTCTCGTTTGTTTTTGGGTGTTTTTCGGGTGACGCAGCAAAAAACACCGTACGACAGCGGATATAACGAAATATCAAGATCAAAGAGGTGAAACGTGGGTAGTGTAATCAAGAAGCGACGAAAGAAGATGCGCAAACACAAGCAGCGGAAGCTTTTGAAGCGCCAGAGGCACAAGAAATAGCTCTGTCGCGCGCCTTGGAATGTCAATTAAGCGCCGGTCCCTTGCGGGATCGGCGCTTTTTTTTGCGTCGAACGGACTGTTCAATTGTCGTATCGCTCGTCGGATTGGCGACTTCGGATCGTGGGCGATGACGCGATGACGAGTCTCTCAGCCGGGTGAATTCTAACTTTTCTTCGCTTCAACTGCAGTTTAGTAAGCCAGGTCTTTGATTTTTTTGGCCTAATTACTTGACTAGCCTGAAAAAGTTGCCCTAGGATCAACCGCAACAAACGCTCTACGACCTTGGATTGGGATCGAAAGGAGTTAAAGCACCTTTTTTTCTCGCCCGATGATGACCGGCGAAGACCCATGGCAAGTCTGTGAGTCTTCACCGTGAATCGATGAACGAAGAGTCGATCACCGAGCAAATCGCTCGAGCCAGCATCAAATCCACGGTGTGTAAGCGTTGACAACAAGGGGGGTGACCCAAATGGCAGCTCGAAAGAAAGCCACGAAGAAGAAGGCGGCCAAGCGTAAGGCCACCAAGAAGAAGGCCACGAAGAAGAAGGCGACCAAGAAGAAGGCCGCCAAGAAGAAGGCCACGAAGAAGAAGGCCGCCAAGAAGAAGGCGACCAAGAAGAAGGCGGCCAAGCGCAAGGCCACCAAGAAGAAGGCGACCAAGAAGAAGGCCGCCAAGAAGAAGAAGAAGGCCGCCAAGAAGAAGACGACCAAGAAAAAGGCGACCAAAAAGAAGGCGACCAAGAAAAAGGCGGCCAAGAAAAAGAAGAAGGCTGCTCGCAGGAAGAAGAGGTAGCTCTAGCTACCTCGATTCCGCTGGGGAGGCTTCCCTGGCTGGATAGCCAGAGGACCCCGGCTGACCGCGTGTCAGCCGGGGTTTCTTTGTTTACGGGTTTGGCCTATGGTCCGGCCCTTCCCGGGGCACCTCCCGGAAATCTCGATCACCTCCCAGGGGGCTCTCATGGCGCGGATTACCATCGAAGATTGCACGCACGTGGTTCCCAACCGCTTTCACCTGGTCCAAATGGCCGCAACCCGGGCGAAGCAGCTCAAGCGCGGGGCCATGCCCCTGGTCCAGACTGAGAGCAATAAGGCCGTGGTGATTGCCCTGCGGGAAATTGCAGCTTCTCATGTCAAGCCCGGGGAGCGTCTGATCGATCCCCTGGACGAGGGCATGACCGTTTCGAGCCTGCCCGATGAGGCCGTTGTCGAAACCGAGGCCATCCTGGCTCCTGAGGACGACGATTCGGACTCCACGAAGGTCAGCTGACGCGCCCCGGCGAGGAGCGCCCATCGGGCAGTTTCTCTGGGCCGTACTGCTGTTTCGGTTGACCGCGCCCGCGATTGCCGGACGGGTACCACGCGGGAGCTGGCGCTGTGCGGGAAGTCCGCCGCGGCAATTTGGGTGGCGCGTTCGCCTGAATCCGGTTCGGAGGGCCTTCCCCTCTAGGCTAGAGTCCAGAGGTGCGCGACTAGGCGCATGCACGCATGCAAGAGGAGCTGCCACGGCATCATGAGGCTGATACGAGGGTGGGGAGCGCAGGGCGCACGGCGACGGGGGGTTGCTCGATCGGTAGGCTTGGCTCTGGTCGGGCTCGCGGGTTTCTGCCTCCTAGTTCCCACCCCGGTACGGAGCGCTGGCACCGCGCAAGATTTCAGTATCACCGGGAAGACGGCCGAGGAGTCGTCCCGTGGGGAGTCGCCGGCTGAGGCCGTTCCCGGAGTTGGGCTGGATAGCCTCTTGAAGCTGCCTTCGAGCTGGAGCGGCGAGGAGGATAGGCGCCAGGGGATGACGTCGAGCCAGTGGAGGGCGCGCTTCGCCCAGCTCGAAAGCGAGCGCCTGGCAACCGAGGCGAGCCTCGCGGAGGCCCGTGGTGAACTCGATGGCATGTCGGCGGAGGGGGGCGGCCCATGGAAAATGGGGGCTCCCGGGAGCAACAACACGGAAGTTTCTCCGATGAGCTTTAAGCATCGGGAGCAGATACGCGACGGGAAGCAAAAACTCAATCAAATCCGTCTTCGTCAGCGGGATCTGAGCATCGAGGCGGATATCGCAGAGGTTCCCGATGCCTGGCGCACTCCGGAGGCTTCGCCCTGAAACCCGCGGCCGGAGGCGCGTGCACGCAACATTGCGTTGCTCCCCTCCAGCTTGCAGGGGGAGGCGCTACGGCTAGAATGGCGCCGCCCCGATCCCATCGGTCGCTCGGGTCCCTGTGAGGCGTAAAGCAGCCGAGATACGCATTCCGCAAGAGGTCATGCGGCAAGAGGAGCGCTAGAGATGCCCGTCAGTAAAGAAAAGGAACTGACCCCCGACGAGTTGGAGAAGGGACCCAAGCCGAACGGAGACCTGGGTTCTTGGCTCTACGTGTTGGCTGGCATTCCGTGCATGATTCTCTTTTTTCTGCTCTTTTTCGGCGTGATCGGCACCTGCGATTCGGCGAATATCATGATTCCGGGCTGAGTTGCCGCCTCGGTTCCAGTTGAACGCCGTCCGATACATTAGGTCTTACCCTAGTCGAGAGGTCTTGATTCCTCGGGGAGTGGTCGGCAAAAGAAGCTGACTCAAGGGTAGTCTTGTTTTTTGGCTTAACCCCTTCCGTGGGTAAGCCGATAAACTGGGCATGGCCTCCCCGGCGTATATAAAACCTTCGCGTGTCGTAGCGCTCGCACTAGCGTGCATGCTGGGTGTTGGATGCGCGGGCATGCCGACCAAGCCGCATAGCTACGAGTATTTCACTCCGCCGACAGCCGATGATATTTGGAGCCCGAAGATTTCTGGCTGGCAGCGACGCGAGCGGGCCGAAGAATTTGCCTTGGAGGTTTCGCCCCCTCCGGTGTCGGAAAGGGCTCCCGCTCAAGCGGCTCCCACCGAGTTGCTTCCTCTCGAAGCGGTTGACTCAGCTGCGCGGACCGAGTTGCCCCAGGCCTCGGAGCTCGACTCAGAAGTCCCCGTCGTCGAGGTGGCCGAGGATCGAGACGAGAATCTGCGGGCCAAGTACAGCGCGTTTCGGATCTCTCAGAAACGCGCCATGGCGCGCTCGGTGGCTGAATGGACCCAGGCACAGGCTCTCGATCACTACGTGGAGGACGGTCCTCTCGATCATTGGGCCACCTTGGAAGAGACCCTGCGCAACAACGGGGACGATTGCGACGGGCTCGAGTTGCTGAGCTTTCACGCGCTGCGCGAACTCGGTTTTGAACCCGGTGAGGTTTTTCGTGCCATCGTCTACCGCTCGTCCGACGGCCAGCACCATATGGTCACCCTGTGGTTTGAGGATCCCGAGGATCCCTGGGTGATCGATCCGACGGGAGCGATGACCCTGGGGATGCCCCGAATGTCCGAACTCCCCGGGTGGGTTCCTGTGAAACTCTTCAGTGATACCCAGGAGTACACGGTGAGCGAGGGCGTACCGGCAGCGCCCATCACCGTGATTGCGGATAGCCGCTAGAGCGTTGGGCTCGCTCGCATCGGGCTTTTCGGTGAGGAGCGTGATAGTCTGACCAACGCCCCCTCCGGTTTCTTCGTTTCCGAGCGGCCTGCCAAAGTGGTTGGTGGTGTACGAGCGCGGTACGAAGTCGCGGTACGAAAACGCAGTGCGGAAGCGCGGTGCGAAATTGGGGGGCCGCCTGCATGATGGGCTCGATGATGGGCTCGACTTGTATTCGCCGGCGTGGCGGCCAAGGGGTCGACGCAGCGCCGCGTGCAATCGGCGTCCTCTCGGCGACTCTCCTTTCTGCGACTCTCCTTTCTACGACTCTCCTTTCGCTCGGACTTGTGCTCTCTCCGCTCTCGGTCGCGGCCGGGCAGGGCGGAGCGGGTTTTGACACGGTGGTCATCGATGCCGGCCATGGTGGGCGCGATCACGGCGCGCGAAGCCGTTACGGCTTGGCGGAAAAAGAAGTGGTGCTCGACGTGAGCCAGCGCCTTGCCGCCCGACTCCGGGAGCGCGGACTCAAGGTTCACCTGACCCGGGACGGCGATCACTATGTGCCCCTGGTGAGGCGGACCTCGCTCGCCAACGCCACTACCGCGGACCTCTTCATCTCGGTGCATGCCAACTCGGCTGAGACCCCGCGCCCAAGCGGCGTCGAGACCTATTTTGTCTCCCTCGATGCCAGCGACGCCCAGGCGGGGCGGCTGGCCCTGCGCGAGAACGACGCCTTCGAGGGTGTCTTACCCGGTCCGGCGAGCCAGGACCCCTTGGCTGCTCTGCTGGGCGACCTAGTGGTGACCGAGCATCTGCACGAGTCCAGCGAGTTTGCCAAGCTCGTCCAGCATGAGTTGGCCGATCTGGGGGGAGGCGATGCTCGGGGGGTGAAGCAAGCCCCCTTTGTGGTTCTGATGGGCGTCGAAATGCCGGCGGTGCTGGTTGAGATCGGATTTCTCAGCAACGTTCGCGATGAGGGCGAATTGCGCAGCCCGGCCCACCGGGAGGCAATAGCACTCTCGGTCAGCAGGGCGGTGGAGGCCTTCGGGAAGCGGTACGATGCGCGTCGGGGAATTCGTAGGGGTGCTCAGGGCCGTCAGGCCGCCCGCTGAATTCCTGAAAGATAAATGCTCGACGAAACGGGCGATGAGAGGGTGGACTGAAAGTATGCGTAGAGATGGACGAGCCGCGGACGAGCTTCGTCCGCTCGAATTGATTGTGGACTTCACGGACAACCCCCTGGCGTCGGTTCTTTGCTCCCTCGGCCGGACCCGGGTTCTCTGCACGGTCTCCGAGGAGTTGAGCGTGCCGCGCTGGCTACGCGGTCGGGGGGAGGGCTGGGTGACCGCCGAGTATTCGATGCTCCCCGCAGCGACGGATACCCGAAATACCCGCGAAGTTTCCCGGGGTAAGGCATCGGGCCGAACCATGGAGATCCAGCGACTGATCGGTCGGAGCTTGCGGGCGGTGGTGGACATGCGGGCGCTGGGAGAGCGGTCCTTGTGGGTGGACTGCGATGTCCTTCAGGCCGACGGCGGAACGCGAACGGCCTCGATCACCGGGGCCTACGCCGCCCTGGCACTGGCCTGTAGACGCATTCAAGCGAGAGGCGATCTCGAACGCAATCCGTTGCGCGACAGCGTTGCGGCAATCTCGGTCGGCATCATCGACGGAGAGGTTCGGCTCGACCTTCCCTACGAAGAGGATGCCAGGGCAGAGGTCGATATGAACGTCGTGGCGACGGGCCGCGGGCGCTTTGTCGAAGTCCAGGGGACGGGTGAGGACGGAACCTTCTCGCGCGAGCAACTCGCCGAGCTCACCGGCATGGCCCTCGACGGTATCCATACCCTGAGCCTGCTTCAGGACAAGGCCCTTGCCTCAGCGGGCTTGGCACCCGAGGCCCCCGGCTCGACTTCGGGGTCCTAGTGGCGAGAGGGCGGGTTTTCGCGGCGACCTCGAACCCGGGCAAGCTCGAGGAATTCCGTTCGCTGTTGGCGGAGCTTTCCATCGAGGTTCTCTCGTTGGCCGGACGCCCGCCGGTGACGTTCCCCGAAGAGGGAACGGAGTACGAGGCCAACGCGATCGCCAAGGCGCGGGCGGTGGCCGAAGAGCTGGGGGAGTGGGCCCTTGCCGATGATTCAGGGCTCGAGGTCGACGCCCTGGGCGGGGCCCCGGGGCCTCTCTCGGCTCGCTACGGAGGTCCCGGGCTCGACGACTCCGGCCGCGTGGCACGGCTGCTGGCGGCGCTGGAAGAATTCCCGCAAGCGCTCGAGCGCGGCGCGCGCTTCGTCTGTGTCGTGGCTCTGGTCGGGCCTGGGGGAGAACAGACGATTGCCCGGGGCGAGTGCTCGGGGCAAATTCTCAACGGCGTTCGGGGGGACGAGGGCTTCGGGTACGATCCGGTCTTTCAGCCCCAGGGCTTCGACGGCAGCATGGCCGAACTCGGCCCGGAGGTGAAGGATCAAATCTCCCACCGGGCCCGGGCGTTCGCCCAGTTGGAAGCGGCCCTGGCCGAGATCCCCGGCGCTTCGGGCTAGGCGCTGACACGCCCCGGGCTGCTAGTTTTCGTCGCCCATGGAAAAGTCCACCCCCGAAAGTACCGATCGCTCCCTCTGCCTGATTCGTCACGGGCAGACCGACTGGAATGCCGAGGGTCGCTGGCAGGGGCACGCCGATCCGCCGCTCTCGAGCCTGGGCCGGGCCCAGGCCGAGGCTCTGGCCGTGGCCCTGGAAGGCGATTTGGGCGGCGCTCGGGTTGGGCTCCTCGCGTGCAGCGATCTTGGGCGCACCCGGCAGACCGCCGCCCCCCTCGAGGCGAAGCTGGGGTTGGTCGCGACTTTGGAGCCGGGGCTTCGGGAGCTGGATATCGGTGAGTGGTCGGGGCTCGATCGCGAGGCCATCGCTGTGCGAGACCCCGAACTGCTGGCGCGCTTCGAAGCGGGCGATCCCGATGCTCGGCCGCCGGGGGGGGAAAGCCGACGCGAAATTCGCCGGCGAGTGCGCCTTACCGTGCAAAAAATTGTCGATCTGGCCCCCCCTGGCCGGATCGTGCTCGTCAGCCATCTCGGCGTGATCCGAGCCCTGCTGCCCGGCGCCAAGCCCGCCAACGCGGAGTTCGTCTGGCTTTCGGCGGCGGAGGTCCTGACCCGTCGAATACGCGCCGAACAACCCGACTCGGGCTCCGAGGGCCCGCTCTGAGCAGCCGGGCCGAGGTGGCGGGGGGCGCCGCTTTCAGAAGGGGGCGTTGGCCTCGGCGGCGGGCGTCTGGCCGCGTCTAGCAACGAGCATCCCGAGGCCTTCGAGCATGATCCAAAAAACGAGGACTAGGATCAGCAACCCCGCGACGGCGAGAAGCCAGAGTTCGCTGAAATTGCCAAAATAATCGATGAGGTTGCCCGTCATCGCCCAGACCGTGACGGAACTGACGGCCAGCATGGGGATTACGGTATAGATCACCGGTCGGCCCCGGCTCTGCAGCCACAACGAGACGACCAGCAGCGTCACCGATGCGACGAGCTGGTTGGTGGTGCCAAAGAGCGGCCAAAGAGCCAACCCGCCCGTGCCCCCCCCTTGGGTCACCGCGAGCAGGAGCGCCGCCCCGATCCCCACGGCGCTGGCGGCGAAGCGGTTGGTCAGGCTTTTGAGTCCGTAGGTGCCGGCGAGCTCGGCGATCACGAGCCGCTGGATGCGCGCCCCGGTATCGAGGGAGGTGGCCGCGAAGGCGATGACGATCACCGCCATCAGGGTCTTGGCGGTGCTGACCGGGATCCCGAGGCTGCCCACGAACATCGCGCCCCCGGAGACGAAGGCATCGAGTTTGGCCGCCAGGCCGTTGGCCGCGCCCCAGCTCGAGTAGTGGTGCCACCACTCCTCGCTGGTCGCGAAGCCGGCGGTGGCCGCCAGGACGGCGAGCATGCCGAGCATACCCTCGGCGAGCATGCCTCCGTAGCCGATCGGTCGGGCATCGGGCATTCGGGCGAGCTGCTTGGATGTGGTTCCCGATGAAACCAGGCCGTGAAAGCCCGAGATGGCACCGCACGCGATGGTGACGAAGAGGAAGGGGAAGAGGGGAGGGGCGCCTTCGGGCGAAGGGTTGACCGCCGGTGCGACGACTGCGGGCTGGAGGACGAAAAGCCCGGCAAGGAGCAGCGCCAGCGCGGTCACGAGTTGGTGGGAGTTCAGGTAGTCCCGGGGCTGGAGGAGCAGCCAGACCGGTAGGACAGACGCGACGAAGGAGTAGCCGAGCAGGATCCAGACCCAGGTGAGGACGGGAACCTCGCCGATGGCGGGGTAGTTCTGCGCAAAGGTTTCGCCGTAGAAGATTGCGGCCAGGAGGATCGCATAGCCCACCAGCGAGGGGCCGAGGAGCGGGATGCCGCGGCGGTAGATCAGCCAGCCGAGGGTCATGGCCACCAGGATCTGAACATTGATGGGGAAGATCGAGCTGGGGTTCGAGACAAAGAGAGTGGCGATGATGTAGGCGAAGACCGCTAGAACGACCCAGATCAGCAGGGTGATCACCAGCAGAAAGAGGGTTCGCACGCGCGGGTTGATCACGTGGCCAGCGATCTCTCCGATCGATTGACCCCGGTGCCGGGCGCTGATGACCAGAGCCGCGAAGTCGTGGGTTGCGCCCATGAAGATCGTGCCCAGACAGACCCAGATCAGGGCCGGGAGCCATCCCCAGATCACCGCGATGGCGGGCCCGACAATGGGCGCGGCTCCGGCGATGGAGGCGAAATGGTGTCCCCAGAGAACGCTCTTGCGGGTGGGGAGGAAATCGATTCCGTCCTCAAATTGCTGGGCCGGGACGGGTTCGTCCTCGGCTAGGGCAAAGATTCGCCGCGCCAGGAATTTTGAGTACAGCACGTAGGCGAGGCTGAAAGCGACGAAGACGATTCCGGCGAGAACGGCAGCATTCATGCCGGGCAACTTACCCCAAGGGCGCCTCCCTGCGCGATGGCCGGGTGCGCTTGCTCAGATTTGCTTCGGCGCGGTCTGGGCGAAGCCGCCCGCCCGGCGCGACCAGACCAGCAATCCGGCCACCATGACCAGGCCGCCGAGCATGTCCAGGCCGACCCCGGTGGGCGAGCCCGTTCGGACGCTCGAGAAGGTTTGGCGAATCTCGTCGGATCCGGCCAGGAGCGCCAGCGTCGCCAGGGTGATGCCGGCCCGGCGAAGGGGCCCCCAGCGGGGGAAACTGAAGCCGAAGGCCCGCCAGGCGAGCCCGGCCTCGAGGGCATAGACCGCCGGGTGGGCGCCCAGGCGGGTCCAACTCAGCCATTGGGCGCGCTGCTCGGGCCCCAGATGCGGCAGCAGCCACTCATAGAGAGGGCCGAGTATCCGGCTGGTTTCGCTGTGCCCGAAATGGTCCCCGCCCAGAATCCAGACCACCACGGTCCAGGACCCCAGGGCGAGCCAGGCCCATCTTCCGGACCTGCGGCGGGAAATGGGCATCGTTTTGCTCCCGTCGAGAGGGTTGGGGTCTCGCTGTTTCGCCCGCCGGCTCCGTGCGCGATCGGTCGCAGGTCGACTAGGCTAGCAGGCGAGAACTCACAGCGATGACGCCTGCCCGCTCCCATCTTCGGCCCCTCGAGATAGGCCTGGTCTCCGAGACCTTCGATACCTACCCCTCACCCGAGGGTGGGCCCGCCGATGCTCACGCCGAGTACGAACCCCTGGCAACCGTCGAATTGCTCGAGCAGGCCGTCGGTCACCTGGGGCACCGCAGTCGCCGCTTGGGGGCCCCCCGCGATGTGCTCTCGGCGTTGTCCGCCGGGACCTTGGGGGGCGTGGACGTGGTCTGGAATATCGCCGAGGGCTACGGCTCCCGGAACCGCGAGGCCTGGGCGCCCGCACTGCTCGAGATGGCGGGCATTCCCTGCCTCGGATCCGACGGGCTCTCGCTCTCCCTGAGTCTGGACAAGGCCTGGGCCAACCGCTGGGCGGCGGCCGGGGGAGTGCCCGTCGCGCCCCAGGTTGTCATGGCGTCTCGGCGGGAGGCGGAAGAGTCCCCGCTGCCCGGCCCCTTCCCCCTCTTCGTCAAGCCCTGTTGGGAGGGAACGTCCAAGGGGATCCGGCGCACTTCCCGGGTCGAGGATCGATCGGCCCTGGCGGAAGAGGTGGCGCGGGTGGTCGCCGACTATGGACAGCCGGCGCTGGTGGAGCGGTTCCTGCCCGGCGCCGAATACACCGTCAGCGTGGTGGGCTACGCCCCGCCCCGGGCGCTGCCGGTCCTTCAGCGCGCCCTGGAAACGGCCTCGGGGATCGGCCTGCACGCCCTCGAAGGGGCGGGCAATCCCCAGCCCGAGGGTGGCTACGGGCACCGCCTGCCCGGGGAACTCGATGCGGAACTCGAGGCCCGGCTTCAGTTCCTCGCTCTGCAGGCGTTCTCGCTCTTCGGTTGCCTGGACTTTGCCCGGGTCGACTTTCGCCTCGATGAGACCGGAGCCCCGGTTTTTCTGGAGATCAATCCGCTGCCCACCTTCGCAGCGGACGGGAGCTTCGGCATACTGGCCGAGTTGGAGGGGCGCCCGGTGGCCGATTTGCTGGCGGACGTTCTCGCGGAGGCCCTGGGTCGCTTGGGTCTGGCTGGGCCAGTGCGGTCCAGCTCGGGCGCTTGATCCCCGGCACTCACACTCTCAGGAAGGGCCACCGAGAAGCCATGGAAGCCTCGTCTTCGTCTGCTGTTTTTCCCGCTCCCGCCCCGATTCCGGCCGGGGTGGATCGCGCCGATTGGGAGAGCTTCGCGTGGCAGATGCAGAACCGCGTTCGCGACCTCGCCGGCCTCGAGCGCTGGATCGAGCCGACCCCAGACGAGGCCCGGGCGGTGGGCGATCTGGCCCGGCGCTTCCGCTTCGTCATCACCCCGTACTACGCGTCGTTGATGGACCCCCTCGATCCCGATTGCCCGATTCGTCGCCAGGTCGTGCCGAGCCCCCTTGAGGGCGAGGATGATGCCGGGTTGGCCGACCCCCTGGACGAGGTGCTGCATTCCCCGGTCAAGAACGTGATCCGGGTCTACCCCGACCGCATCGCCTTCTGCGTGAACAACGAGTGTGCGCTCTATTGCCGCTTTTGTCTGCGCAAGCGAATGGTGGGGGAGACGGGCTGGTCGATGCAGAAGCGCGAACTCGAGGTCGCTCTCGACTGGATCGCGGAGAATCCCGAGATTCGCGATGTCCTGTTGACCGGCGGGGATCCGCTGATCTTTTCGGATGATCGCCTGGACTGGCTCCTGACTCGCCTGCGCGGGATTCCCCATGTGGAGTTGATCCGCCTGGGGACGCGTTTGCCCGTCACGCTCCCCCAACGGGTCACCGATACCCTTTGTCGTATGCTCGAGCGCCATCATCCGATCTGGGTGAATACCCACTTCAATCACCCGAAAGAGATCACCGAGGCGGCGGCCGAGGCCTGCCGTCGCCTAGTGGCCGCGGGGATTCCGGTGGGTAACCAGAGCGTTCTCATGCGGGGCATCAACGATGACCCCGCGACGATGAAGACCCTGTGCGAGCAACTCGTTCGTATTCGGGTGCGGCCCTATTACTGCTACCAGGCTCAGTTGCTCGAGGGCACCGGGCATTTCAGGGTGCCCATCGAGCGGGGCATCGAGATATTCTCCGCCCTGCGCGGCCGCACCAGTGGCTTTGCGATTCCTCGTTTTGTGCTCGACACCCCCCATGGCAAAGTGCCCCTGGAGCCCTCCTCGCTGGTCGGGCGAGAAGGGGATGAGGTGGTGGTGCGGGCCTGGAACGGGGAGCTCTGGCGGGAACCCAACCCGCTCGACTGATCGGGGCCCAGCGCCTCGGGTGCGCGATCGAATGCATGATCCATAATGGGGGCCGGGGGGAGCGTGGCGGAAGAGGACAGTCTCAGCGCTGGGGGGGGGCCGCTTGGCGGTCGCCGGATGGGAGCGGCCGCGGTCTTGCTGGCCGCGAGCATTCTAGCCTCGCGCGGACTGGGCTTCGTTCGCGAGATGGTCCTGGCCGCCCGGGTCGGCGTGGGGGCGGGCACCGATGCCTATTACGCCGCCTTCCAGATCCCGGATCTCCTGAATTATCTGCTCGCGGGCGGGGCGCTGGCCATCGCATTCACGCCCCTCTACCTGCGGACCCTGGGCCAGGAGGGGCGACCGGCCGCGGACGACCTCTTCCGCACGGTACTCGGGACCCTGGGTACAGTGGCCTGCGTTTTGACCGCGCTCCTCTGGTTCTACGCCGAACGCCTGGTGGATCTGCAATTCGGCGGATTCGATGCCGAGACCCGGGCGCAGACCGTGCGCCTCACCCGCATCGTGCTGCCTGCCCAGGTCTTCTTCATCGCGGGAGGGATCGTGCGCGCGGTTCTGATGGCGCACGGACGCTTTGGGGCTCAGGCCGCTGCTCCGATCCTCTACAACGGCGGAATTATTGTGGGAGGCCTGGTCTCCGGCTCCTTGGAGGGCTTCGCCTGGGGCGCGTTGGCGGGCGCCGCGTTGGGCAACGCAGTCGTGCCGCTCTATGACGTTCGCAAAATCGGGGGGGTAGGTTTCCGGCTGGCGCCCGGAGATCGCCGCTTCCACGTATACCTGTGGGCGGCGCTGCCCCTGATGTTGGGGCTCTCTCTGACCACCGTCGATGAATGGTACGAACGCATCTTTGGCGCGGGCCTGGGGGTGGGCGTCGTGGCGTCGCTGGCCTTCGCGCGTCGGCTCATGATGGCGCCGGTGGCGGTGATCGGGCAGGCGGTGGCCACCGCCGCCCTGCCGAGTCTGGCTGCGTTTCACGCCCGGGGGCGCTCCGGTGAACTCGATGCCCAGTTGCTTGCGACCCTTCGCGTTACCCTATTGCTCGCGATCGGGTCCGCGGCCGCTCTTTATGTCCTGGCGGAACCCCTCGTCGAACTCGTCTATCAGCGCGGAGCGTTCTTGGCCGCCGATACCCAGCGGGTGGCCGCTCTTCTGGCGTTGATGGCCCTGGCGATTCCGGGTTGGGTGGCCCAGCAGGTGGCGGTGCGCGGTTTTTTTGCTCGGGGCGAGATGTGGCGGCCGATGGGGCTCAGCACCGCCGTCGCGCTCGCCGCCGTCCCGCTTTACATGGGGCTGGCCCGGCGGTTCGGGCCCCAGGGTTTGGTGGTGGCGGGCGGGCTGGCGATCAATCTGAACGCGCTTCTGATCCTGGTCTGGGCGCGGAGCCGGTTCGGGGGGCCGAAACTCCGACCGCTCTTCTCCGCTTCCCTGCGAGCAGTGGTGGCCAGCGCTGGGGCCGCCGGGGTCACCGCCTTTGTGTTGGCGCAGTTCGACGTCGGGGGCGCGCTCGCCCTGGCTCTGGGCGCTGGAGTTTTCGCCGGGGCGGCCTTGCCCCTGGGCTGGGCGCTGGGCGATGCCGCGAGCCGGGAGGCCATGGGGGGCCTGGTGAAGCGAATCCTCGGCCGAGGACGCCGCCGAAGCGGGGAGGGCGGGGGATGAATCTTCCCGTGCGCCGCGTCGCGATGGCGGCGATCGCTCCGGTCGGGCAGGACCGATTATGACCGGCGAGGTCGATCCGCTCGCCGGGGGCGCTTCGGGTTGGTCTTTCTGGATCGATCGGGGCGGCACCTTTACCGATTGCATTGGTCGCGCACCGAATGGCCGGATCGTGACATGCAAGTTGCTCTCCTCGGATCTCGGCCCGGTCCAGGGAATTCGCTCGATTCTCGAAGCCGAGGGGCTCCTCGGGCCCGGCGACCCCCTGCCGGCCTGTGAGGTCAAGCTGGGCTCGACGGTGGCCACGAATGCGCTGCTCGAGCGGCGCGGAAGCCCGACCCTGCTCGTGACCAACCGCGGCCTCGGCGACGTTCTCGCGATCGGCACCCAGGAGCGGCCCGACCTTTTTTCCCTGGATATTCGCCGGCCCGGCGTTCTCCACTCCGAGGTCGTCGAGGTTGTCGGCCGGGTGGGGGTGGATGGATCCGTGGTGGAGGAACTCGAGCTCGAGGGCCTCGCTGAAGAACTCGCCGCTGCCCGGCGTCAGGGAATCGAGTCGGTGGCCATTGTATTGATTCATGCCTACGCGTTTCCCGAGTTTGAGAGGGAGATTGAGGCCCTGGCCCGGGAACTCGGATTTCGGCACGTGATCGGTTCCCATGCCATTGCCCGGGAGATGGGGTTTCTGGCCCGGGGAGAGACCGCGGTCGCCGACGCCTACTTGACGCCGCTCTTGAGGCGCCACGTGGAGGAGCTACGCGGCGCACTGCCCGGTTCCCGGCTTCGCTTCATGCAGTCGTCGGGGGGGCTGACCGACGCCGATCGCTTTCGAGGGCCCAACGCCCTGCTTTCCGGCCCGGCCGGGGGCGTGGTCGCCGCCGCCCGGGTGGCCACCCGGGCGGGGTTCAAGGGGGCCCTCGGGTTCGATATGGGCGGTACCTCCACCGACGTCTCCCTGATCGAAGGGGGCGAGGTCGAGCGCGCGTTTGAGACCCTGGTGGGCGGGGTGCGCGTCCGCGCGCCGATGCTGCGCATCCACACGGTGGCGGCCGGTGGGGGCTCGCTCTGCCGATTCGATGGCTTCCGCTTAACCGTGGGGCCCGAAAGTGCGGGCTCGGATCCCGGGCCGCTTTGCTACGGGGTGCTGGATCAAGCGGGTGCGCCGAGGGCGAGCGAGTTGAGCCTGACCGATATCAATCTCGCCCTGGGGCGGGTTCAGCCCGACCGCTTTCCCTTTCCCATTCTTCTCGAGCCCGTCGAACGTAGACTCGAGGAATTACGCCAGGCCCTGGCGGGCGCCGAGATGCCCATGAGCGAGGACGAGATCGCGGCGGGTTTCGTCGAGATCGCCAACGCGAGCATGGCCGAGGCCATCGCCCAGGTCTCGGTGGCGCGGGGGGTGGATCCCCGAGGTCATGTGCTGGTGGGCTTCGGTGGCGCGGGAGGACAGCATGTTTGCGGCATTGCGCGCCGGCTGGGGATGCGAACGATTCTCATTCATCCCCTGGCCGGTCTTCTCTCGGCCTATGGGATCGGTGTGGCCGATGTCACCTGGGATGCTCAGCACGACGCCGGCCGCGTGGAATTGACGCCCGGGGATGCGCTGCCCGTGGGCATCGAGAGCCTCTTCGTCGAGCTCGAGGCGCGTGGCCTCGAGGCTCTGAGCGAAGAGGGTATCTCGGGGGCCCGAATGCGTCGCGAGCGTTTGCTGGATCTGCGCTATCGCGGGAGCGAGACCGCGTTGGCCATCGATGAACCGCCGGGGCGGCCCGAGTTCGCCGACGACTGGCTGGCCGCCTTTGCCGAGGAACACCGCCGCCGATTCGGCTACACGCGGCCCGAGCGTGCGGTCGAGATCGTGACCGTGCGCCTGCGCGCGGTGGCGCCCACCGAGGTCCCGCCCGGGCTCGGCACGGGGGCGGGGGAGCCCCGAGGCGACGGCAAAGTCCCCGTGCAGCGCGAGGCCTCGGTGTATTTCGCGGGTTTCGGTCGTCTGCCGACACCGGTCTATCGACGGGAAGATTTGGCGCCGGGCAGCGAGGTTGAGGGGCCAGGGCTGATCCTCGAGGACACGGGCACCGTCGTGCTCGATCCGGGTTTCGATTTGAGGGTCGACGCCGACGGCGTCCTGCACCTCCGCGATACGGGCGCCCGGGCTTCGGCCGAGGTTGAGCCCGACGCCGCGGCGAGCGGCCTCGAGCGCGCGGATCCGATTCGGCTCGAAGTTTTTGGGAACCGCTTCATGTCCATGGCCGAGCAGATGGGGGCCGTGCTGCGGAAGACCGCAGTGTCCACGAATATCAAGGAGCGGCTCGACTACTCGTGTGCGGTCTTCGATGCCGGCGGGGGCCTCGTCGCGAATGCTCCCCATATTCCCGTGCACCTCGGAGCCATGGGGGCCACGGTTCGGGCGGTGCGTGACCGCTTCCCCGATCTCGGCCCCGGCGACGTGGTGGCGACCAACGATCCTTTCGAAGGCGGTTCACATCTGCCCGACGTGACGGTGGTGACCCCGGTTTTCATCGGCGAGGAGCCGGGTCCCGCTTTCTTCGTGGCCAGCCGAGGGCATCACGCCGACCTCGGAGGTAAGACGCCGGGCTCGATGCCGCCGGATTCGACTTGCCTCGAGGAGGAGGGGGTCCTGATTCGGGCTTTCCGGCTGGTGGCCGGCGGGCGCTTGGCCGAGGACCGCATCCGTGCACTCCTGTCCGAGGGGCGCTATCCGGCGCGTTGTCCCGACGATAATCTCGCCGATCTCGTCGCCATGGTGGCGGCCAACCGGGCGGGCGAACGGTTGCTCGAGGCCTTCGTAGCCGAGGAGGGGGTGCGGGCGGTGGCGGTCACCATGACGCAATTGCAGGATGCGTCGGCGGCCAAGGTGTCCCGGGAAATCGCGAAAATGCCCGACGGCATTTACCGCTTCGCCGACCGCATGGACCCGGGAACGCCCGTTTGTGTCGAAGTGGAGGTCCAAGGCGATCGGCTTCGTGTGGATTTCGCAGGTACGGGGCCGCCCGATCGCCACAATCTCAACGCGCCCCGGGCGGTGGTCGAGGCAGCGCTCATCTACGTGGTGCGCTCCCTGGTGGCGGAATCGATTCCCCTCAACGGGGGCTGTCTGGCCCCGGTCAGTCTTCGTATTCCCGCTGGGTCACTGCTCGATCCGCCCCCGGGCTCGGCGGTCGTGGGAGGAAATGTCGAAACCTCCCAGAGGGTCGTCGATGTGTTGCTAGGCGCGTTGGGGCTGGCGGCGGCGAGCCAGGGCACAATGAATAATGTGACGTTCGGAAACGCGAATTTTGGCTACTACGAAACTCTGGGTGGCGGCGCCGGGGGGGGGCCTGATTTCGACGGTGCCTCGGGCGTGCACACCCATATGACGAATACCCGGATCACCGACCCGGAGGTACTGGAGTCCCGCTATCCGGTTCGCCTCGAGCGCTTCTCCCTGCGCGAAAATTCGGGCGGGGCGGGTCTGCACCCGGGTGGCGACGGGCTCGTGCGCGCGTACCGCTTCCTTTCCGACGTGACCGTCAGCCTCCTGACCGAGCGCAGAGAATGCGCGCCCTGGGGCCTCGAAGGCGGTCGGTCCGGTCAGCCCGGACGCAACCGACTCCTGCGCGGAGACTCGGGCTCTGAGATCCTGGGGGCCAAATGCTCGCTCGACGTTGAGGCGGGGGACTGCCTCGTGGTGGAGACGCCCGGGGGTGGCGGCTGGGGAAGCGCCGAGTCCGAGGATTGAATGCGTTGCGGGCTTGCCCCGAGGGCCAGGGTGGCTAATGTCGGCCCGGGCGCGTAGCTCAATTGGCAGAGCAAGGGACTCTTAATCCCTAGGTTCGGGGTTCGATTCCCCGCGCGCTCACCAGCCCAGGCCAGCCCCGGCCAGCGGCGCTAGACTCTTGGCGTTGCCGGGGTGGCGGAATTGGTAGACGCAGTGGCTTTAGGAGCCACCGTCCCTGGACGTGCAGGTTCGAGTCCTGTCCCCGGCACCACACCGCCATCACCACACCGCCACCACC
>JAPKBZ010000020.1 GCA_028823175.1 Myxococcota bacterium
GTCCGGCTGTGGGTCCATCTATGGGTCCGTCTGTCCTTGCCTCCATTCGTACGCTTCTGCGTGCACCGTGTTCTTGGGTCTTCATGTCCTATCCTCATTTCTCGGGGTTGGGACCTGGCTAAGCGGCACCGGCGAGCAGCCCTCAGATGAATCGGCCTCGGCACTGAGCGCAGCGCTGAACCAGCCTCCGGTCCAGGCGTCGAGCCCCGCCGCAAGCTCCTCGGCGCGCAGGCGCAAGAGCTCTGCTTCCGGGGCGTCCTTGTCGGGCTGGGAATTCAGGGCGAGCAGCGCACGCCGCCGGTCGAAATAGAGCTGGGTGAGTTCATCGAGAACGTTGTCGCGTAAGCTGATGATCTGGCGCGCTTCCCGGGAGAGTTCCGGGGCGTCGGCGGGGTAGGCGAGATCGCCCAGGTCCCAGGCCAGGGTAATCGAGGCGTCGAACCCCCCGGAGCGATCATCGGATCGGTCGAGGAGGTCGTGGAGTTCGCCATAGGTGAACGATTGATCCCAGCCGCTCTCCCGATCGTGATCCGCGCCGCCCCCAGCGCGCAGGGCCAGGGCGGGCCACCAACCGCGGCGGCCGAGACCGGCGCGCAGGCTGCGAAAATAGTCGGGCCCGAGCCCGGATCGGCGCAGGGCCTCGGCGTGAACCCGGACCAGGCTCGGCGCGGCCGCGGGGCAGCCGGGGCCGCCCGGTTTTTCTTTGCCCGGCGCTGCCCCCAGTGCTGGCCCCAGTACTGAGCCGGGTGCTGGGCCGAGTGCTGGGCCAACCGCTGCCCCCAGTATCGGGGGATGGCCGCGGTAGAGGCCGCCCGGGCCGGCGGCGAGGGCGAAGGCCTGGCCGCCCACCCTGCCCGGGGCGATTCCCGCGATGGGCATGCCGGCCAGGGGCGAGCCCGCCCGGCGCCACGGCCCGAGAAGCGAGTTCGCCGAAAGAAGCCCGCCGTCGGTGGCAAGCCAGGCGCGGCCGCGCGCGCCCGGAGCGCGGATCTGAATAGCGCCCGCTGCGTTACCGGTAACGACGCCCGCAACGATTCGCAGAGCGCTGGCCCCGGCCGGCCAGACCGGGTAGTCGATCTCCCAGCGCAGGGGACCGACCCGGCCGGGCAGGCTGCGCGCCAGGGCTCGGGGATACACGATCACCAACTCGCTGCCGAGCAGATCGAGGAAGAGATCGCTGGGAACGCCTTCGAGGGGGCGGCCGGGAATTCGCACCCGCCGCCCGGGCGCGGCTTCAAGGCCCTCACCCGTCCGCTCAAGATCCACCCGCCAGAGTTCCCGATCGGCGAGCAACCACAGGACCCAGCGCCGGGCGTCGTCCGGCGCGCCCCCGGCGCCCGCAACCGACTGGCCAGCGGCGGGCTGCTGGGCGAGGCCCGCCGCGTGAAATGAGCCGAGGGGAAGGCCGTCGAGGAGGCGGCGCCAACCCCCGCCGCCCGTCGAGAGAAAGGCGCCCCCCGCCCCCACGGCGACGCGAAGCTCGCCGGAAGAGATCACCCGGGCGACTCGACGAGCCGCCTGCCCCGGGCCCGGCGAGCGCTCCTCGAGCCGGCCCGCCGGATCCAAGTGCCAGAGCCCCTCGAGCGAAGCGATCCAAAGGGCACCGTCGCCGTCGAAATGCAGATCTCGGATCCCCCCCACCCGGGCCACCCGGCGCCAGCCCCCCGGACCCGCCCCGGGGTCCGTCCAATTCCCGAGCAGGGCGCCCTGGGCGTCGGCCACCGCCACCCGCGAGCCCGAGGGATCTGCGGTCACCGCGAGCAGGGGGCCCTCGGCGCCCGCCACGGTGACCTTCTGCCAAAGCCAAGCCTCGCTGCCCACCCCCGAACTCTCACCCGAGCCGCCCCGGCCCAAGGCGAGCGCCCGGGACGAGCCCGCGAAGCCGAGCCACAGCACCGGTATCAGTGCCAGCACCAGCCCCAGTGGCAATACCGGCGCCAGTACCCGCGCCAGGAATGCCCGGGCTCGGCGAGCGTAGAAGCGGCGTGGATCCCCAGAAAAAGGCGACGGCATGAGACCCTGAAAAGCAAGCACCGTGCCCAGGTCCGGGAGCCGCGCCCTGGGCCAGGGCCGCCCGGGAGAAGGTTTCGGACCCCGAGTTCACAGATCGGACGGGGCCACGGGTCCACAACCTCGCCGAGTGGGCGCTTGACTCCCCGCTCCCACTCCAGAAAACTCGCTTCCCATGCACCCTCCGCACCTCACGAAGGCCCAGCCCCGATTCCGAGCCCCCGACCGGCCCAGTACGCCGAGGTCCGCATGACGGCCGGGCCCATCGTCGCCCTGTCCGGGGGAGTCGGCGCCGCGCGCTTCTTGCGCGGCCTGGTCCGGGTTGCGCCGCCCGAGGATCTGATCGCCGTGGTCAACACCGGCGACGATCGTGAGTTCTACGGGGTCCACGTGGCGCCGGATCTCGACATCGTCACCTATACCCTGGCGGGTCTCGTCAACGACGCCCTGGGCTACGGGCTCGAGGGCGACCGCTTCGACCTTGTCGAGACCCTCGACCGCCTCGGCCACGAAGCCTGGTTTCGTCTCGGCGATCGTGACTTCGCCCATTGCCTGCACCGCACCCTGCGCCTGGGCGAGGGTGCGGGGTTGGCCGAGACCGGCGACGAACTCCGCCGGGCCCTCGGCGTGGCGTCGCGTATCCTCCCCATGTCCGAAGACCCCTGCCCCACTCTGGTCGATCTCGAGGATGGGAGGACCATGCATTTCGAGGATTACATGATTCGCGAGAGCGCCCCCGATCAGGTGAAGGCCGTCGATCTCTCGGCCGCCGGCGCGGCGGCCCCCGCGCCGGGTGTGCTCGACGCCCTCGCCCGGGCCCGGGTGATCGTCGTCTGCCCGAGCAACCCGGTGGTTTCCATCGGCCCGATCCTCGCGGTGCCCGGCATCGCCGAGGCCATCGCCGAAAGCTCCGCTCCCGTGGTCGCGGTCTCCCCCATCGTGGGGGGCGCGCCGGTCAAGGGACCCGCCAGTCAATTGCTCCGGGGCATCGGGGTCGAGGTCTCGGCCCTCGGCGTCGCGCGCCACTACCAGGGCTGGATCGACGGCTACGTGCTCGACGCCCAGGACACCGAACTCGACGCCGAGATCAAGGCGCTGGGGCTCGCAACCCGGGTCACCGACTCCATCATGGTCGACCCCGAGGCGGCCGGCCGACTGGCCGCTGTCACCCTCGAACTCGCGGACTCCCTGGCATGACCGTCGCCGTCGTTCCCGTCAAATCCCTGGCTTCGAGCAAATCGCGACTGCTGCCCGAATTGCCCCGGGACGCCCTCCAGGCGCTCTCCCTCGCCATGCTCGAAGATCTGATCCGCGCGCTCCAGGCCACCCCCGCCATCGAGACCGTCGCCGTAGCGACCCCGGATGACCGGGTCGCCGAGCATGCGCGCGCCCTCGGCGCCGAGGCCCTGCACGGGCCCGACCCCGGGCTCAACGCCGCCATCGACGCCGCGCCGGGCAAGCTCGGGCTGGCCGATGAGGCCCCCCTGCTGGTCGTCCTCGGCGACGTACCCGGCGCCCTGCCCGGCGAATTGCAGCAACTCTTCGAGACCCTGGATGCCCTGGGGCCTGGGCCCGCCGCCGTGCTCGCCCCCTCCCGGGACGGGGGCACATCGGCCCTGCTGCGCCGGCCCCACCGCGCCCTGCCCTCGTGCTTCGGCCCCCAGAGCGCCGCCAAACACCGGGAGGCGGCCCAGGAGTTGGGCGTCCCCTTGCGCGAATTGCCCCTGGCCTCCCTGGCCATCGACCTCGATCGGGCTGAGGATCTCGAGAGCTTCCTCGCCCTGGGCGAAAGCGGCGACTCCACCCGCCAACTGCTCGAGAGCCTCGGCTGGCCCGAGCGGGCATCGACTTCGGCCGACGTCCCGCGAAGCGAACCTTGATGCAGCACCTGATGCAGCACCTGATGCAGCACCTGATGAGGCCCTTGATGAGGCCCTTGATAAAGCCCTTGATGCTTGATGAAGTCCTCTTGATGAAGGAATGGCGATGAGCGTTTCCGAAAAAAAAGCGGCCATCCCGGCGCCGATCCAGATGACGCCCCTGGCGGACGTGCCCGCGGTGCAGCCCGGGGATGATCTCGCCGCATTGCTTCACGCGGCCGCCAAGAGCGCGGGGGTCGCGCTGAGCGAGGGCGTGCTCGTCGTCTGCCAAAAAATCGTTTCGAAGGCCGAGGGAAGAATCGTCGCCCTCGCCGACATCGAACCCAGCGACGAAGCGATCCGCATCGCCGAAGAGGACGAGAAGGACCCGCGCCACGTGGAGATCGTGCTGCGAGAAAGCGCGCGCATCGTGCGCCGGGGGCGGGGAGTCATGATTTGCGAAACCCGTCACGGCATGGTGTGCGCGAATGCCGGGGTCGATCTTTCCAATACGCCGGGCAGCGATGTCGCCGTGCTCCTGCCCGACGACAGCGACGCCTCGGCCCGGCGCCTGCGCGAAGGGCTCGCCGCCCTCGGCCACGCGGACCTCGCCGTGGTAATCAGCGACACCTTCGGGCGCCCGTGGCGCGAAGGCCTGGTGGACGTCGCCATCGGCTCATCGGGCATCGCCCCCATCGCCGATATCCGGGGCAGCCAGGATTGGATGGGCCGGGAGCTCCAGGTCACCACCATGGCGACGGTGGATCAGCTCGCGGCCGGCGCCGGCCTGCTGATGATCAAGGACGCGGGCATCCCCGCGGTCTTCGTCGAGGGCGTCCCGCGCCGGGGCGACGGCGGGCTTTCCGACCTGCTCCGCAACCCGTCGGAAGACCTTTTCCGCTAGCCCCGGCCCCCCAGGCTCCCGGTCGACCCAAGAATCCCGGGGCGCCCACAGCGCCTCCCTGCGGGCTTCAATATGGCCATTCCACCCCGGTCCCCGTGGGCGAATCCCCTGGCGAGAGCTGAAAAAAAAGAGCTTTGGGGCAGGGGGGCGCTGACCGAAAAGACTCTTGTCCTTACTTATGAGGACCCGGTGCAGCCCCAGGCTCCGCCGTCAAAACGAGTCCAGCGAACTCGACGAGCCCCCCAATGCAACCCGTCCGATCCAACCCCTTGCTCGCCTTGCTCTTCGCTGTGGCCCTTGTCGCCGGTGCGGCGGCGCCCTCCTGGGCGCTCGACGACCCGCGCACAAACGACCGCTTCGCCCGTCAGGCGCTCCCCGCCCACCTGCTGCCCCAGATCCCGGCCCTCGTTCCCACGAGCGGAGCGTTTTGGGGATCGGGAGCGCTACAGGCCCTCCCGACGGCCGGCTTTGTGGGGATCAGCGAACGCCTGCTCCGCCTGCCTCTGCGGCCGGTGATCCTGGGTGAGACCCCGCGCACGCCCACCGATGCCGAGCAGAGCGTCGGCGTCGTCTTCCGCTTCCCTCTCTCGCTTTAGCTCGCTCTGGGGCTCGGATCCGAACGCTTCGCGCGCCCGGAGGAGCCAGCGCCCCGTGTTTAGAGCCGATCGCGAAGGACCTTCCAAAGTTCGTAGATGCCCTGTTTGGCCTGGGAAGAGGTCAAGAGGATCGGAACCGAACGCTCGCCCAACTGAGCCTTCAATTCCTTGGCCCGCTTGGCCCGGCGCATGGGCTTGAGCTTGTCGCCCTTGGTCAGCACCACCAGGGCCTCGATTCCGCGCTCAGCGAGCCAATCGAGCAGCAGGGTTTCATCCTCAGAAATATCCCGCCGCAAGTCCTGGAGAAGGATCGCGACGCGCAGGGCATCCCGATCCTCGAGATAGCCTTCCACCAGCTGCTGCCAGCTCGCGCGCTCCTTGCGGGAAACCCGGGCCCAGCCATAGCCGGGCAGGTCGACCAGCATCAATTCCCGAGCATCCACGTCGACCTCGAAAAAATGAATCATGCGCGTCTTGCCCGGCGTCGAACTCGTGCGCGCGAGTTGCTTGCGCTGCACCAGGGCATTGAGCAGGCTCGATTTGCCCACGTTGGATCGCCCCAGGAAGGCAAATTCCGGGCGGCGGGTCTCGGGAAACTGGTCGGGCTTCGCGCAGGAGCGGTTGATTTCGGCGCGTCGAATCTTCACGGATCCCCCTGCTGGGCGGCCCGGCGCTCGAGGCCGGGCAAGATTTCTTCGAGGCGGACAAGCGCCTCTTCCAGGGCAGACTCGCTCACCGCGTAGCAGAAGCGCAACATGCCCTCCCCCGCCGCTCCAAAATCCACGCCGGGCGTCGTCCCCACATGGGCCCCCTCGAGCAGCGCCGAGGCCAGGGCCCGGGAGTCGCGGCCAAAGCGCCGGGCGTCGGCGAGGAGGTAGAAGGCGCCCTGGGGCGAGTGCGGGATGCCAAAGCCCAGGTCGCGCAGCCCCACCACGAGGCGATCTCGGCGCTTCTCGCAGGCCGCCCGCATCTGCTCGGCTTCGGCGGCCCCGGCTTCCAGAGCGGCGACCCCCGCGTGCTGGACGAAGCGATTGGCCGAAATGAAAAAATTCTGGTGCAGGGTCTGAAGGGACCGCAGCGACCACTCCGGGGCCAACACCCAGCCGAGCCGAAAGCCCGTCATGGCATAGCGCTTCGAGAAGCCGTCGAGGACGAAGGCCTCGTCGGCGATCTGCGAAGCGGAGGTCGTGCCGAGGCCGTCGTACACGAGGCCGTCGTAGATCTCGTCGGAAACCAGGGTCGGGCCGAGGCCAGCCAAGGCCTCAAGGGTTTCCCGGCTTTGGATCGCCCCAGTGGGGTTGGCGGGTGAGGCCACGACGATGGCCCGGGTCCGCGGCGTCAGGGCCGCCGCAACCGCTTCGGGGTCGAGGGCAAAACCGTCCTCAGGCCGGGTGGGGACGAAAACCGGCTCCCCTCCGCAATAACGAATGAAATTCGGGTAGCAGGGGTAGTGGGGAGTCGCGAGCACCACCTCATCGCCGGGACGAATAAGCAGGGAGAAGACCATCAACATGGCGGGCGAGGTTCCCTCGCTGACCAAAATCCGCGCGGGATCGACCGCGACCGCGAAGCGCCGGTCGTAATCCCGCGCGATCGCCTCGCGCAAGGCCAACAGGCCCCGGCTATCGGTGTAGTGGGTTTCGCCGTCCCGCAGGGCCTGCTCACAGGCGGCGACCGCGGCACCGGGGGGCGGGAAATCGGGCTCACCGATCTCGAGGTGGATCACCCGGCTCCCCGAAGCCTCGAGCTCGAAAGCGCGCTCCATGATCTCCATCGCGAGGAAGGGCTTGAGGCGTTCGACGCGGGGCGCAGGGCGGGGCGAGTCAGCCATGGCCGTGGGAGTAGCCAGCCGCCGCTTCAGTGTCGAGGGCGTCATTCCAAGTGTTTGAATAATAAGGCTTTTCTTGAAGCGAAGAGTTTGACGGAACGAGGCCGCGCAGCTACTCTCAGCGGGCTATCCCAGAGCCGCTTCGCACGGGCTCCCGCACCGTCAAATTCATTCGGGCGAAGGGCAGCCGAAGGGTCGTTCATGTCGAAGGGCGCACAAATCGCAGTGGGGGCCGTGATCGTCGGCCTGCTGCTGGGCTGGTACGGCTATACCAATCTTCAGGGAGAGGCCTCATTCCAGTACTACCAGAACCTGGGAGAGTTTCTCGCCAAGAGCAGCACCCTCGAAGGACGATCCCTCCGAGTCCATGGCTACGTCACCAACGACTCCATCCACCGAGACCTCAAGGCCAAGAACGTGCGCTTCGTCGTGCAGAACGACCCGCCCCACGCAGGCCTTGCTACTGAGAGCACCCTCGACGTGCTCTTCCTCGGCCTCGAAACCCCCGACATGTTCAAGGACGGCGCCGAGGTTGTGGTCGAGGGTCGTGTTGAGAACCACCAGACGGGAACTGTCTTCCTCGCCGACAACCTGATGGCAAAATGTCCATCGAAATTCGAAGCCCAGGCCAATCAAGGGGAACCGGGCGGGGATATGCCACTCTAACCCGTCATTAGAACGCGAATCCGTCATTAGAACGCGGCCGACCAATTTTTGGGTCCCGCCGCAAGATGGGGGCGAAGGTCAGGGACAACTGTCTCTGGGGTCGGCGCTCCGAGATTCCGCAAGCCAAGGGAGCTATTCGATGTCCGAACTTGGGCTCTACTCAATCCGGCTGGCGCTACTCGCCGCCGGAGTCGGCATCCTCGCCGGCATCTACGGAGGGCTCAGCCGCCGGGACGACTGGAGCCGCGTCGCCGAACGAGCCGTCTACCTTGTCTTTGGCTTTCTGGCCGTCGCCATGTTCGCCCTTTTCTGGGCCCTGGCGACGAACGACTTTTCTCTCGCCTACGTGGCCAGGCACTCGGCCCGCAGCATGGAGCTTTATTACCGGCTGGGGGCCCTTTGGGGTGGGCAATCGGGTTCGCTGATGCTCTGGGTTTTCCTGCTGATGGCCTTCGGCTCGGCCGGGGTGTACGCCAATCGCAACCTGCACCGCCGCTTGATCCCCTGGGTCGCGGTGATGCTGCTCCTGAATGCCGGCTTCTTCCTCGGCCTTCTCGAGTTTCTCAGCAACCCCTTCGAACGGCTGCCCCACGATCAAGTGCTCTCGGATGGCCAAGGTCTCAACCCCCTGCTCCAACACCCGGTCATGCTGATCCACCCGATCATGCTCTACCTCGGCTTCACCGCCTTCGCGACGCCCTTCGCCTTTGCGTTTGCCGCCCTGGTTACCGGCGAGCTCGGCACATCATGGTTTCGCACGACCCGACGCTGGAGCCTGATCGCCTGGCTGGCTCTGGGCTGCGGCATCGTGCTGGGAGGCCGCTGGGCCTACGAAGTGCTGGGCTGGGGAGGCTATTGGGCGTGGGACCCAGTGGAGAACGCCTCCCTCATGCCCTGGCTGGCCGCCACCGCCTACCTCCACTCGGTCATGATCCAGGAAAAGCGAAATATGCTGAAGACCTGGAACGTGGTCCTGATCGGCCTGACCTATTGCATGTGCCTGTTCGGAACCTTCCTAACGCGAAGCGGGATCGTGCAATCCGTCCACGCCTTTACCGATGCCGGTTGGTACAAGCCCATTTTTCTCGGCTACGTCGGAATTTCCGCGCTCATCTTCTACTCCGCGGTCTTCTACCGCCGCCGGGAACTGGCAAGCCCCAACCGGCTCGAATCCGTCATTTCCCGCGAGTCGAGTTTTATCCTGAACAACTGGGTCTTCATGGTTCTCCTCGCCGTGGTTTTCGGGTTTACGATGCTCCCGGTCTTCTCCGAGTCCTTGAGCGGCGAGCGACTCACCCTCGGCCCGCATTTCTTCAACGTGGTCACGGCACCCCTCGTCCTGATCCTGCTCTTCCTGACCGGGGTCGGGCCGCTGATCGCGTGGCGGAAGGCCAGCCCTGCCAGCCTCAGACGCCAATTCAAGTGGCCGACCCTCACCGGCGTCGTCACCACCCTCATTCTCGCCGCCGTTTTCTGGGGCCAGGTGGGCTATTGGGCGCTCTGCTGCTGGGGCCTATGCGCTTTCGTGGCGGCGGCGATCACCCAGGAATACGCCCTGGCCATAGCGGCCCGCAGGCGGGTTCACGGCGAGTCCGTGGTCGCTGCCTTCGCGACCCTTTTGCGCAAGAATCAGAGGCGCTACGGCGGCTATATCATCCACCTGGGTGTCGTTGTGATCTTACTGGGCATCTCGGGAAGCGTCTTCAACTACGAGCGCCTCGAAAACATGGTGCCCGGTGACTCCGTCGAGGTTCAGGAGTACCGGCTCGAATACCTCACCGCCAATCCCATCACCGAACAGCATTACGGAGGGGCCACCGCGCGGGTCGCCCTCTACCGCCGGGAAAAACCTCTGGCGGTGATGGAGCCCGAAAAGAGGATCTACTGGCTTGAGGAACAGCCGTCGACCATCCCCTCGATCTACTCCACCTGGTCCGAAGATATCTATGTGATCCTCAACAACATCGAGGCGGACGGTTCGGCGACCCTCAAGATCTACCGAAACCCTCTGGTCAACTGGATCTGGGCCGGGGCCATTTTGTTTGCCATGGGGGGCATCGCGATTTTGTGGCCCCACCCGGACCGATCGGAAAGCGAAGATCCCGCATGAATCGCCTCGAGCGTGGAAGCGCGCCTCTCCTCTTGACCCTGCTGGCGCTCGTCGCCGGGCTAGGGGTCCCGGGCCCGGCCGCATGGGCCCAGGCTCCCCAACAGGTCACGTCGCCGAATGCCGATGTCCCCAAACCGCCGCCGGGCTCCGGGGTCATCCTGGGCCAGGCCCGGGTCGACGAGAACACCGCTCCCATCGCCGACCTCACCGTCGCCCTCTACGCCCTGCGTGCCGACGGCGCTCCCGGACTGACCAGCACACAAACCGACGAAAGCGGGCTCTTTCGCTTCGCTGGCATCTCGACGGACCCGAGCGTCGTCTACCTGGTCGGCTCGGAATACCTCGGGATCCCCTTCGCCCAGCGGGCGGTTTTCGAGCCCGGCTCGAGCGAATTGATCGTCAATCTGGCCCTGCGAAAGAGTATCGAGGACGGCACCCGCCTGACGATCCCCGAGGTCACCTACAAATTCGATTGGGTCGGCGGGCAACTCTTCGTCCAGGTTTCCCATCAAATCGAAAACCCGCTGGACGAAGTCATCTACGTCGCCCCCGAACGCCGGGACCAGAACCCGGCCCTCCATGCAGCGAGCCTGCCCGAGGGTATTTCGGAGTACATCGACGGTGAGAAGGGTCAGCGCCAGAACCTCTTGCGCGAGGGCAACCAATTATCCTTCTGGGGGCCCATCTACCCGGGGCCCCAGGAAGTGCGTTACGGCTTCCTGCTGCCGGGACCCGCGGGCTCCGAAGGGCCAGACAGCGAGAAGATCGACATCGTCGACGTCCTGCCGAGAGGGGCGGGGGCCCTGCGCGTACTGCTCCCCGCCGACGCTCCTCCTCCCCAAGGTGACGGCCTCGGCGAGGCATTCGAAAAGGTCTCCATCGACGGCGAAGATTACGCGAGCTACTCCGGCGCGGGGCTGAAGCCGGGGGACTCGGTCCGGCTCCGCCTGTCGGTCCCGGAAAGCTCCAACGACCTCGATGCCCTCTCCCTGCCCCGAGCCGACTTTTGGGTTGATCACGACGATACGGCCATCCGAATCACCGCCGAAGTCCACGTCGATGTTTCCGCGCCGGCTCGTCTTTTGGCGGCTCCCGGCGAAAACCTGCTCGAACTCGAGTTACCCGCCGGCGCCGAATTCCTGGGCCTCAGCGGCTCTACCCGCCTGCTGGGGGTGACGCCGAACGGGCGCGGTGGCCTCGCCGTCAAGGGTCCCCTGGTCCCGGGGCCCTCGGTCATCGGCTACCGCTACCGGGTCCCGGTCACGGACAGCGCTCGGCTGGATATCCAGTTCAACAAACCTCTCGATCTGCTGAATGTATTGATCGCCGACAACGGAGTCGTCATCGAAAATGATCGCCTTCATCGCAAGCGCCCGTTCAAACAGGGAACCCGCTTCTACCTGCACCGAGAGGCCTACCAAGTCGACCCCGGCGAACTGATCAGCGTGGGCCTGACGCCCTTAGAGCGCGGTGCCGTATCCTCTGGAGGTGCCCAGGTAGCTGCCTTTGCCATGGCCGGGATCGCCGCCCTCTTCCTCGCCTTGCCCCTACGGACCCGCCGCACCCGACCGGCTCCGAAAGAGGTTTCCGAGCTCACTCTCAAGCGCGAGATCCTCTACGAATCGATCCGTGATCTCGATATTGATTTCGAAACCGGAAAGATCGACGAGGCTGATTTCAAGCTTGTGCGCGAAGAACTCCGCGCTGACGCCATCGCGCTGATGCGTCAGGAAAAATTGGGAGAGACGGAAAGCCCGGAGGCAGGCGCGCCGGTCACACCCGTCAAGGCCGATCCGGGCGACTTCTGCCCGGGATGCGGCGTTGCCGTGGGAACGGGCTGGAGTTTCTGCTCCGCTTGCGGCCACGGGCTGGGAACGGAGACCCCCCCCGAGTGAGCGCCCCCCTGCTGACCCTGCGCGGAATCGAGAAGAGATACGCGTCGGTGACAGCTCTCGGCGGCATCGATCTGGAACTCAGCGCGGGAGAAAGTATTGCGATCCTCGGGCCCAACGGCGCGGGCAAGAGCACTCTGCTGCGCATCATCGCCGGCCTCGCCCACCCTACCTCAGGAACCCTCGAGTTCGCCGGGGGCAAACACGACCGCCGCCGGATCGGATACCTGGGCCACTCCACCCTGCTCTACCCCGAACTCAGCGCCCGGGAAAATTTGATCTTCACAGGGCGCCTCTATGGGCTCGCCAACCCCGCCGCTCGCGCCGACCAACTCCTCGCCGAGGAGGGGCTCACCGAGGTCGCCGGCCGACGCGCCGGAGGGTTCTCCAGGGGAATGGCCCAGCGCCTGTCGATCGCCCGGGCCCGGGTGCACGCGCCGAGCCTGCTTCTTCTCGATGAGCCGTACACGGGTCTCGATGAGCCCGCGGCGCGGCGCCTGACTTCGCGCCTTCAAAGCCTTTCGGCCGAGGGCCACGCCCTGGCTCTCGTCACTCACGAAATCAGCCGCGCCGCTCTGCTCGCGGAGCGCGCCCTGATTCTCAATGCGGGCTCGGTGGCCGGCCGAGTGGCGGGCCAACCGCTCGATGAAGCCGAACTGGCGAGGGCCTACGCCCGCGCCCTGGAGTGCGAGGCATGAACGTCGCCCTCGCAATTTTGTGGAAGGACCTGATCAGCGAATGGCGTGCGCGCGACCGGGTCGTGGCGATGCTGATCTTCTCGATCCTGATGGCCGTGGTTTTTCACTTCGCACTGCCCGGACGCCGTCCCGAGGAATTGCAGGCGCTCACGCCCGGGCTGCTCTGGACCGCCTACATCTTTGCCGCACTGCTCGGGCTGAATCGATCCCTCGCCCTCGAACTCGACAACGATGCCCTGGCTGGGCTCGCCCTCGCCCCGGGCAACCGGGGCTGGATTTTCCTCGGCAAGGCCACGGCCAACTGGATCCTCATCAGCCTCGTCCAGGCGGTCACCGCGCTCATCTTCGCCATCTTCTACCGGGTAGACCTGGCGCCCGCCCTGCCGGGGCTCGCCTTGGTGGTCGGGCTTGGAACCGTCGGAATTTGCGCCGCAGGCACTCTTCTGGCCACCATGGCCGTGCGGACCGGCTTTCGCGAAGTTCTCCTCCCCGTATTGCTGCTGCCCGCCCTCTTCCCCGTTCTCGCGGGAGCCGTCGAGGGAAGCCTGGCCGCCGTCCAGGGCGTCTCCATCCCCTTCGAGTCTCTGCAATTGCTGATCGTCGTGGATGGTGTCTACTTGGTGGTCGCCTTTCTCGGCTTCGACTACGTGTTAGACGAGTAATGCGCTCCAGACGAAAGCAGCGTCGAGTGCAGCTAGGATTGAGAGCCCAGAGAGAGGAACAAAGAGAGGAACGATGAGCGAAACTTCGTCGCATTCCGAACTCGGCCCGCCCTCGGTACTCGAGCGCCGGGTCAGCGCCTGGAGGCGTCCGTTGGGCATCGTGCTCGGACTTTGCTCGATCGCCTACGCCTGGGCGGTGATCACGGCCCCGATCGACAGCATGCAGGGCATCATCCAGAAGATTCTCTACGTCCACCCTCCGCTGGCTTACGGCGCCTACCTGGGCTTCGCCATCACCGGTGTCGCAGGCATAATCTTTCTCGGCCGGGGAAGGGAGGACATGGATCGCCTCGCCATCGCGAGTGCCGAGGTCGGAGTTATTTTCTGCACCCTGATGCTCATCACCGGGCCGATCTGGGCTCGGGGAACCTGGGGTGTCTGGTGGTCATGGGACGCCCGGCTCACGGTGACCCTACTGCTCTGGTTTGTTTATCTCGCCTATTTACTACTCCGCAGTTTCAGCGGGCCGAGCCCGAGAACCGCGCGCTTCGCGGCGATCTACGGAGTGCTCGGCCTCGTCTTGATTCCGCTCAACTACTACGTGATCGAACTTTTTGGAAGCCGGAGCATGCACCCGGAAAACCTCCAGGGAGGTAGCCTGGGCGACGGCATGGGATTGCCCTTCCTGCTCGGCAATATCACCCTGGCGCTGGCCTTCTTCTACTTGGTCTTCCTGCGCTGGGAGGTCGAAGCCCAGCGTACCGTCGCGGGCGAAGGAAGTTCGGCTCGCTGACCCCCCGGAGGGCCGAGGCGATTGGAACCAACTCGCCTGGGCTTTTGAGCCCCGGCCCGGAACCCAAAGAAGACAGCCAGAACACGAAGGAGAACCCGAGCATGAGCTACCTGATCGCCGCCTACGCCGTGACCGTTGGGACCCTCGTCGCGTACGGAATTGCGCTGAACCGGGAGCGAAATCGGCCCTGAGGCGTCCTGCTCCGCCAGAAGGCGGAGGAATTCGATTCTAGTTGACAGTCGCCCCTCGCAGGCGGTATGACTTCTCTAAGTACCTTCACTGGTTCAGGGCTGGAAATAGTCCGCACGAGCCGAAGCTGCTTCATCTCCAACGCTTTCGATTCCAAGAGAGGCTGAATTCGCGAAAGACGGATGCGACTTCGTCGCTGAGTTGCATCTGGAGTGCGTAAGTTGCCTGACGACCTCCCCGAAGAATCCTGCGGGGTAGGCCGGCTGCGAGTGGAAGGCGATTAGGTCAACCAGGAAATACGGCCCCCCAAGGCCAACTTCAGAAAACTTCAAACTTTTTCCGACTCAAGCAGGGAGGCGGCACCCGGGCGAGCCAAGCGCCGGAACGAACTGAACATTTTTCTATCCCGAAGTTCTGGCCAACAGCGCCAGAGGGAGCAGAAATGTCGGTACGCTTCTTGCTCTAGTTCCCCCGAAAGCCTCCTTAAAACCGGATGGGTTCCCCGAGGCAGTGGGAAGCCCGAAGTGCGAAGCCAAATCCATGTGCGGCCTCGTCAAAGCTCGGAGAACTCGAGTATGTGTGTACTCGGGCACTTGGGCATCAGGAAGTGCCGGGAGAACGATTCCCCCGGCCAGGGAGGCGATCCGAAACCAGGATGGCCAGCATGAAGCGCGGTGTAGGGTATTGCGAGAACACGGACTGCGAGGACTACGCCAAGGGCGTGTTCTTGCTCAACCACGGGGACACGTTCTACTGCCCCCGCTGCCGACAACTCGGCAAGGTGGAGAAGGAGCGCGGTTTCTACACCGGGAACTCCGACATCTTCAAGGAAGTCCGTGTCGAATATAATTTTGATCCGATCAACGGGGTCTACCGTGAGATCGGCATCGTCCGGGACGAGAGCCTGTGGGGCCGCAACAATGTCTACACCCTCCAGTCGCCCCTGATCAAAACCGAAAAGCGTGCGCTCAAGGTGGCCGAGGCGATTCTCGCGAACCTGAACCGCTACCGGGGCCTTCTCAACGGCGACGAGATTCCGCGTACGACGGAGATCACGCTCTCGTTCGACGACCCCTTCGACGAGTTCGCACGCAAGCTCGACCAACTCTCCAAGGAATGGGAAGCGAGCGGGCTGCGCGAACAGCGCGGCTGAGAGCACTCGCCGCCTTCCCCCCGCCCGTCGTTCCGGGAAACCCCACACATAGCCCGATCAAGGGCGTACAGAAAAGCCCCCGCACCTCTCTTCGAGGAGCGGGGGCTTTCTTTGTGGAAGCCTTCAGCCCGCGGTCTCGGAGCCCAGGCGCGCGGCGTCGGCATTCTCGATCAGTCGGCGGTAAAAGCGAACCCCATCTGCGATGCCCGCAACAGGAATTCGCTCGTTGCTGCCATGCGCCCGGCGCAGGCCATCGGATTCGAGTTCGATGGGGAGAAAACGGTAAACGCAGTCGCACAGGTCGCGGAAATAGCGCGAATCCGTCCCGCCCAGGAGCAGGTAGGGCGCGATCACGCTCCCGGGAAAAACCTCGTGGACCGTCCGAGACAGGGCCCGCCAAGCCTCGGAATCGGTGCGCGAACTCGGCGAAGCCTCCCGCGCCGGCTCGAGCATCGAGATGTCGATGCGATCGTCCGACACGATCCGGCGCACCTCAGCGAGCACCGAGTCGCCACTATCCCCCGGCAAAAGCCGGAAATTCACCGTGGCCTGAGCGCGAGCGGGCAGCACGTTTTCCTTGAGCCCCGCGTGAAAGATCGTCGGCGCCGTCGTGGTCCGCGTCATCGCCGCCATCATGGGTGAAGAGTCCAGAAAAGCCAGAAGCAGGGGCTCGAAGAGCCAGAGATTGCCGTAGAGGATCCGCATGCCGAACGGACTCGCCGGACCGACCCCCTGCTCGAAGAAGGCCCGGCTGGCCCCCTCGAAGCGCATGGGGAAACGCTGCTCCTCGAGCTTCACGATAGCTGCGGAAATAATCCCGATGGCGCTCTGGTCCGGAGGGGCCGAAGAATGCCCACCCATCCCGTCGACCTCGAGGACAAAGCTCACGAATCCTTTTTCAGCGACCCCGACAATCGCCACCGGCGCGTCCACCCCCGGCACCAGGCCTCGAACGATGGCCCCACCCTCGTCGAGCACAAGGCCAACGGGCCACCGCCGATCGCCAAAGAGCTTCGCGATCTGGACGGCTCCCTGGCCCCCGCCCACCTCCTCATCATGGCCCAGGGAGAGGTAGAGCGTTCGGCGGGGTTCGAAGCCTTCGGCCAGAAGCATCTCGGTCGCCTCGAGGATGGCGAAGAGACCGAACTTGTCATCAAGGCTGCCCCGGCCCCAGACGAAGCCGTCGGCCACGTCCGCCGCGTAGGGCGGGTGGAGCCAATCGGCTTCGCTGCCCTTATCCACGGGGACCACGTCCTGGTGGGCCAACAAAACCGTTCCCGGAAGGCTCGGCTCGCTCCCCAACCAGCGAAAAAGAAGGCTGTGGCCGGAAACGATTTCAAGATCCAGGTGCTCGTGAATGCCAGGGTAATGAACGGCCAGGTAGGCCCGAAAGTTCTCGAAGGCCGCTTCGTCCATCCCCAAACCGGGTTGGCGCGAGACCGTGGGAATCCGCAATCCCCCACGAAAACGCTCGAGAACCGCGTCCGAATCCACAGGGACACCTTCGACAGCCGGGACCACCTCCGAGTCGACCCCTAAATTCCAGGCCCGCAGACTCAGGACTATGCCGAGCACACAAAAAATCGCTGCTGCCCACTTCCACATACCCGCCTCCCGACCGCCCGATTGGGGCGCACATCGCTGCCGCACTCTACACCACGGTCCTGGAAAAACGGTCGGCCCACCGGCCGAGGGGGGCGGGGTCTACCTCGCTCGTCTCGGGTCCCAGCGCATTTGGAGATCGATCGCGATGGCCCGCAAGATCGCCGATGCCCCCTGGTGCTCGGTCCGAGCAAAGGGGCGGCTTCGGTCCTGACCGGCATCCTCCAGAGGTTGGCGATACCAGGGAAGAAGGGCCTCCGGAAGCGCCGCGACGGGCCACCACTCCACCCAAGGCGTCTCGCGACTCGTCCGCAGTTCGCCCGCGACGATACGACATCGATAGATCCGCGCCGTGTGGGGTCGAAAGCCGGTTCGCGTGTAGTCGCCCACACGGCGTTCGACCTCGACCTGAAAGCCGGTTTCCTCCTCGACCTCTCTCGCCAGGGCCTGCTCGGGGGTTTCGCCGAGTTCGAGGCCACCCCCCGGCAACTCCCAACCCCGGATATCCGAGCGCACAGAGAGCAGGACCTCGCCGCCGCCCTCCCCTGGCCGCGTCACGACCGCTTGAACCACCGTCAGGGGTTCGGTCTCGACGAGAAGCGGCGAGACGAGCCCCCACCAGGCCGTCCGCAAATAGGTCTTGGGAATCCTCGACAGGGAACCGAGGCGTTTCACGTTCAGTCGATGATCTTGTTGACCGGGGTTTCGACGATCACCCGGGCGCCGGCCTCGGAAAGTTTCGGGATCAGTTCCCTGACCTTCTCCTCCTCGATGATTACGAACACGTCGACCCAGTTCTCATCGGAAAGCGGGGAGAGGGTGGGGGCGGTATCGGGAAGCAGGCCAAGAATCTTGTCCAGGGATTCCCGGGGCACGTTCATCGAGAGCCCCACCCGGGTGGCGGCGGCGATGGCGGCGGTCAAGAGCATCAGCATTCGATCCATTTTCCCGCGTTTCCATCCGTCGGCCGCGGCCTCCCGATTGGCAACGAAGCGCGGAGTACTTTCGAGCAGGGTGTCGAGCACCTTCAGATTATTGGCCCTCAGGCTCGACCCTGTTTCGGTGACGTCGACGATCGCGTCCGCCAGTACGGGGGGCTTCACCTCGGTCGCTCCCCAGGAAAATTCCAATTGGGCCTCGACGCCCTGGGCCGAGAAGTAGCGCTCGGTCAGCCCCATCACCTCGGTCGCGATTCGTTTTCCGGCCAGGTCGCTCGCGGAAGTGAAGGGAGAGCCGTCCTTGACCGCCAGAATCCAGCGCACTGCCCCGTAATTGGGCCAAGGCGCTCGAAGATCAGCCAATTCCTCGACCTGGGCACCGCTTTCGATGACCCAATCAAGCCCGGTAATTCCACAATCCATGACACCTTGCTCGATATAGCGAGCCATCTCTTGGGGCCGGATCAGGATGCATTCGATCTCGGGATCATTGATCGAGGGGTAATAGGAGCGAGAGGCCACCCGAATGTCGAAACCCGCCTTCGCGAAGAGCTCGAGCGTCGTCTTTTGGAGGCTGCCTTTGGGCAGAGCGAGGCGTAATTTCCTGTCTTCGCTCATTTTCCGTAGACCTTCTCTGGATCGAAGACCTGGACGCCGACATCCGTCACCGAGCCACCTTCGATCTTTCGGAAGAAGCAGCTTCGCTTCCCGGTGTGGCAGGCTGCATCTCCCACCTGCTGCACCTTCATCAATACGGCGTCTCCATCACAGTCGATATAGAGAGACTCGACGCGCTGCACGTTTCCGCTTTCCTCGCCCTTATGCCACAGCTTCTTCCGGCTGCGGCTCCAGTAGACGGCCTCACCGCAGGCCACGGTACGCCGAAAAGATTCCTCGTTCATGTTCGCGACCATGAGGATCTCGCCCGTCACCGCATCCTGGGCGATCGCCGTCACGAGCCCTCCCGACTTGGAGAAATCCAGCAGCTCAGTGGGATCCATGGAGCTTAGTTCCTCTTAGAGGTCCCTCGGAAACGGCCAGATGCGCGCAAATTTGGGCGGCCGCCCCGGGAGCGTGAGGCGCAGACCCTACCGACCCGCCGCCAAGCGCGCCAGAAGTTCATGGAGATCCCCAAGAGAGCTCCACGCCTCCCCGGGGGCGTATTCGGCCTTGGAAGCCCCCTGCATCTCGTCCTTTCGAGCCAGTCCGCCCCGGGCAACCAGGAGCTCGAGGGCATTCGTGAAACTCGCCTCGTTGGCCGCCTCGGGATGGCCGGAGAGGCCCAGGAGCTGGGCGTTCTCGAGCAGCGAAGAACCCCGCTCGATGACTTCGTCGCGGCTGATCTCGCCCCCCGCATCGATCACCACCCGACAGGTCGCTTCGTAGCACTCGACGACACCCCGGGTCTGCAGGTCGAGGCACGTCAGAATGGCCTCGCCTCCAGGTGTCACCCGGACCGCCTCCCCTTCCTGCTCGATCCAGCCCGAGGCCTCGAAGAAGCCCAACCACCGGACCACCGCGGCCTCGCCGGCTTCCTCGCTCGGTGTGAAATACTCGCGATAGAGGAGTTCGCGCCAGACTAGAGCGTCTTCGAAGAGATCCTTGGATGTTGCGCCCGCGCGGAGGGAACGAGCGAGGATGCTCGGAACCCCCAGGTAGTGGACGATTGAATTTCGGTAGATATCCAGCGCGCGGCGCTTGCTCGGCTCGAAATAGATAATCTCGCCCTTCGAATCGGGAGCGGACTTGGCCAGATCGCCTCGAATCATGAACGCAATCGACTCTTCGAAACTACCCTGATCCGCCCTCAGCGCCCTAGTGATCTCCGCCTGCCCAAGCAGAAGCAGGTCTACAAGCTGTCGCATTCGGATCACCAAATCCGACCGCAAAAGACCGGTGTGCGCGGTTCCCATCAGGGCCGCCGAGGCGACGGATGTCGCATTGACTATTACCGACCAGTTGATCCGCTCGACCAGGCGATGGCCAAGGCCTTCGATGAACACGCGCTTTTCTTCCTCGATGCGCTCGACTGTGCCCTCGAGAAGTGCCGCCTCGCCTCGAGCCGACATCTCTGCTGGCAGTTCGCTGCGAACCAGGCTTTCGAACTCTTGGCGTCGATCGCCGAGTGCGTCGGCGAGCGAAATTGGCTCGCCGAAGCTGACATGGACCGATCCGAATCTCTTCTTCAGGAATTTCCGGGCGCGGAAGAGCGCGAGCGTGCTCTCCTTGGACTTCTTCCCCCCCTCCAATTCGTCGACCATGCCGCCCTCCTCCACCAGGCGCTCGTAGGTCAGGGCTATGGGAACGAAAAAGAGATCTCTCCGTGAACACTCGAGGAAGGCGTCCAGATCCCAACTGAGCATTCCTAACCTTGGCTTCATGGTCTTGCCCGTACGCGAGCGACCGCCCTCGATAAAGAATTCCTGGGTAAATCCCTCGCGTACGAGATAAGCCACATAGGCCCGGAAGACCTGCTTGTAGAGCGGGTCGTCGAAGGATCGACGCAAGTAAAAAGCCCCTGCCATCCTAAAGATCAGGCCGAATGGACCAAATGCCATATTCTCCCGAGCCGCGATATGGGGCGGCACGAGATAGCTGTTATAGAAGAGCAACGAAACGATGAGGAAATCGAAATACGATCGATGGTTCGGGACCAGCACCAAAGGGTGGCGTTTCGCATAGTCGGCCACTTTGTCGAGGCCCCGGGTCTCCACACTCGAAAAGAGTCGCCGGATGAGCACTCCGACCGCGAGGGACAGGGCCGCCAGGAGAGTTGAATTCATACGAGCGGCAATCTCGCGATACGCTTTGGCTACATCCTTTTCGGCCTTCTCCACCGAGCCACGTTTTTCCATCGCACGCTCGCGGATCGCGGCCTGAACCCCCTTGTCGGCCATGATGTCGCCAAGCACCCGCTGGGCCGAGCGAAGGGTCGGCCCTTCGACGACCTTTTCTGCACGGTAGAGATAAATCAAAATCGAGCGACGAACCGTTCGTGCCACGCGCTCCTGACCGTCGTCGCGATGCTCCGCCATATAATGAGCCAGGTCGATAGGCTCGCCGATCTTCACCGAAAGACTTCGGTACGTCAGGAGAAACGAAGCCACCTTGGCAAGATCAGACGGCCTGGAAAGAGACCCGTAATCGAGATTCAGAAAACGGTTGCCCGTTCTCGGCCCCTTCCGCCAGAAGAGCGAGAGGGGAACGACAAAGACCTCTTTCCCGCCGTTTCGGACTTCGCGAACGACCTCCTGAACCAGGTCGAACTCGTCCTGACGATGGCGAAGGTTCCAGAGACCACGCCAGAAGGTTTGGAGCCTCTGGGTGCGGAGAAAAAGAAAAAGGGAAGCGTCTCCCTGGGAGAGCTGGCGAACCTTGTGTTGGTCCTCTTCGTGCTCCACCGCCCGCGATCGTCCGCGCTTCCGGCTCAAGAGCGAACGAATAATCTCGGGGACTGGGCGATAAATCGTGAAGTAGATGCCGTTGGCAAAACTCGAAAGCCTCAGCCCCTCCCGCAAGAAAAGAGTGTTAAAGAGGAGATAGTCGAGGCGGCTCGAATACCGCATGACGTAGACGATCGAGCCGCGCTTCTCGAGCTCACGCAGACGTCCCGCGGCTTCGTCGCCGAGGTCAAAATGGCGCAAGTAGCGCTTGGCGAACCAGCGGAAGAAGAAATTGAAGCGAGGTGTCATCGCCGAATAGGGATCGGCCAGCGGGGAGAGCCCTGGCGTACGCGGATCTGCCGAGAAAGCCTCCGACGGAGAGGCAGTCTCGGCTACCCGGTCGTGGTTTTCTTCAGTCATACTGACCGATGTGTACCATGCGCCCTCCCCGGGAGCAACGCGTAGGGCGAAACGCCCCGAGCGGCCAAACCCGCTTTGCCGAGCACAGAGCAGGCGCGGCGATAGAGCCGGCCCTCACGCAAAGCTTGCACGCACGATCAGTTTTCGGACATCAGAATTCCGCCTGGCTTCATAGCCTCAGCAACCTCCTCGGGTGTCCACATACCGCCCTCTTCATGCTTGGTAATCCCCGGAGTGGTGACCACCTTCATTTCGGCGATCCGGCCGCCTCCGCAGAAGAACGTGTTGCCCGTCATGTCCTTCGACAGGTCGCTCGCGAGGAAGGTCAGGAGGGGCGAGATCAACTCCGGCGCCATCTTCTCCTTCATGGCTTCGGCATTGAATCCGGGCAGGTCCTCGGTGAGTCGCGTCAACGCGGCGGGAGCGAGGATAAAGCAGCGGATTCCGTACTTCTTTCCCTCGATGGCCAAGCAACGGGTAAAGCCCGCAATGCCCGCCTTCGCGGCGCCGTAATTGCACTGGCCAAAATTTCCGTTCAAGCCCGAGGTCGAAGAAGTGTTGATCACCACACCACCGCTACCGCTCTCTTTCATGTGATTGAAAATCGGGCGAGTCACACAATAAGTTCCCTTCAGGTGAACCGCGATGACGGGATCCCAAAGTTCCTCGGTGGTGTTCGAAAAAGACTTGTCGCGCAAAATGCCCGCGTTGTTGATGACGCAGTCAACCCTGCCAAAGGCTTGAAGAGCCGTCTTCAGAATGCCTTCGCCACCCTCCACGCTCGCGACGTTGTCGTAGTTGGCCACGCCCTCGGCGCCGAGTCCCTTAACCTCGTCCACCACCAGATCCGCCATAGCGCTCCCGCCGCCCGTTCCATCCCGCGCGCCGCCGAGATCGTTGACAACGATTGCCGCGCCTTCCTTGGCCATAGCCAGTGCATATTCCCGGCCAATCCCACCACCGGCTCCCGTAATCACCACGACTTTCCCGTCGAGCAAGCCCATTGCAGATACTCCTCTGAGGCTGGATCAACCGAAAGCGGGGTTCTCTACCGCGTCCGTTCCAAGCCGAGAGAGGAGCCTAGCCAAGGCCCCACTCGGGCTTCAAGCCGGCTTCAGGCACACCCCCCGGGCGGGCGGCGAGGTGGCTAACGGAACAGGATCGTCCGCAAGCGAGACAGGGGTTGGAATCCAAGGCCGCCGTAGAGGCCCAGGGCCGGCTGGTTCCCCTCGACCACGGCCAACTGAACGTGCTCGGCACCCGCCGCGACGGCCTCGCGCACCATTCCCTGCATCCCCGCGCGGCCATATCCCCGACGGCGCTGCTCTGGCCAAGTGTAGACGCCTTGGATCAACCAACCTTCCGGGCGGCGCACATCGGCATAGCCGACGAAGACGAGCTGCCCCTCGACTTCGAGCAGCCTCGCCTGCCCCATTCGATTCTCCACCCACCGGCGAAATCCGTGGGGGTCGCCGCGAAAGGGATCGGGACGATTTTCCTCGCGCAGACTGGAGCGGGCCGCGTAGACCAGATCCTCCAGATCGTCGGGCTTCGCTCGCCGAAGACAGTCCCCTGTCTCGGTTTGGGGGCACGTTCGGGAGGAGTCCGCTGCCGCAAGCACGTAGGCCTCTTCGTAGCGATCGAGTACAGCACGGCGTCCCCGAGCGTGAAGCTTTTCCCAGATCAGATCGACCATGCTCGACTGGCTCTTGATCAACCCGCTATCCATGCTCGAGAGAAATGGTATCACCGCCTCGAGCCCCGCCTCGCTGATCTCGGCCTCGAGCACCATGCAGGGGCGCAGGGAAGCGATCCCCAGAACCCCCAATTCCGACCGAGCCACGACTGCCTCGGGAGAATCGAAACCGCCCCCAGGCCAGGGCACACCCCCCCCGATCAGATCGAGGAGCAGGAGGTTGTGCCGAGGCTCTCGCCGAAGGCGGCGGACTACTTCCACCACCTCGCCCGGGGCCATTCGGCCCACGCGAACCTCGGAGGGGACCCCGAGCGTCACTCGCTCTCGATCAACACCAGCACGGTGCCCTCTTCAACGGTCGCCCCCTCCTCGACCTTGACCGCGCGCACGACGCCGGCGCAGGGAGCCTCCACGGGAATTTCCATTTTCATCGATTCGAGAATCAGGAGGACCTGCTCCTCTTCGACTCGATCGCCCACCGCCGCCTCAATCTTCCAGACACTGCCAGCGATCTCTGCCTCGATCTCAAGCAAATTCTGCCCTCCCTCTCTTATTTGCCACCCAAGCCCGGGGAAAAGAGGATGCACCCCTGGACCCTTCCGGGCAAGAGCACAGGGCATCCCGGAAACCCGATAGGCTGCTAAGATCCGGCGCCACCGGGAGGAATCGTGCTCGAAACCGTAAGCCAGGGCTTCCAGTCAGCCACCGAACGACTTCGGGGTGTTCGAGAACTCCACGAGTCGAATATCGACGAGGCCCTCGCCAACGTCCGCGCGTCGCTGCTCGAGGCCGACGTCGACTTCACCGTGGTCAAGGGGTTCCTGGCTCGGGTCAAGGAACGGGCCCTCGGCGAGAAGGTCGAAACCCGGGTCCGAGACGCCTCGGGCCAAATGGTCAAGATCACTCCGGGCCAGCATTTCGTGAAGGCCTGCGAGAACGAACTCGTCGAACTGATGGGCCCGGTGGACACCTCCCTCGCCCGGGATGCTGGCGCCACTTCCATCATGCTCGCCGGCCTGCAGGGTGTGGGCAAGACCACCGTGGCCGCCAAACTCGCGCGGCATCTGCAAAAACAGGGGCGGCGGCCCCTGCTCGTCGCAGCGGATGTTTACCGACCAGCAGCGGTCCAGCAGTTGATCACCCTGGGCGAGTCCATCGACGTACCCGTTCACAGCGGTGCCGAGGGCGAATCTCCCCCCAGCATCTGCCAAGAAGCGTTCAAGCGAGCCCGGCGCGAAGGCCTGGACGCCATCATCTACGACACCGCCGGACGCTTGGCGCTGGACGACAACCTGATGACGGAGCTCGAGGAGATCATTGCCTCTGTAGCGCCGGCCAACACCCTTCTCGTCTGCGATTCGCTGATGGGGCGGGATTCCGTCAATGTCGCCCAGGCCTTCTCCGAGCGAATCAAACTCGACGGCGTCGTCCTGACGAAACTCGATGGTGATGCTCGGGGAGGCGCCGCCCTCGCCATCAAGGCGGTCACGGGCGTGCCCATCAAGTTCCTCGGCACTGGCGAGACCGTCGATCGACTCGAGGAATTCCGACCCGAGGGGCTGGCCTCACGAATCCTCGGGATGGGAGATGTAGTCGGACTCGTCAAGGATTTCGAGGGAATCGTCGACGAAAAGCAGGCCGAGGCCGACGCCGAGCGCATTCTGAAGGGGCAGTTCACCCTGGATGATCTCCTGACCCAACTCCGAACCATCCAGAAAATGGGCCCCCTGCGCGAAGTTTTCGCCAAGATGCCCATGTTCGGCTCGATGGCGGACCAGGTTGAGGAGGGGGATCTCTCCAAGGTCGAATCGATGATCCACTCGATGACCCGACAGGAACGCGGTTCCCCGAACATCATCAACAAGAGCCGTGCCCAGAGAATCGCCGGGGGCAGTGGTCGCAAGCCCAAGGACGTCCTCGACCTGGTCGAGCGTTTCAAACAAATGCGCGAAATGATGGGCTCCCTCGGCAAACCCGGCGGCCTGCTCTCTCGAATTCCCGGCATGGGTCAGATGATGGGCGGCGGAGCGGGCGAGATGGACCCGAGCGCGCTTCTCGCTGGCGGCGGAATGCCCGGCATGAACCCGATGCTCGGCGGCGCGGTCCAACCCCGAAGCCAAAAGGCGAATCAGCAGCGCAAGAACAAGCGCCAACAGGCTCGCAAGTCGCGACAAAAGAGCCGGAGCAAGAAAAAGAAGAAAAAGTAGACAACCCCTCCTTCGGCGCGGAACCAGAAGTCATCGGGCGGGGACGGAGGACAGAATTGGGGTGGTGTTTGGCGGAGTCAGGAACGAGTGATCTATTCCCCCGCCTTCCCAAAAACCCAGGCCGGCCATCAGCGATAATCCCCAGCCGATCTCTGCATACGAGGATCATGAAAACTCTGCCCCGGCTTGCCGCGCTGATGCTCCCCCTCCTGCTCGCGGCATCCCTCGGCCATGGAGCCGAGCGGGAGACGGCGCTTTTCGTCGAACCCCCCGGCCTCGAGCCCGATATCCGGTTCTGGATGCAGATCTACACCGAGGTCGACAGCCAGAGCGGCCTGCTTCACGACTACCGGAACGTTCACGTTGTCTACGGAGAGATCGACCTCCCCAGGAATTTGAGCGCGAAGGCCGAGGAGCGCTACCTCGAAAAGAAAAAAGATCATTACCGAAAAATCCTCAAAACCTTGGCGACGGGTAAACGCGAGAAACTCGGCCCCGAAGAGAAGCGAGTTCTGGCCCTATTCCCCCAAGGCGTCTCCAGCCAGGAACTGAAAGCCCACGCCAAAAGGATTCGCTTCCAGCAGGGGCAGGCCGATCGTTTTCTCGCGGGCCTCGTCCGTTCGGGAGCCTATGCCGATCATATTCAGGAAATCCTCGGGGAAATGGGGCTTCCTCCCCAACTCGCTGCTCTTCCTCACGTCGAATCATCCTATAGCCCTGAAGCCTATTCGAGGATCGGTGCGGCGGGACTCTGGCAGTTCACCCGGGCGACAGGGCGCCGCTTCATGCGCGTCGACCAGATCGTGGATGAACGGCGGGACCCCTATAAATCCACCGCCGCGGCCGCCCGCCTGCTCGCCCAGAATCTCCGGGTTACCGGATCCTGGCCCCTGGCCATCACCGCCTACAACCATGGCGCGTCGGGCATGCGGCGGGCAAGTCGGAAGCTGGGGCACCGGGATATCGAGAAAATCATTCGGGAATACAAGAGCCGGCGCTTCGGCTTCGCCTCGCGAAATTTCTACGTAGAGTTCATCGCGGCTTCCCGGATCGCCGAAAACCCCGAAGCTTTTTTCGGCCCATTTTCCATGGACCCGCCCACGCAATTTGAAACCGTCGCCCTCCCCTTCTACATCTCGGTAGAGGCGATGTCCCAGGTGCTCGATTTGGAGCTTGAGAGCCTGAAGGCGGCCAATCCCTCGCTCCTAAGTCCCGTCTGGAACGGCCAGAAACGGATCCCTCGAGGCTTCGAATTCAAGGTTCCAGTAGCGCTTCTCAAGCGACCTCTATCCGCCTCCATCGCAACCCTTCCCCGGCACGAACTCTTTACCGCCCAGACCCGCGACAGCTTCCACATCGTTCGAAGAGGCGAGACCCTCTCCGCCATCGCCCAGAGGTACAGGGTGCCCGTTCGGGCATTGGCGAGCTTGAATGATCTGCGAAACCGCAACCGTATTCGGGTGGGCCAGAAGCTGCGACTGCCCATCGAGCACGCCTCGGCGGGCGCCACCCCGGGCGAACTCGTGATCTCCGTTCCCGAAGACGGGCTCTACACAGTACGCCGGGGCGACAACCTCACCCTGATCGCCCTACGCTTTGGCGTCGACGACGAGGAACTCGTGCGGGTCAATGGCATACGGGATCGTCACCGGATCAACGCCGGTCAGGTGCTTCGACTTCCCGGCTTTGCCCCGACCAAAGCGAGCCCGACCGATCCCGGGACTCGGGCCTCCACCAAGCGATCCCCCCTGCCGGGCGCAAAGGCAACAAAAACGGCGGCCCCGAGTTCTCCCCCGCCGAACCTCCGGGCCGATCCGAGCGACTACCTCGTCGCAGGGAACGAGACCATCAAGGTCCAATTCGGCGAAACTCTCGGGCATTACGCAGAGTGGCTCGACATTCGCGCCCAGGAATTACGAACCCTCAACAGCCTCAGCTTTGGAGAGGCCCTGCCGATCCACAGCCGCCTGAGGCTCAACTTCAAGCGGGTCTCCCCTTCTCTCTTCGAAAGGCAGAGAATCGACTACCACCTCGATATCCAGGAGCAGTTTTTCTCCGCACGAGAAATCGTTGGAACCCAAACACACAAGCTTCGGCGCGGAGACTCCATCTGGGTGCTGGCCCATCAGCAATTCAAGGTCCCCCTCTGGCTACTCCAGCAGTACAACCCCGACGTCGATTTCGAGACGGCGCCAGCAGGGACTTCCATCGTCGCCCCACTACTCAAGAAACACGCCCCTCCGGTTAGTCCCTGAGGCTCTGCTTCAATCCTGTGAATCGGTTGCCGGCGCCGAGCGCCGGGTCTGCCCCCGAGCCGCCAGCTGACCGCAGGCCGCATCGATATCACGCCCCCGGTTGCGCCGCAGGGTAACCCGCAAGCCCGATGCATGAACCTCCGCCGCGAACGCGTCGCAGACCTCGCTAGAGGGAGGCTGGTAGGACGCATCCGGGTGGGGATTCATGGGAATCAGGTTGACCTTGCCCGGTATGCCCTCGAGCAGTCGGGGCAGGCGACGGGCATCCTCGAGACTGTCATTGGTGCCGGCCATCAGGGTGTATTCGAAGAACACAGGCCGCTTGCGGGAAATCAGTTCTTCGTCCCGCAGCGCTCCCAATAAAATATCCAGGGGGAAACGCTTGTTCAGCGGGACCAACTCGTCGCGAACCTCGTCGGTGGTTGCATGCAGGGAAACGGCCAGGTTGATCGGCCCGATCTCAAGCAGAGGACGTATCTGGGGAACGACACCCGATGTGGAAACCGTAATCCGGCGAGGCGCCATGGCCAGGTAGCGGGGGTCGGTGAAGATGCGGATGGCCTCCTTGACCGCAGCCAGGTTCAGCAACGGCTCTCCCATCCCCATAAAGACAATATTGCTGATCAAATCGCCCTCGGGAAGAACCTCCCGGGCGCGCATCAATTGGTCGACAATTTCGGCGACGGTCAAGTTGCGGACCATTCCCATCTTTCCCGTGGCACAAAAGGAACAGGCCAGCGGACAGCCAATCTGGGTCGAGACGCAGAGCGTATTTCGGCGCTCTTCGGGAATCAGAACCGACTCAATGACTTCGCCATCTCGTGTCCTCAATACAATTTTCCGCGTCCCATCCAGGGATACCTGGACCTCTCCAATCTCAAGAGCGCGGGTATCCCAGGTGCCTGCCAGCCTGTCTCTGAGCTGGGCGGGCAGATCGGTCATGGCCTCGATGTCGTCGACTCCGCGACCGTATAGCCAGGAAAGGACCTGATCCGCTCGATAAGCGGGAAGCCCGTCCCGAGCGAAGTGCTCGCGCAGCGCCTCCCGGCCATGATCCTTGAGGTTCGGGCGCGGGGCCGACTCGTTTGCGTGATCTCTGGCCACCCCTCAGTCCCCCTCGGGCTTCGCCGCCACCCGGCAGCCCGCAAAAAAATGCAGCGGACGCCCTGCGGCCCGCCACTCGATTTCATAGCCGGTCTGGATGCGCCCGGGGACGTTCCCGAGCCAGCGCTCGGGGGCGAAAGCATTTTCAAACAAAACCTCCCCCTCCATGACCTCGTCGATTTGGTCCGCGTAGGGAACGTCGTCCGTAGCCACGTGAAGGGTGCCGCCCAGAGCGAGACAGCGGGCTGCATCGCGAACGAAAGCCGATTGGATAACTCTTCGCTGGGCGTGTCTATCCTTGGGCCAGGGATCCGAAAAATTCACCCAGATCTCGTCGAGCAAGCCGGTCTGCAGCAGATCGCGTAGGACGACCTCTCCCTTCGCCTCCATCAGGCGTACATTGCGTAATTCTGCGCGCCCGACCTTTCTCGCCATCTTGAGAACTCGCTTGAAGGAGATCTCGACTCCCAGAAAGGCGGTCTCCGGTTGCTTGGCCGCCAGCTCCAGCAAAAATTCACCTCGCCCGAAGCCGATTTCAAGGACCCGCCGAGAAGCGTTCTCCATATCAGCCGCAAAAAGGCCATCGAAGCCCCGCTCGGCGAGTTCGAGAGAATCGCAGCGCCTGTCGACTCCGGGAATCTCGTACTTGAGGGATCGACCCATTCGTGGAACCAGCTCCCTTTCAATCGTGGGGCGAAACCCCGGCGAGGTACATCCCTGGCGGGTGACCGGGGCCAAGCCCGTGCGCTCGCGCGCCGCCAAGTTAGAGAAAATCGGTGAAATCGACTCCGCCGTTGACCCGGAGAGACTCCACGACGTGGCGAACCACCAGCAAAGCCGATCCATCAACCGTCACGTTGTCGACGATCGGGACGTTATTCCGATCGGCCTGCTCGAGGAGATAGCGCTGGATTTTCAGGATCTCCTCAAGCCTCTCGACATAGCGGGCTGCGTCCCGGGCTCGTTGCCGGCGTGCCCGAGCTTCGAACTGACTCTCGAAGGCCTGCTCATCCAGACGGCCCACCATCAGGAAGAAAACGTGGGCCCGGTCCGCGTATTCCTCCAAGTCGATCAAGCCGGGCACCAGCGCGACCCCGTCGAGGACGATGCTCGTATTTTCCTCGATCGCCCGGTCCAGCATCGCGCGAACTCCCACGGACACCGTCGAGGCCTGGGAGAGGAATCCGTCAATGACCGGGTCGTCTTCGCGTCCCAGGGCGGGCAGCTCCCGGTAGGCATCGAAGGAGGAGACGTGGATCGCAGGCATCAAGTCCGGTGAAAGCATGATGCGCATGATATGTCGAATAGAATCGGTCGAGAGCATGCGGCTGACACCGAGTCGCTGAGCAACCGCCAGGGCAAGAGAGGTCTTCCCCACGCCTGCAGTCCCGCCCAGGAGGATGATGACCGGCTTTTCGGGCTCCTCGAATTTTCGCCAGACGAGATAGCGCTGGGCAACGCGGTTCCCGAAGCGTTCGAGCAGAGCGTCGTAGGCAAGCCGACGAAGCTCGACCTGAGTCACCTCGTCTGTCCCTCGCTGAATTAAGCTGGCCTCGATCACGCGAGCCACCTCGAAAGCGTCATCGGGCGCCAGGGATGCGGCCAACAGGCTCTGGGATAGGGTTCCTTTCGAAAAATGAGTACTGCCGCGGTTCCCCACGACCTGGAGGGTCGCCGGCAACTGAATCGGCTGCTCGCTCTCGGCCCCCTCGCCCACGATCTCGTGCACGATTTTTGCCAACTCGGCGCGTTCTACCCGCCCGCGTCCCTGGATCATGCCCGACACCTGGCCAGCGGTGGAATAGGCCTCGTCGAAACCGATCCCCCGAGCCATCAGGGAATGGACCATGATGCCGCGCATGTACGGGCGCTCGGCACCGGATTCCTCGACGACTAGGACGCGTGTCCCGGCCCGAGTGGAGTCTTCGTCTCCCCGCTCGTTTTTGTTCTTCTTCACCGACAAAAGACAACACCTCTGAAACCCAATGTACGACCCGCGCGGCGTCAGCACCCGAAGCCGGGGCGGCGATCTAAAACGGGGCGTAATGGGGTGCGGGAAAAATTCTGTGGAATCAATCGAACACGCCAGCCGTCCGACGGACCCTAAATGACCCTAAATGACCCCCAAATACTCCAAAAGGTCTGATAAAACGCCAATCAAGACAAATTAGCTCTTTTTTGGGTTGACTTCTAGGGCGGTAAAACGTTACTTCGTGGCCAGAGATCAAAGATCTTCTTGCCGCCAGACCCCCAGCGAGCGAGCCGGAGAACGGAATGTCGCGAATTCTCTCCCGCACCAGCGCTGGGCATGGGCTGTCGCCCTTACCCAGCCCCCGGGGTCAGGAGCGAATCGAGTGAGTTCGCACAACGCCCACCAGCCGCTGGCCGTGCCCTCGGCCGGTCATTCCCCGACTCGGCGACGAACCCCGAAGAGCGACGCCGACAAGTTCGAGGGCTCGGAACTCTTCCCAACCCGTGACGTTCTCGAGATCGTCGGCGTCTCCCGCAGGCAGCTCCAGTACTGGTCCCAGACCAATCTGGTACGCCCATCGCTGCGGACTGTCGGCGGACACCACCGATACAGCTTCGAGGACCTCGTCACCCTCAAGGCCGTTCGTCGCCTCATCGACGCCGGCATTTCGGTCCAGCGCATCCGCAATGGCATCCGCATGCTGCGCGCAGCCCTGAGAAGCGGGTCCCGGCCCATAGGCGAGCTCACCCTGATCGCGACCGGCGATCTCGTTCTCGTCCTGCCCGAGCAGAGCGACTTCGAAGTACTCCATGGGCACGAGTGGATTTTTCCGATCGGCGATTTTCGCCGAGAGATCGATGCGCGGGCCGAAGATCATCGCGCCAGTCCGAAGGAGAAACGAGCAAGAGGAGAGGCCCTGGGTTTTGAGTCGAATCCCGTCTAGGCACGGAGCCCGACCCATGCACCCAAGGGGAAGCGCAAACCAAAGAAGCTCAGGCGGGAACGTCTCGAATTGCTCCGAAACGTTTGGCAACCGGGGGATGAGCCATGCGGACCATTAGCATCGTCAATCAGAAGGGTGGCTGTGGGAAGACCACGACGACAGTCAACCTGGCGGGAGCCCTCGCCACGGACGGCTTTGCCGTTCTCGTAGTCGACATGGATCCCCAGGCCCACGCCAGCATGGCCCTGGGAGTCGATCCAGAAGAGGTCGAGGAGAACCTCTACGAGGTCCTGGTCGAGCCGGATGCCAGCGGCCGCCTGGATGGAGTCATCGTGAACGCATCCCGGGGAATCGACCTCGCACCCGCCGGCATCGTTCTCTCCGCCCTGGAACAGCGACTCGCCGCCGAAAACCAGGAAGCGCGGACCGAGCGCCTGGCCGCAGCGCTGAGTTCCCTGGGCAGAGAGTACGATTTTGCCCTGATCGATTGCCCCCCGGCGGTGGGATTGCTCACCTTCAACGCCCTGCGGGCCTCGGAAGAGGTGATCATCCCGCTGGAAACCAGCTCCTTCGCGATTGACGGGGTCCAGAAACTCCTGGAAACCCTCGCCCTTCTGATGGAACGGGTGGGCCACACGCTCTCCGTCCGGGTGCTGCCCACCCTCTACGACGGGCGGACCCGCTATGCGCGCGAGACCCTCGGCGAAATACGCGAACTCTTCAAGGATCTCTGCTTCGACTCGGTCGTGCGCCTCAACGTAAAGCTGCGGGAAGCCGCCCGAGAGGGCATGCCGATTTCGCTCTGGGCCCCCAATGCCACCGGGGCCGCCGACTACGCTTCGGTCGCCATGGAAGTCGCCATGGGGCCACCCGCCGAAATCGAGGCAGGGGCCGACGCCCAGGTCGGAGCGGCCCGAGAGGTGGTGATCGAGTACCGCGATTCCCAAGCCAACGATGTCCGCATTGCAGGTGACTTCAACGGCTGGGTACCCGACCGGGGCGTTCTCTCACACGTGGAGGCCAACGGGCGCACCCGAGTGTGGGTCAAAGTGCTCAAGCTGCCCCCGGGCATCTACCAATATCGTTACTTCGTCGATGGCCAATGGAGAGTGGACCCGGAGAACGAGGAGAGCTCTCCGGGGCCCATGGGCCAGACCAACTCCGTTCTCTACGTCCGCTGACTCGAAAACATGGCACGAAACCTTTCAGACGTGCTCCACTACTTCGGTCCCGAGTTGGCCGAATCCGAAGCCCGTGTGCGGCCGGCTGACGGTCAGACCCGCGCCGAAACTTCGGCCTGCCGGGTCATCGGCGTCCCGATTGGCAGCCGGGACGTAGTCCGGGCGGCGTTCGCCTGGAATATCGCGGTGGAGGTGGTCCGACTCGGAGGGCGAGCAACGATCCTTTGCCCGGACGAGACGAGCCCTTCGCCGCTCTGGCCCCAGGCCAGCACGGGCCCGCTGGGGGTGGGGTTGCGCCCGAGCCTGGCCCAGAACCTCGACGAACTCCTCACGAGCGCGCAGAATTGGGTCGACAGCACCGTCCACAGAAGCGAGAGCGATCTTCTTCTCGTCCGGATTCCCCCCGAGTGGATCGGCAAAGCCACAGGCCCCTCCGCACTCCTCGATTGGGTCCTCCTCTTCACGTCCTCCGAAGAAGCGAACCTCCAGGAAGCCCTCACGCTGACGGGCAATGTCGTCGACCGTCATCCCGCGGCACGGGTCGGCATCACGATTCACGGAGCACAAACTCGAGAGGAAGCCGAGACCGCCTTCGGTTTCCTGGCGCGGGCCTCGCGCGAGAAAACCGGACACGATGTCCGCAGCTACGGCCTGCTGGTCGACGACCTCGATGTCTACCGGGCCATCGTGGCCCAGCGCCCCATCGGCCTGGCGCATCCACAATCTCCAGCCGCACGCGCCCTGCGCGATGTCGCCGAACTTGTGCTCGGGGACATCGAGGAAGATGCCCGTGGTTGAATTCGCGAGGATCCCGCCGGGTTCCGCCAAGGCCATCCGCACCGAGGCCCGGGAGCAATTGGGACAGCTGGGCCAAGGGCTCCGGGTGATCGCCGAGGACGTCATGGGCCTGGCCTCCTCCATCGATCTGCTCGCCGTGGACGAAGACGGGGGTGTCGTCGCCATACTCATCGCGAGCGAGCGCGGCCAGGAGCCAGCCCTGCTCGGCCGAGCGATCGCGCACAGGGCATGGGCCGACGAGCGCGTGAAGGATTGGTGCGCCCTTGCCCCGGAACTCGCCATCGCATCGGATCGGCCCGCACGCTGCATCCTCCTGGCGCCAGATTTCGGAGAGGAGACTCGGCTGGCGGCCCGCACCCTCGGCTCGAACACCGTCCTCTTGGTCCGCTATCTCGCTCTGCGCGCCGGGGAGGCGACGGGGCTTCTTCTCGAGCCCCTGGCAGACTCGCCCCAACCCGAGCGCACGCCCCGGCAAGAGCCCGCGATCACGCGGCTCTCGTCGTCCCCGGTCCCAAAACTGGACCCACTGCCCGAGTTTCGGAGCAAGCTGGCCGATCGCGATCTGCGCGCCCAGCGGGCCCCTACGCCTACCCCCGCGGGGTAACCGACCTCGGCGCACCCGACCCCGGCGATCTTTAGAGTTTTTTTGCGGGTTCGGACTTATTTTTGACACCCCCGAGACCATCCCGGCCACATCACCAGAAGAGGAACTACGCCGAACAGGCCAACGCGGTGAATCCACTGGGAACTGAATCTGGGAATTCAGGGGGAAACGGGATGCGCAATTCGGAAAATACGGGAACAGCGATTGGGAGAGAGACAGGGACGGCGAAAGATCTCGCCGGGCACCCTCGCCTCGATGCTCCTGCGAAGCACTCCGGCCAAGAGTTGCCCGACGAAATCAGCGATCGCGCGATTATCGACCGCGTCTGCAAGGGCGATCGCGAGGCGTTCGAGCTTCTCTACGAACGCTATTTCACCCGGATCTATCGCTTTATCGCGCGCCGCATGGGCGTCCGCGCAGACGTCGAGGAGACCACTCAGGAGGTCTTCATCGCCGTCTTTTCGAGCCTCGACTCGTTTCGCGGAGAAGCTCCGTTTTCTGCCTGGATCTATGGCGTGACCCGGAGAGTCATCGCGAGCCGCTTCAAGCGTAAGCGCCACCCCATGGTGCCGCTTCTCGAAGAGGACTCCGAAAGCAACACCGCTCACGCCAGCACGCGACCGACGCCCCTTGAAGAGTACGAATGCCAGGAACGCATCGAAGAGCTGACAGCGGCGGCTGAAAAGTTGAGCGATGAACAAAAGGAACTCTTCCGCCTGCACCATATCGATGACCAGTCCATCAGCGAGATCGCGATCCGCATGCACAAGAGCGAGGATGCGGTCAAGTCGAACCTCTACCGCACGCGCAAGGTTCTGCTCCCGCGCTGAACCGGCGCTTTCGCCCGGCTTCGGCCGTATTTCAACGGCGAAACCCAGCATGAGCGCCACCCCTCAGGTTCTGGGAAGTGGCTGCTACCCTGCGCGCCCATGCCTTCTCCCAAACCGCACCCCGCCGTTCATGCACCTGCGGGCCGAGCCCCGCTCTCCACAGCGCTGATCCCCCTGGCAGGCCCCAAGCCCCACGGCGATGGCCATCGCCTGGAGTTCACGACCCGGGGTGAGCGGGTGCCCGCACGCTGGCTCCGCCCCGTCTCTCAAGCCGGCGGCCCCCCGCCCCTGGCCATCGTCATTCACGACGAGAGCGAGACGACTCACCAACCCGTTCTGGCGCGGTACCACGCCGAGAAGACGGCCACCCTGGACATGAACTGGCCTCTGACCGGCTCGCGGCGCAGCCCAAAAATGAGCCTCCGCCTGCTGGAAGCCCTCGCGTCAGCTGGGGAGGGCCCCGTGCACCGACTCCTACTCCAACAATTTCGCGCCCAGGCCCAGGAGGAGTTCACCTGCCTTCTCGAATCCGCCCAGAACTTGGCCGTTTCGGAAATCAGCAGAGTGGATTTCATCCTGACCCCCGAGCGCGAACGAAACCCGGACGCGGCCCAGCCCCTCTTTGCCCCCCTCTCCGAGCCCCGACACGGCCAGGGGATTCCTCCGGCAAGTGCGCCGCAGAGGCTCTGCGATTTCCTAGATGACTTGCTCCCGGGAAACGGGCTATCCGTTCCCTGAGAGCGCGGCTACCCTCTTATCTCAATCGGTCAGGAAGGACCCCATCATGCAGGCGTCTCCGAAATGTAAAAACGAGCCCAAGAAAATCGCCCTGGGATTCGCCCTGCTGCTGGGCTTAGTCGCCGCCCTGGGCTGCGCGAACTCGGGAGAAGGGGAGAGCGATCACGCGTCTGCCGTAGCGCAGCTCGACGGTGAACCCATCACCCTCGAAGCCGTGGATAACCGCATCAAGAGCGAACTCTTCACCCAGAAATTTCCTGCCGGCCAGGGAGATTCCGCGCTCTATTCCGCCAGGCGAGAGGCGATTATGACCATCGTCGACGAGAAGTTGCTCATCCGGAACGCCGAGGCCGCCAACCTGAGCCCCGAGGACTGGATGACCGCACAACTCGCGGAACTGCCGCCGGTCACGGATAGCGACGTCGGAGCGTTCTTTGCAGAGAACCAAGAGCGTTTCCCGCCCGAAGCCACCCTCGACGCCCTTTCGGGCCCGATCCGGGAGTATCTCGCGCAAAAAAATCAGGAGGGTGTTCGCACCAAGCTGCGTGAGGAGGCCTCGCTCAACATCTCGCTTCCCCGAGACAGGACACCCGTTGCGGCCGTTGGGCCCGCCCTGGGTCCGGAGACCGCAGCCGTCACCATCATCGAGTTCAGCGATTTCCAATGCCCCTACTGCGCTCGAGTCGCCCCGACCATCCACGAAATCGCCGCCCGCTATCCCGAAGATGTGCGGATCGTCTTCCGCCACCTCCCCTTGAGCTTCCACGGCGAGGCCCGGGGCGCAGCCTACGCGTCGATCTGTGCCGGAGAGCAAGACCAGTTCTGGGAGTATCACGACCTGCTTTTCGCCAATCAGCGAGCGCTCCAAGAGGAGAACCTGATGGGCTATGCCGAGACCCTGGAGCTGGACATGGCGAGCTTCGAGGCCTGCATGGTGGCACCCGAAACCGAAGCCCTCGTGGCCGCCGACATAGAGGCCGCCGGCGAGGTGGGCGCGACCGGGACGCCTGCGTTCTTCGTCAACGGCGTCTTTATCAGCGGAGCCCAACCCATCGAGGTCTTCGACGGCATGATCCAGGAAGAGCTCGCAGGCGCCGGGGGCTGATCCGGCGCTCAGGCACCGATTTTTTCAACCCGAGCAAGGATCCGATCCCGCTCCTCAATCATTTTCGCCTCGCTCTCAGCTTCTAGGTTCAGCCTGAGAACCGGCTCGGTATTCGAGGGGCGCAGGTTGAACCACCAATCGGGAAAGCCGACGAGAAGGCCGTCGAGCTTGGACACCGTCGGTGCACCCGCATACTCCTCTTCTATGGCATCCAAGACCGCCGCCGTATCCCTGACCCGGCGGTTGATTTCCCCGCTGGCGTGGTAGCGCCGCAGAGGGGCGATGATCTCGGAGAGCGGGCGTCCCTCCGCGGCGAGGACATCGAGCAACGCGACGAATGTGGCAATGGCATCGTCGGCGATCAGGTCGTTGGCGAATCGAAAATACGTATGTCCCGAGAGTTCGCCGGCAAAAATCGCCCCGGACTCCCGCATATGCGCTTTCACGAACGAATGACCGACCCTGCACATCTCAGCCCGACCGCCGGCTCGCTCGACTTCCTCGGCGACCGCACGGCTCGAGCGAAGATCGTATAGGATCAAGCCGCCGGGGTTGCGAGCGAGTTGATAGCGAGCGAGAAGCCCGGTCATCAGGTCCGACGCAACCGGGCGCCCCTGCTCATCGACAAAGACCGCCCGGTCCGCATCCCCGTCGAAGGCGACCCCGAAGTCGGCGCCCACCCGGCGAACCGCCTCGGAGACGTCCGAGAGATTCTCGACCTTTAGAGGATCCGCTTCATGGTTGGGAAAGGTCCCGTCCGGTTCAAAATAGAGACGCTCAACCTCAATATTCAAGGCTTCGAGCACCGGCTCAAGACCCACGCTCGCCATGCCGTTGCCGCAGTCGATGGCGACCCGAACCGCCGGGCGACCGGTGCCCACGGAGAGCGCCTGCTCGGCATAGCCCGCGCGGACGTCCCGCTCCACCACATTGCCCCGGGGCGATACGGGGGGCGACCCGGCACACACCTCGACCAACGCTTCGATCTCCTTGAGCCCACTCGCCTCACCGATAGGGATCGCCTTCTCACGGCAGATCTTAAAACCGTTGTACTCACCCGGGTTGTGGGAGGCGGTCACCATGACCCCGCCCCCGGCGCCGGTTTCGGCCACGGCGAAATACATCATGGGGGTGGCAGCGAGACCCAGGTCGATCACCGAAACGCCCTCGTCCGTGATCCCACGCACCAGCGCCTGGCACAATTCGGGTGAGTGCGAGCGGGCATCTCGGCCCACCACCAAGCTCGCCGCCCCCACGAAACGGGCCGTGGCCCGCCCGATTCCATAGGCCATTTCGGAGTTCAACTCGCTGGGGACAACGCCCCGGATATCGTAGGCCTTAAAGATTGCCAACGCGGACTCCTCCCTGGGCTCCTCCCTCGGAGCAGCCGGGTTCAAAAATGCGAACCGAACCATCCTACGGCTTGACCCGGCGCCAAGCTAGGGGCACTTTCCCGCATGAAGCGGCCGGAGCGTGAGGGCCGTCATGGAGCAATCAGGATGTTTGGATTCGGCGCCACGGAACTCGGGATCATTCTCGTCATCGTCGTCATTCTTTTCGGCGCGCGGAGGCTACCCGAAATCGGCTCGGGGGTAGGCAAAGCCATCAAGAACTTCAAGGCAGGCGTGTCCGGAGACGATCAAATCGACGTCACGCCTAGCTCGGACGAAACTGCCGACAAGACCAACGACAAGCGCAACGACAAGCGCAGCTAGAACGGAGCACTCCCCCGAAGATCACTCCGTGTCGAGCGCTTCGACGGGGGAGCCCAGGGTCAGCGCGAAGCGAGCCGCCTCGGCGGAGGGCCGCGAGAAGATCGCCTGAATGGCGATCGCGTCGCCCGCATCGAGTTCCAAAATTCCGAGCGCATGGGAAGCCCGCTCCTGGGCGGCTTCAAGCGCCTTCGGCGGTAGTTCTCGAACTTCGCTCTCGCGAATACGCAGGCCCATGAGCACAGGGGGAGATTTCAGGGGACGGCCTTCGGCGTCCTCGAGAGAAACCCGAATGCGGGCGCCCAGGGTCTGGGACTGGGCCGAGGGGTTGCGAAGTTCGCCGGTCACGGCGAGCAGGGTCCGTCCGGACATCGTGTCCACCCATTCGGCGTGAAGTGCTTCCGCCCGAAACGCACCGAGAGAGAAGGCTTGCTCGGCCGCTCCCACGGAATCCGAGATTTCCCGCACGAAGCTGAAGAAGATCAGAGCGATCATTCCGATGGTGGCCGCCCAACCCATGGCCCGTCCCAGTGTGCCCAACCAGGCGCGAGCGCGAACCGATTCTGAAGCGGGTGCTGAGCGGGCCCGATGGGCGCCCGCCGGCACAGACTCGAGGGCAATGGCGCCAATCGCCACCTTCGCATCGGCACCCGTGGCCTTCCCGGCGATCGCCCGCCTCTCGGAACCCGAAGGTCCATCGGCCGGGGCGGGGGCCGGGGCCGGGGCTTCATCCGCAACCCCCAGAAAATCGGCTTCGAGATCCGAGAAGTCATCCTCGCTGGCCGAAGCCACCTCGACCCGCTCTTCCTTGGGGGCGGGGGGCGCCGACTCTGCAGGCAATTCGACCAGAAAAACGTGCTGGCATGCCGAGCAACGCACGCGAACCCCCTCGTTGGGCACGCGAGAATCGTCGAGTTGAAAGCGCTTCTCGCAGTTCTGGCAAGTGACGATCAAAGAGCCATCCCCAGCACCTCGCGGCAGGCGAGCACCACCATGCTAGCCCGGCTCAGTCACTCACCGCGAATTTGGGAGGGAAGATTGAGCGGGCCAGCCTGCGCCGAAGCCTTCGAGGGAGTACCCTGCGGGCCATGGATCGCAATCGACAAGTCCCCCAAATCCCACCCCCGGATACCGTCGAGGAGGCCCTGGGCCGAAGCCTGGAGCACGCGCGAAGTTCGGCCTCGGAAGCCCTGATGGCTGCCCGACTCTTGCTGGACGCGCTCTCAATCCTACTCGCCAATGAGCCCGTCACCCGGCACGCCGAGCACAACTCCCCCATCGGCTATCTCGCCAGCTCCATCGAACGCTGGGCGGGCTCGCTGCGGCCCCCAGAACCCAACCCGAATTCTCCAGACTTTCCCGCAGTTCTCCGCGCCGTCGAGGACGAAATCGAACGCTGGGCGGGCCGAGCCCAAGATGACCCCGATGCCCGTACCGTGCTCCACGCCTTCCTGGGGATGCGAGAAATTTTATGGGAGTTGGACGCGGCCCCCGAGCGCCGAAACGTCCGGAAGCCCGCCCGAAGCAGTCGCGCATCCAGCGTCCCCCGGAGCGCCGCCGCAGGCGGCTTCAACCCGTGAGATCGGCGAAGACCCGGGGCGCAGCCCTCGAGCGAAATCGCCCTCGAACTCGCGCGCCGAACCCGTAGCAGCGTCTGGCGCGACGCTCTCGGAGTCTCCCGTGTGCTAGGGTGCCGCTCGCCCCGCAGACGCCTCCCGGGCGATTCCCCCTCAACGAAGAGCGAGCCGACGATGGCGATCCTGATCAAGCGCTATGCGAACCGGAAGCTCTACAACACCCAGAGCAGCCGCTACATCACGCTGAAGGGAATCGCCGAACTTCTCGATGCCGGTGAGGAAGTCCGGGTGATCGACAAGCAGACCGGCGAAGATATTACATCGGTCGCTCTCTCCCAGATCCTGGTCGACAGCAAGCGATCGAATACCCAGCCCCCGGACACTCTACTGACCCAGATTCTGGGACGCGGCGGCGATGCCCTCTACGACGCCCTCCGCAAGGGCGTCGACGATGCCAGCGAGGGAATCGGGGATCTCCAGGACCGCATGCGACGCATGGTCGGCACGAGCGATCAGCCCCAAGCCTCACCAATGGAAGGCGACGAGGGCGACGCACGCGATGCTGACGAGGGCACGGGCGACCCGAGCTCGACGCAAAAAAAAGGCTTCTTCTCGCCCCCGGAATTGGACCGTCTCGTCCAGAACGCGGTCGAGCGCGTCTTCCGACTCCTCGACCTTCCTCGCCGATCCGATGTCGAATCCCTCAACCAGAACCTCGAACGGGTCGCCGGCGCTGTCGAAGCCCTCGAGGAGGCTTTCGCCGAACGAGCGGGCGGGACAGGCGACGAAACAACCGACGAGACCGAGGACTTCGAAGAATCCCCCTAGTGGCCCGAGGGCCCGGCCTCCCTCGAGCTCGAGTTTTCGCTCCAACCCGGGGGCATCGTTTGATCGAGGCGTCCGCTTAGGCGCGCGCGGGTCAACAGAGGAAAATACATGTCTGCTGTACTGATCGAAAGAGACGCTCATACCCTGATCGTCACCCTCAACCGCCCGGAGAAAAAGAACGCGGTCAACTGCGAAGTCATGTGCCGCCTCTATGACGCTTGGCGCGAACTCGACCGGGACGACGACCTTCGGGTAGGGATCCTGACGGGCAACGGCGACACCTTCTGCGCGGGCATGGACCTCTCGGAAATCCCCAAACTTCGAGCCGGGAAACCCGAGAATGCGTTCATGGAGCGAGTCATGAATGAACCGGCCGTGATCTACGGCTGCTGGTTGAAGACTGAGCGCCCCTCCAAACCCGTGATCCTCGCCGCCGAGGGATTCGCGCGAGCCGGCGGCACCGAGATTCTCCAGGGAACCGATATCCGAGTGGCCGGCAAGAGCGCGCTCTTCGGAGTGACCGAAGTTCAGCGCGGGCTCTTTCCCATGGCGGGTTCGGCGGTCCGACTGCGGCGCCAGATCGGTTATGCGGTAGCCGCGGAGATGCTTCTCGCCGGAGAGGATCTTCCCGCCACCCGGGCTTTCGAACTCGGATTGATCAACCACGTGGTCGAAGACGGACAGGCCCTCGTCAAGGCGCGTGAGATCGCGGAGCGCATCGCCGCCAACGGCCCCCTCGCCGTACGCGGTATCCTGGCCACCCTACGGGAGACCGAGACTCTGAGCGAAGAGGACGCTTTTCCGATCGAGCAGCAACACGGACTCAAGGTAATGGCCTCCAAGGACGCCGTTGAGGGCCCGCGCGCCTTCCTCGAAAAGCGACCGCCCAATTTTACGGGCAAATGACGCGACACTGGGTCCGGGGGCCGGCGACTAGCCTGAACGTTCGTCCATAACACGTTCCACCGTGTTCACGATGGCTACTGTGCGCGAGTCCAACTCGACGTTGACTCGATCCCCTGGCCTCATCGCCCCGAGACGAGTCAGGCGCAGGGTCTCAGGGATCAGGTGCACAGCAAAAGATCCGTCTCGATTCGCGTCACAAACCGTCAGGCTCGAACCGTTGACCGCGATAAAACCCTTGTCGAGCACGTATTTCATCCAACTCTCGGAAACGCCGATGCGAAGCACGTAGATGTTCTCTTGATCCTGAACTTCCAGAACCTCGCCCACCCCGATCACGTGGCCCGAAACATCGTGCCCGCCGATTTCGTCTCCCACCCTCGCACTGCGTTCGACAGCGACCTGGTCGCCCAACTCGAGGCCTCCTAGGGTCGTACGGTCCAGGGTCTCTCGAATCGCATCGAATGCAACCCGGTTGCCCTCGACCGAAACCACGGTTTGGCAGACCCCTTCGATGGAAACGCTCGCTCCGATCTCAAGTCCTGCGACTCGCTCGGGATCCAGGGTGATTTCGTAGCTCAGCAGGTTCGCCTCACGGCGAACCCCAGCGACCTCATAGGTCCCCTGCATGATCCCTGTAAACATATTCTCTCCGGAGAACTCGGTTAGTGGCTGGCCGACGCCACCGATGCGCCTCCACGCCGGCCTTTGGAATGTCGCCGTGCGCCGCGGTTTGCGCAAGCGCTCTCGCATTCCGCTAGCCTGCCCGAGTGTCCTCGACCCGCGAAGACTCTATTGACGCGCTTCTAGAGCCGTTTCCTCGGGAAACGATTGGCCACCTCCCGACGCCACTGCACCCCCTGCCCCGGCTGAGCGAGGCCCTGGGAGGGCCGCCCCTCTGGATCAAACGCGACGACTGCACCGGGCTCGCCACCGGTGGAAACAAGACGCGCAAGCTCGAGTACCTCATGGGCGCCGCCCGAGCCGAGGGAGCGGACGGCGTCGTGAGCTTTGGCGCCCTCCAGTCAAACCATGCGCGCCAGACCGCCGCCGCCGCCGCCGCGCTGGGTTTCCCGTGTGATCTAATCCTCGTCACCAACGTGAACTACCGCGAACCCGCCTGGGAGGTCTCAGGAAACCGGCTTCTCGACGAATTACTGGGAGCCAAGCTGCATATCGTCCCCGACGAGGCCGCTGCGGCCGGATGCCTGCAAACCCTGCTTGGAGGCGCCAACGACGCGGGAAAGCAGCTCTACGTGATCCCTACAGGTGGATCCAACGCTATCGGAGCCTTGGGCTACGTAAACTGCGCAGGAGAGCTACTCGCCCAGTGCGAGGCGCTTGAGCTTCGCCCCGGCACCCTGGTCAGCGCCACATCGAGCCTTGGGACTCAGAGCGGCCTGCTCGTGGGGCTGCACGCCGCGCGGAGCCCCATTCAGGTACGGGGGATCAACACGTATTCCGCTCACCCCGCGAACCAGGCCGAAGCCCTAAGGCGGCTATGCGACGAAACCGCCGAGCTCATCGGCACCGAGCCCCCGCCGAGCGATTCTCTTCGCATCGAAAACGATTTCCTCGGTGGAGGATACGGAGTCCCCAGCGAGGCGATGCAGCGAGCTGTGGAAGAAGTTGCCCGCCTCGAGGGAGTCCTTCTCGATCCCGTCTACACCGGCAAGGCCATGGCCTGGCTCCTGGCTGCCGTTCGCGAGGATCGGCTCAGCCCCGAGGAGCCCGTCGTCTTTCTCCACACGGGCGGCAGCCCCGGGCTCTTCGCCTACCAGCAATGCCTCTCAGGCCACCCAGCGCCCTGAGTCAAGTGCCGGCCGAGGGACGGCGTGCTCCACAAGATCCAAGATTAAAGCCCATCCCGAACTCGTCGACTTCTCCGCAGCTCTCGCCTATCCCCAACTGCGCTAGGCCCACGCGCAATTCCTCGGCGAGGCGGCCTCGCCGAAACGGAATCGTTCCGATAACTTCGCCCCCATGCCCTCGCCTGACCGCCCAATCCATGTCGTTGAAGATATTCGCTTTCGTGCCCACCGGTCTCCCCCGCGCCACCCGGAAAACCCCGAACGGCTCGCGGCGGTCTCCCGAGCCCTGGCTCGCCACGCGGATCACCTGACCCCGCTGGCGCCCCGGGCCGCCCACCGCGAAGAGATCATCCGAATCCACAGCCCAGGCCATTACGCCAAGATCCTGAACGCCGTAAAAAGAGCGCCCGCCCATCTCGACGCGGACACCTTCGTCTCCGAGCAAAGTCTAGAGATCGCGAAACTGGCGGCGGGCGGCACCATCGATCTGGCGCTCAGCGTGGCGCGTGGCGAGGCGGCTTGCGGCATCGCCGCGGTTCGGCCCCCGGGCCATCACGCGGAAGCCGACCGCCCCATGGGCTTCTGCCTCTTCAACAACGTCGCCATCGCGGCCCGAGCGCTACAGCATGAACTTGGGCTCGAGAAGATCGCCATTCTTGACTGGGATGTGCACCACGGCAACGGCACCCAGCATTCCTTTGAAAACGACCCCAGCATCCTCTACGTCTCGCTTCACCAATTCCCCCACTACCCGGGAACCGGCAACTTCAACGAGGCTGGAGAGGGGGCGGGCCTGGGCTCGACCCTGAATCTCGCGCTGCCGCCCGGGTGCGGCGACCTGGAGTACTGCGGCCTGGTCCACCGGGCCGTGGCCCCCATGATTCGCCGCTTTGCTCCCCAGATGATCCTGGTCTCCTGCGGCTTCGACGCCCACCGGGACGATCCGCTCTCGGACATGAACGTGAGCGCCGAGGGCTACCGCGAAATGACCCACGCGGTCGCCGAGCTCGCCCGAGATCTCTGCGGCGGACGCCTCGCCTTCGTACTCGAGGGGGGCTACGCCGCTTCGGGACTCGAAGAGGGCACCGATGCGGTTCTCGGGGCGCTGCTCGACCCCGGCGAGGCCCGGCCTCTCCCCGGGCCCGCCAACCGTGGCCTGGCCAGCCTGCTCGAAGCCACGCGAGCCGTCCACGCCGGCCGGTGCCCCGATCTTGGCGCTCTCTAGCCCTCGATCGACCGGGCGATAAACCTTTGTATTAAAAGGGTTTTTATACTTTCCGGGCGCCCCAAAACATCACCGGACCGCCCGCCCTGGGGCGCCGAGCCCTCCGCTGCCCGGAGTCGCCCCACCCGGGCACGCCCTTCCCCACTCGGCCCCACCCGGGCTGCTCCGGTGCCCAGACCGGGTTCCGAGCCCCGAGTCCACCCGCTTTCGCCCGTTTCGGACAGCCTGGGTGACCCAGAGGAGAAAGAAAGGGGAAAGTCCGTCTCGAAACGGCGCCGTTTTGCGCAGAACACCGGAAGTTCGAGGGTAGAGCGCAAAAAAACCACGCCCTATCCGCAAATTTGCTTCACAAGCCAGGAGCGGTGGGGTATAACAAAGGCGTTGTGGGATGAAGTGGGTCCAAGTGGGTCGAGCAACCAGCCAAAAGACCGCACCGCGGTAGCAAAGGCAAAATGGGTGGCAGACACGTTCTCCGACTCAGCGGGATCCCGAAAGGCAACGAACAAGTCAACTGAAGTGCTTTCCAAACCGGCCCGTCAACATGGAGCTCCCAGGCAATGTTTCGAGGCCGGTTCACACACACGATGGATACTAAGGGACGCGTGAGCATCCCGTCAGGTTTTAGAGTGGAAATCCAGCGCCGTAGCCAAAATGATCCGATTCTCGCGAGCCAGGGCTCGCACCTGGCCCTCTTCCCCACCGACGAGTGGGAGAAGAAAGAAGAGGTCCTCCTGGGGCTGTCGGAATTCGACAACGATGCCATGGACCTCCAGCGGATCATGGTCGGCGAGGCCAGCGACAGCCCCCTGGACGCCCAGGGAAGAATTCTCGTTCCGACCTTGATGCGCAACGAGGCGGAGCTCGGCAACAAAATTTTGCTCGTGGGCGTTCTCAACCGTATCGAACTCTGGAATCCGGAGCGCTACGAAGAGAAGAAGCGGATGACCGCCCTGCGTTTCGACGAGATCCAGAAGAACGTGGATCCAAATCGTCAGCAACCGGGCGACTGATTTTTTTTGGGGGGGAGTTGGGGCGTGGGCCCCAGCAGAGAGGTTGGGGTGTCCTCGGAACACTAATTACGACGGCAGCGTGCTTACTGGGGGGTACACGTTGCAGTCAAGGCGTTCCGAGGCACCCCATTCTCTTCTCCGCCTTCCCGAGAAGCCCTGCAACCGGGCGATTTCGGGGGACACCCCACCTAGTGACCGCTGAATTTCACCACGTACCCGTCCTGCTCAACGAATGCGTCGAACACCTTCACCTTGAGCCGGGTGCGGTCATCCTAGATGGAACCCTGGGCGGGGGCGGACACGCGGAGACGATCCTCGAGCGAACCGCACCCGACGGCGTCTTGATCGGCCTCGATCTCGACCAGGATGCCCTGGATGCCAGCGCCGCCCGGCTCTCCCGCTTCGGCGATCGGGCACGCCTTGTCCAGTCTTCATTTCGCCACCTCGACCGGGCCCTCCATGAACTCGGCATCGAACGCGTCGACGGCGTCTTGCTCGATCTCGGCGTCTCGTCGTACCAACTCGATGCCGCCAACCGCGGCTTTCGCTTCGCTGACGCAGAGATCGAAGAAACCCCTCTGGACATGCGGATGGATGCCTCTCAAGGCCGCAGCGCCGCCGACCTGCTCGCCCAGGCCTCGGCCGAGGAGCTGCAGGGCTGGTTTCAACGCTACGGCGAGTTGCCGGGATCCAAGCGACTCGCCGCGGCGATCACGAGCAGCCGTAGAGAAAGGCCGCTGGAGACCACCGCCGACCTCCTGCGCGTCATCCATGAAGCCGGCGTCGGACGCGGGCGCCGCCACAACCCGGCCACCCTGGTGTTCCAGGCCCTGCGGATCGCGGTCAACGACGAGCTCGGTGCCCTTGAAGAAGGCCTCGATGCCGCCGCCGCCTGCCTGCGATCGAACGGACGGCTCGTGGTCATCAGCTACCACTCTCTCGAAGATCGAATCGTCAAGCACCGCTTCCGGGCCGCGGCCCGGGGCTGCATCTGCCCTCCGCGGCAACCGATCTGCAATTGCGGCGTCGAGCCCTCCCTCGAAATTCTCACCCGTCGCCCGCTGAGGCCCGAGGAAAACGAAACCGGCCACAACCCCCGCGCCCGCTCGGCGCGCTTGCGCGTGGCCCGCCGGCTTCAGGAGGTCGCGTGATGGCAAAGCGACCCTCCCCGAAGTCCCGCAACCGATCCGGCGCCCGCTCGGGTCGCTCGGCCACCCTGGGGCGCCTGGGGTTTCGTACGCGAAGCGGCAAACGCTCGGCGACTCGGAAGAAGCGAGCCCGGCGCGGCAGCCAAGCCTCCCTCGCCGCTCGCCTCCGGCCCCTCGCGCCGTGGAACTGGCGCATCGCCTTTCCGCCCCAGCGAATGATCCCCGCCCTCATCACGGCAGTGGTCGTCGCCTTGGGCATGGCTGCCCTCCGAATCGACTTGATTCGTGCGCGCTACGAAACCGGCCAGGGATACAGTGAGGAGCGGAGGCTCAACCAGGAAATCGCCAGCCTCACCGCCCGTATGCGCGAACTCCGGGATCCCGTCGATCTCGGCCAGGTCGCCCGAGACAGGGGCTTCATTCCGCCCGAACTACTGATCGATCTGACTCCACTCGAGGAGAAGGATCCCCGCGTGGAGTTCGCCCACTACACCAAGCGCGAGGGCGGTCGCCAATGAGATCCCAAGCCCTACGATCGAGCGTGATCCGGGTGCGGACCCTCCAAGTTCTTCTCGTTCTCAGTTTCTTTGCCCTGGCGATCCGGGCGGGGCAGCTGACCGTCGGCGAGACCCGGGGCGGCGCCCAGGGAGAACGCCAGGTCCAGCGTCGCCTCGAACTGCCCGGCGCTCGTGGACTCATTCTTGATCGCGACCACCGGGAACTCGCCATCAGCATCGAGGCCCCCTCGATTTACGTCTCGCCCCAACACTTTGTCGACCCCAAAGCCACCATCGCGGCCCTTGCTCGGGTTCTCGAACGACCCGCGGCCACCCTGGTCGAGCGCATCGGCAAGCGAAAGAAATTCGTCTACCTCGCGCGCTGGGTCAGCTCCGAGCAAGCGGAGGCCATCGCCGAGCTCGATCTTCCCGGCGTGGGGATCGAAAAAGAACCCCGGCGCACCTACCCCGCTGGACCGATGGCGGCCTCCCTGCTCGGGTTCGTCGACATCGACGGCACCGGCCGGCGGGGGGTCGAACAGATGATGGACTCCTGGCTCAAGGGCAAATCCCGCCGGATCGACGTGAAGCGAGACGCCCGGGGCCGAGTTCTGGCCAACCCCAGCTTCGACTCGCGCGAAATTTCCGGCGGCGACATCGTGCTCACTCTGGATGCCGCACTCCAAGCCCAGGCGGAAGCCGCCCTGGCCGAAAGCATGGAGTCGAGCGGCGCACGCCGAGGCCTGGTGATCGTGGTGGAACCGTCCACCGGGGATATCCTCACCCTGGCCGAAGCCCCGGGCTTCGACCCCAACGCCTTCAGGGAAATCAACTATGGGGACACGCGTAGCCGCGCCTTCACCGATGCCGTCGAACCGGGCTCGACTTTCAAGGCCTTCCTGGTCGCCGCCGCCCTCGATGCGGGCGTGCTGGATGGGGAAACCATCGTCGACACGGGCGACGGCAAACTCCAGCTACCCGGCAAGACCATCGAGGACAAGCGCAAGGTCGGAGCGACGGATGCAGCGGGGGTTCTGAGACAGTCGAGCAATGTGGGCGCGGCACTGATCGCCCAGGAACTCGGCAGCGAACTCTACCGGAAGGCGCTCGAGCGTTTTGGGTTCGGGACAACGACCAAGAGCGGCTTCCCCTCGGAGTCCGCGGGGCTGATGCGAGACTGGCGGAACTGGCAACCCATCGATCAGGCCAACATCGCCTTCGGCCAAGGCGTCAACGTGACCGCCATTCAACTCGTAATGGCTGCAGCCGCCCTGGCCAACCAGGGCGAGCGGATGCGCCCGCGCATCGTTCTGGCCCAAAGAACTGGACTTGGCGATTGGGAGAGCATCCCACCCATGAGCGCCGGGCGAACCATCGAGCCCTCCACCGCCACCAACGTCCTCAGCATGTTGGAGAGCGTCGTGAGTGCGACCGGGACGGGAAGACTCGCGGCCCTGGCCGGAGTTCAGGTCGCCGGAAAAACCGGAACCGCGCAATTGCTGATCGATGGTGCCTACTCTCGCCACCGACACACGGCCTGGTTTCTCGGCCTCGCCCCGGCCGAGAAGCCCAAGGTCGCCATCGTCATCGCCCTCGAGGAGCCCGGCCGCATGGGCGGCGGCACCGTCGCAGCCCCCCTCTTCGCCAAGGTAGCCACTGCTCAGCTCGCACATTATGGAATTTTGACCGAGCCGGAACCGATCGCCGCCGCGCCGCGACCCATGCAACCCATGCCGACCGTCCCCGGGCACCTCCCCTCACCCCCCCCTTCCGAAACGAAGCAGAAGATCCGGTCGATCGCGGCCCTGGAAGCGGCATCACCGGCCCTCTCCGCATCGGCCGTGGCGACGGGACCGAAGCCCCGAGCGACCTCCGCGAGCGCGGAGCGCCGCCGTATCGAAACCGAGCCCGACACCGGACGCGCCGTGCTGATTCCCAACTTCCAAGGGGAGGCCCTGGCTCAGGCGCTTAATCTGGCCTCGGAGGAATCTCTGCGGCTCCAGTACAGCGGCCCGGCCGGCGGGCGAATCGTCAGCCAGAACCCGTCCCCGGGAACCATCGTCGCCGGCGATCGCAGAACCGTGGTCGTGCGCTTTTCCGCGCTCCAAGGGGAGGGCTAGATGCGCCTTTCCACCCTCGTGGCCGCCCTCCCCGACGAACTCGCGGCCACGGCCTGGCTGGGACAAGAGAGCTCTCGAGACCCCCTCATTCGCGGCATCGCCTACGACTCGCGTCAGGTCTCACCGGGGGATCTTTTCGTTGCCCTGGCGGGGGCGGTCAGCGATGGGCACGCCTATATCCGCCGGGCCATGGACCTCGGGGCGGCGGCCATCCTTATCGAAAGCGTGCCCGAGTCCGGCCTCGATCCGGCCTGGCCTACCGTTGTGGTGCCCGATAGCCGAAGGGCGCTGGCCCCCATCGCCGTCCGATTTTTTGGCCAACCCGCCAAAGAATTACGATTGATCGGAATCACGGGAACCAACGGAAAGACGAGCACCGGCTACCTCGTTGAAGCCATCCTTCAACAGGCCGGGATCTTGCCTGGGCTCATCGGGACCGTAGAGATTCGCTACGCGAATGAACGGATCCCCGCAGTCAACACCACCCCCGAGAGCCTCGACCTCCAGCGTACCTTGCGTTCCATGTGCACCCGGAACATCGAGGCCGCAGTCATGGAGGTCTCCTCCCACGGGCTCGAATTGGGTCGGGTCCGGGGTTGCCAATTCGAAGTCGCCGCCTTCACGAATCTCACCCAGGATCACCTGGACTTTCACCCCGACATGGCCGCGTACCTCGGCTCCAAGGCCCGACTCTTCCGGGAGCACCTGGCCGAGGACGGGCACGCCGTGATCAATGTGGACGACCCGGCTTCGCCCACGCTTCTCGAGGCAGCCCGGCGCGTGGGCGCCCGGACCCTCCGCTGCAGTCGAGACCCCTCTTCGAAGGCCGAGATCAAACTCCTCGATTCCGAAATCCGTCTCTCGGGCACGCGCGCCCGGATCGAGATCGAGGGGAAGCCCCTCGATCTCGATCTCCCCCTGCTCGGAGATTTCAATCTCGAGAACTTGCTCGTGGCGTGCGGCATTGGCCATGCCCTGGCGATCGCACCCGCGCATATCGCCGCCGGCATCGCCGCGTGTCCCCAGGTTCCCGGACGCATGGAGGTGGTCTCCAGCGCCGATCCCGCCAACCCCATCGCCATCGTCGACTACGCCCACACCCCGGACGCCATCGAAAAACTCCTACAGGCCGTGCGCCCCCTCTGCGACGGGCGCCTGATCACGGTTTTTGGATGCGGCGGGGACCGGGACCGAAGCAAGCGCCCTCGAATGGCCGAAGCGGTCGCCCGGGGCAGCGATCTCGCCATCGCAACCAGCGACAACCCGCGCACCGAGGACCCCGGGCAAATCCTGCACGATGTAGAGAGGGGGCTGGGCTCCCTCGAAGCCAGGCGCCCAGAAGATCTCGGAGAGAACGGGCCAGGCTACGCAATTCTCGAAGATCGGCGTTCGGCCATCCAGCGGGCGATCGAAATCGCCGAACCCCAGGACACCGTGGTCATCGCGGGCAAAGGCCACGAGGACTATCAGATCCTCGGACGGGAGAAAGTCCCCTTCGACGACCGCGATGAAGCCCGCAAGGCGCTCGAGCAACGGAGCCAATCATGAGCGTCCCCTTCCACACCTCGGACGCCGTCACCTGGAGCCGGGGCCGACTGGCGGGCGGAACGGGCCAGACCGAGTTTCGGGGAGCCGGGATCGACACTCGAACCATCGCCTCAGACGAACTCTTCGTCGCCATTCGGGGCGAGAACCACGACGCGCATGGTTTCATCGACCAGGCCATCGAACGCGGCGCGACCGGCGTCGTGGTGGAGGAAGCCTGGCTCGCCAAGAATCCTCCTCCCGAGGGTGTGTGCACTGTGGGCGTGGCCGACACGACCGCGGCCCTGGCCGCCCTAGCCCACGGCCATCGTTCGCTTTTCGCCGGTCCCGTCGTCGCCGTCACGGGAAGCAACGGAAAGACGACCACCAAGGAACTCATTCACGCGATTCTTTCGGTCAAGGGCCCCTGTCTCAAGAACCAGGGCAACCTGAACAACGAGTTCGGCCTCCCCCTGACCCTGCTCGGCCGGGAGTCCCGACACGAGAGGGTCGTGGTGGAGTTGGGCATGAACCACCGGGGCGAGATTGCCCGACTCACCGCCATCGCCAACCCGGATATCGGCCTCGTCACCAATATCGGCTCGGCTCATATCGAATTCCTGGGGAGCCGGGAGAAGATCGCCGAGGAAAAAGGGGATCTCATCGCCGGGCTCGGACCGGGCACCACCGCGATCCTTAACCACGACGACGCCCTCGCCATGACCCAGGCAAAGAGAGCCCCAGGAACCCTACTGACCTTCGGCCTTCAGGCCAGCGCCGATATCAGCGCCGCAGATGTCCGCTCGAGTGTCACGGGGCACTACAGCTTTCAGTTGATCACCCCTGAGGGCCGAATCGAAATTCGAATCCAGGGCCTCGCGGAAACCACCGTGATCAACGCGTTGGCCGCGGCGGCGGCCTGCCTGGTCGCGGGCGCTGAACTCGAAGAGATCGCCCAGGGCCTGGACGAGTTCCGGGGCGTGCCGGGGCGGATGGCTACCCGGCCGATGGTCGGGGGAGGACACGTGATCGACGACACCTACAACGCCAACCCCCAGTCGATGCAGAGCGCTCTGGAGACCCTGACCGGACTCGACGGCAGTGGGCGCAAGATCGCGATCGTCGGGAGCATGGGCGAACTCGGGGACGCCAGCGAGGAGGCGCACAGACGGGTCGGACAACTCGCCGGGAAGCTGGGCGTCGACGAACTCTTCGCCGTCGGCGAAAACGCCCACCTCGTCGCCGAGGAGGCCCTCGCCGCGGGAATGAAATCGGGGCGTGTGCATATCGCGGAAACCGCCGAGCAGGTCGGCGAGTCGGTCCTGGAACGCGTGCGAGCCGGGGACTGGGTGCTCGTCAAGGGCTCCAGAGCAATGCGAATGGAACGACTCGTAGCGCGGCTTGCCGCCGAGGAGATCAACTAATGCTGTACCACCTGCTCTACTCGCTCGAAAGCAGTGTCGGCGGCTTCAACGTCATCCGCTACATCACCTTTCGCACGGCGGCGGCCACCCTGACCGCGCTCTTCATCGCCTTCGTGGTCGGCCCCTGGTTGATCCGTAAGCTGGCGGCCCTGCGCGTGGGCCAGCCCATCCGGGAAATCGGTCCGGACCACCAGGCCAAAGCGGGCACTCCCACCATGGGAGGACTCTTGATCCTCTTTTCCCTATCGGTCTCCACCCTGCTCTGGGCGGATCTGACCAACCATTTCGTCTGGATCGTGCTCGGGCTGACCACCGGCTACGGCATCCTGGGCTTCATCGACGATTACCGAAAGGTGAGGCAGGGGAATAGCGACGGAGTCTCCGCTCGAACCAAACTCTTCTGGCAGACCTTCCTCGCATTGGGGGTCGCCTTTGCGATCTACACCAGTCCGGCCTTCGATCAGGAATTGGCCGTTCCCTTCTTCAAAAATTTCACGCCCAACCTCGGCTGGTTCTACATCCCCCTGGCGACCTTCGTGATCGTGGCCTTCAGCAACGGGGTCAACCTCACCGACGGGCTGGACGGCCTCGCCATAGGGCCGGTTATGATCGCGGCCGGCACCTTCGCCGGGCTCGCCTATGCCGCCGGCCATGCCAACATCGCAGATTATCTCGCCATCAAGCACGTCCCCGGAGCGGGCCAGCTCGCCATCTTCTGCGGCGCATTGGTGGGCGGAAGCCTGGGCTTCCTCTGGTTCAATGCCTCTCCCGCCGATCTCTTTATGGGCGACGTGGGTGCCCTGGCGATCGGCGGCGCCCTGGGAACAGTTTCCGTGCTGATTCGGCAGGAGGTTCTCCTCGCCGTGGTGGGCGGAATCTTCGTCGTCGAAGCGGCCTCGGTCGTCATCCAGGTCGGCTGGTTCAAGATGACCGGCCGCCGGGTCTTCCTGATGGCCCCGATTCACCACCATTTCGAAAAACTCGGCTGGGCCGAGCAGAAGATCGTTGTCCGTTTTTGGATCATTTCGATCATTCTCGGCTTGGTCGCGTTCTCATCGCTGAAATTGCGCTGATGCGTTGAAGGAAAAAGGTTGACTGAAATAGGTTCCCTGAACCTCGAGGGCATGGAGATTCTCGTGCTCGGCCTCGGCATGTCCGGCCGCAGCGCGGCGCACTTTTGCGCCGAACGAGGCGCTCGGGTGATTGCGGCCGATGAGCGGAGCGCCGACGTCCTCTTCGACGCACCCGAATCCGAGATCGCCCGGGAACTCGGCCCCCAGGTCGAACTCGTCTGCGGCCAACCCTTTCCCGACCCTTCGCGCTTCGACCTCGTCGTTCCCAGCCCCGGCATACCGCCCTCCCGCTACGCGAAGGCGGCCTCCCGGGTCTGGGGTGATATCGAACTGGCTGGGCGAGCTCTCGCGATTCCCGTCATCGCGGTGACCGGCACCAACGGAAAATCGACCACAGTTCGCCTGATCGAGGCCATGCTGAACGCCGCAGGGCGCCGGGCAGAAGCCGCGGGCAACGTGGGCACCCCGGCGCTCTCCCTTCCCGGAAAGCCCCTCGACATAGCCGTCCTCGAAGTCTCCTCGTTCCAGTTGGAAACAATCGAGAGTTTCGCGCCCCAGGTTGCGGTAATCCTCAACATCACCCCCGACCACTTGGATCGCCACGGTGATCTCGCCGGCTACAGCGCGGCCAAGCGCCGAATCCTTGAGAACCAGGGTCCGGGCGACGTCGCCGTGCTCGACTTCGACAACGCGCTGGTCCGCGGCTTCGCAGAGCATGCCCGGGGTGAAGTCATTCCCTTCAGCCGGCAGTCACCGCCCTCGTTGAGCAACCACCCCCGGGCGGCCTGGATCGATGCGGGCGTCGCCACCTTCGCCGATGGCCACACCCTCGAGCGAGTCCCCCTGGCATCGGGAAGCGGCCTCTCCGCCCATGACCGCGACAACGTGCTCGCCGCGCTGACCGCCGCCTGGGCGGCGGGCGTCGCCCCCTTGAGCGCGAGTCAGGCCCTCTCCAACTTTCAGGCCCTTCCCCATCGCTGCGAAGTCGTTCCTGCCCCGGGCCCGGTGCGCTGGATCAATGATTCCAAGGCAACCAACCCCGGAGCCGCCCAGCGCGCCATCGAGGGATGCGAAGCGCCGGTGCTCTGGATCGCCGGGGGCAGGGGCAAGGGGCTTTCGTTCGCGCCCCTGGCCGAAGTCGCCCAGGGGCGCGTCAAGATCGCGCTATTGATCGGCGAGTCGACCGACACCCTCGCCGAAGTCCTCGAGGGCCGAGTCCCTTGGGAGTCCTGCGGCGATCTCGATGCCGCAGTGGGCCGAGCGGCTTCCCTCGCCGACCCCGGCGACATCGTCCTTCTCGCCCCCGCTTGCGCGAGCTTCGATCAATTCAAAAGTTTCGAGCACCGAGGCGAGTGCTTTCGGACCGCCGTCGGGCGCCTCACCGAAGAAAGCCCCGCATGACGAAGAAAACCACAAAGAGCCCGCGCCACTCCACTCGCAAGGGATCCGCGCAGGGGCAGGGTTTGGTCCAGGGAGCGGATACCCGCGTGCTCGTCTCGATTCTCCTGCTCGCTTCCATGGGGATGGTGATGAGCTACAGCACGACGGCCACCCTCGCCCTGGACCAAACCCTGCCCCCGCTCTTCCTTCGCCACGTCAGTGCCCTGGCCGTCGGCTTGACGATGGCAGCGGTCATCATGTGGACGCCCATTGATAAGTGGCGGCGACTCGCCTTGCCCCTCTGGCTTCTCTCCCTGGGCCTGCTCCTCGCGGTCGAATTCTTTGGCGTCAAGGTTAACGGCGCCCAACGCTGGCTCGAAGTTCCAGGCCTTGGCTTCCGCTTCCAACCCGTAGAAATGTGCAAGCTCACCACGCTCCTGCTCGTGGCCACCCTGGTGGCTCGCAGGGATGGACGCGACGAACTTTCAGGAACGCGCACTCTGATCGCAGCCAGCCTGGCCCTGCCCCCGATGGCGCTGCTCCTGCTCCAGCCGGATCTTGGCAATGCGGTCCTGCTCGCCGGCCTCGTCGGGCTGCTGTTGATTGTCGCCGGAACGCGCCTTTCGCGCCTGATCGCCCCCGGCCTGGTCGGCATCGCGGGAATCGCGGCCTATGTCAGCTACAACCCCTACGCCTTGCGGCGCATCACCGGTTTCATGAACCCCTGGGCCACATCCCAGGGCGAGGGCTACCAACTCACCCAATCCTTCGTGGCCTTCGGACGCGGCGGCCTCTTCGGCGTGGGGCTGGGCAATGGCCAGCAGAAACTCGCCTACCTGCCCGAGGCCCACACCGATTTCATCCTCTCCCTGGTCGCCGAGGAACTCGGATTGGTCGGCGTCCTGGTCGTTCTCGGGGGGTTCGTCTGCCTACTGGTCGCGGGCTCGCGCATCGCAGCCCACGCCCGAGATCGCTTCGCCCTGCTCGTTGCCTTCGGAATGACGAGCCTGCTCACTCTACCCGCCATCATCAATGCTGCCGTGGTGATGGGCATGCTGCCCACCAAGGGGCTCACCCTGCCCTTCCTCTCCTACGGACGCACCTCCCTCGTCATGTGCTGCGTGGCGCTGGGCCTGCTTCTCAGCGCGGCCCGAGAGCCCGCAGGCTCGCGATCCAAAGCTCGGAGGAAACGATGACGCTCAACTGGGTCATCGCAGGCGGCGGAACCGGGGGGCATGTTACCCCCGCCCTCGCCCTCGCCGAAATCATTGTCCGACGCGGCGACCGCGTGCTCTTCATCGGATCGGAACGGGGACTCGAAGCGCGGCTGGTTCCCGAGGCGGGCTTCGAACTCCTCGCCCTGCCGAGCGAACAAGTCATGGGCCGGGGCCTGGCGGGGCGCATCTCCGGCCTCTGGCGCACCCTCGGCCAGGTCGGCCGCGCCCGGGTTGCCCTGCGCACGCATCAGGCCCACGTGGTTGTCTCGGTCGGTGGTTTCGCCGCGATTCCGGCGGCTCTGGCCGCGCTGCTCACGCGCTGCCCCCTGGCCCTACTCGAACCCAACGCGATCCCCGGCCGGGCCAACCGCCTGACCGCCCGTTTTGCCCGCCAGGTCTTCGTGGGATTTGCCTCCACCGCCCAGGCCCTGAAGACCCGGAGCCCCATCCACCATTTCGGAATTCCACTCCGCAGTAGCCTGATCCAGGCCTTCGCGGGAGCGAGAGCGCGGAAGCCCCCCCGAACCCCCCTGCGTCTGCTCGTCTTCGGCGGAAGCCAGGGCGCGCAGCAAATCAACGAAATAATGATGAGCCTTGCCCCAAGACTCTCGGGGGTGGCACTGAAGATATTCCATCAGTCCGGCGCCGCCGACCGGGAACGGGTTCAGGCGGCCTACCAACAGGGCGGCATCAACGCCGAGGTCGTCGATTTCGAACCCGGCATGCCCGCACGCTATCTCTGGGCGGATCTCGCTCTCTGCCGAGCGGGCGCTCTTACCGTCGCCGAACTCGCCCTGGCCGGTCTGCCGGCGCTGCTCGTCCCCTATCCCTTCGCCGCAGACGACCATCAAGCCGCCAACGCCAGGGCCTTCGCCGAGGCCGGCGCGGGGATCCGCCTTGAATCTCACCCCTTGGATCCCGAAGCCCTCTGGGTCCTGCTCGAGGGTTTCATTCGGAACCCGGAAGGCCTTCGGACCATGAGCAAGGCCGCCGCTTCCCTTGCGGAGCCCGACGCCGCCGAGCGCATCATCGAAGCCTGCGTGCCGCTGGCCACGGGAGAATCCCGATGACAGCCTCAGCCGGCAGCATTCATTTCGTGGGCATCGCAGGCGTGGGCATGTCGGGCCTGGCGGAGTACCTCAACGCCCACGGCGAAAGCGTCTCGGGCTCGGACCTCAACCAAAATGCAACCACCCGCCGACTCGCCGGACTCGGCATCGCGATCCACCAGGGCCACCAAGAGGGAAACCTCGGCGACGCCCGCCGAGTCGTGGCCTCCACGGCCATCGCCGCCGACAACCCCGAACTCGTCGAGGCCCGTCGCCGGGCGATTCCCATGATTCGCCGGGGGCAGTTGCTAGCCGAGATCATGGAACCCAAACGCGGCATCGCCGTGGGAGGAAGCCATGGCAAGACGACCACCACCTCGCTGATCGGACACCTGCTCGCCGGGGCGGGACTCGATCCCACCTCGATCGTCGGCGGGCGGGTGATGGGCACCGGCGCAAACCTGAGCGGAACCCGGGTGGGCCAGAGCCCCCTGCTCGTCGCCGAAGCCGACGAAAGCGATGGTTCCTTCCTGCTTCTCGCGCCGGCGATCGCTGTCATCACCAACATCGACCCCGAGCATCTCGACCACTACGGAAGCTTCGAAGCGCTTGAGGACGCCTTCGTTGAGTTCGCCAACGCTATTCCCAAGGACGGCCTCGCCGTCCTCTGCATCGACCACCCCGGGGTTCGGGCCATCCTGCCGCGCCTGACAGGGCGCCGGCTGACCTATGGGTTCGACGACGACGCGAACCTGAGGGCGAGTGACCCAGTCGCCCTTGGCACCGGCTCGAGCTTCACCCTAAGCCTGGACGGGCGCCGCCTGGGCGAAGTCGCGTTACCACTCCCCGGCCGACACAACACCCTCAACGCCCTGGCGGCCATCGCGGTAGGCCTCGAATTGGGCATCGCGCCCGAGGCCGCGGCCCGGGGGCTCGCGAATTTCGCCGGCGTCGAGCGTCGCTACCAAGCCCTGGGCACGTGCGGAAATATCCAGGTCGTCGATGACTACGCCCATCACCCCGCCGAGTTGCGAGCCACCCTCGAAGCGGCCCGCAGCGTCCACTCCGGCCGCATCGTCAGCGTCTTCCAACCCCATCGCTACACCCGAACCCGGGACTGTATGGACGAATTCGCCTCGGCGTTCGGGGCCAGCGACGTCGTGATCATCAGCGAGGTCTATCCCGCCGGCGATCGGCCGATCCCCGGCGTCAACGGCCGGGTCCTCGCCGAAAAGATCGCCGGCCAGGGGCACGGCGACGTCCGCTTCGTCGCTGATCTCGAGCGCGTCCGCGCCGAACTCCCGAGCGAGCTCGCCGCGGGCGACCTCGTCCTCACCCTGGGCGCCGGCGACATCGCTCGACTCGGCGGACAGATCCTCGAGCGCCTCGCGGACGAGTCCGGGGAGGGCGACGCATGATGACCGAGTCTGCTCGCAGCGCCCTGCTCAACGCCCTCGGCGAGCACGTGGCCTTCGACGCCCCCATGACACGCCAAACTTCGCTGCGGATCGGTGGGCCCGCCGATGCCCTGGCGACCCCGACCAGCCGTCCCGAGTTGGCAGCGGTCCTGGCGGCCTGCCAGGCACACGGGCTCCGCCACACCGTGGTCGGCGCGGGCTTCAATTGCCTCGTGGCCGACGAGGGCATCGACGGCGTCGTTATCAGCCTGAAAAAATTCCGCGGGCTCGAAGAGCGGCCAGGCCCGTCGATCTACGCCGAAGCCGGCATTTCCCACTCCGCCATCACCCGCTTCTGCCTGGACCGGGCCTTCTCCGGGATGGAATTTGCAGCCGGCATCCCCGGCACCGTCGGTGGCTGGATCATGATGAATGCGGGGATCGGGGTGCGCGAGCTCAAGGATGTCACCCTGGAGATCGGGATCGTCACGCCGGGCGAACCGGCGGAGAAACGGATTCCCCGGGAGCGGCTGGACTTTCATTACCGCGAACTCCGGGGCCTGCCCGCCGGTGCCGTGGTCGTCTCGGCGCGCTTTGCCGTGGAGGCCTCGTCCCGGGATGCGATCAAGGGCGAAGTCGACCGCCTGCTCGCGCGCCGCAGCGCGACCCAGCCCCTCGACGTCCCCTCCTGCGGATCGGTTTTCCGAAACCCCGAAGGCGATTTTGCGGGCCGGCTGATCGAAGCGGCGGGACTGCGCGGTCTGCGCGTCGGCGGCGCCGAGATTTCCCGCGTCCACGCCAATTTCATCGCCAACGTGGGCGGAGCCAGCGCCGCCGACGTGCTGGCCGTGATCGAGCGCGCCCAAGCCGGGGTGCGCGAGGACTGCGGAGTCGAACTCAAGACCGAGGTTCATCTTCTGGGGAGAACGCCATGAGCTATAGCCACTCGTCCCGGCGCAAACCGGTCCGCAAGCAGACCGCCCGGGGCAACCGGAAGGTCGGCAAGAAACGGACAGCCGGCTCGGCCCGCCGGGGCCAGAGTCGGCTCCGACTCGGCCGGGAATCCCTCTCCGCCACTCGGACGGGCACACGGCTGATCCTCTCGCTTCTCTTCGCCGCCTCGATGGGGGCGGGGGCCCTGCTTTGGACGCCCATAGAAGAGCGACTGGGGCTCTGGCTTCACGACGACCTGCCCCTACTCGAAAGTATGGCGATCCAGGGCAATCGTCGCCTCTCCTTCGCCCAAATCGCGGAGACCACCGGCATCGAGCGGGGAACGCCCTTGGCGGCCATCGATGCTCCAGCCATCGCCGAGCGGCTCACCCGCGAGGCCTGGATCCGGGAAGCTGACGTGCTGCGCTTGCCGCCGTCGACCCTGCTCATCCGGGTGCAGGAGCGCGAACCCAGGGCCGTCCTAATCCCGCTGCAGGCGTCGTCTCGCCCGGCTCGGCTGGTGGACGCCTCGGGCCATGTCTTCCCCGCCACGCCGAGTGATCCCGGGCTTCCCCGCCTGATCGGCGGCGAAAGTCTGGCCAGCCATCAGGATCATCGCGTGCTGGTCGAGGCCCTCGCCCTCTTCGAGCGGCTCCGGGAGCCGCGCTTCGCCGATCTCTGGGCCGGGGAAGACCCGCTCGCGGTCCACCTGCCCGCCCAGAACGATTCCGAGGGCTGGATGCTGCGCGGCAGCGTCGACGTGCTCCTCGGCCGGCGTGACCTGACCGCCCGCATCGACCGCCTCGCTCAGCTCATTCGCAGCGAGCAGATTCTCGACGCCCTTGGAGGCGAACGCGTTCTCATCGATCTGCGCTTTGCCAACCAGGCCGTCCTGCGCCGGGGGATCCCGAGCCGAACACGGAAGAGACTCGATTCATGACCCTTTTTGAAATTTAAAATCTCAGGCCAGCCAGGAGTCCCGAATAGAAAACACGCGAAGGACTTGAGTCGACACAGACCTTTCGCTTCGGAAGAAGCGGGAAACAAGCGGCGAATGGGTGCGGATGCACCTCTCGTCCACAACGGGCCGGCCGAGGATTCGGCCGGCCATCCAGGGGGAAGCAAAATGACACGCAATAACGAACTGATCGTCGGGCTCGACATCGGCACAACCAAAATTTGTGCCGTCGTCGCCGAGCAAACCGAGACCGGCATCGACGTGGTGGGAATCGGGACCCATCCGTCGACCGGGCTCCGTAAGGGCGTGGTCATCGACATCGATGCCACGGTGGCCTCCATCAAGCACGCCGTAGAAGAGGCGGAACTGATGGCGGATTGCGAGATCACGTCGGTCTACGCGGGCATCGCGGGGGGGCATATCCGTGCCTTCAACAGCCACGGCGTCGTCGCGGTCAAGGACGGCGAGGTTCACGAGATCGACGTCAAGCGGGTCATCGATGCGGCCAAGGCGGTCGCCATCCCCATGGACCGCGAGGTAATCCATGTGATTCCCCAGGAGTTCATCATCGATGAACAGGACGGGATCCGGGAGCCCCTCGGCATGAGTG